>JAIIWC010000116.1 GCA_022745215.1 Collinsella sp. | reverse complement strand
GGTAGCGCGTAGAGATGTGGTGTAAGAGGCGGGGGCATGCCCCCGCCTCTGCCCTTTCTTGAAAGGGTTGGGACACCGCCTAGAATTCGTCGTTGGAGTAATGAAGGTGACGAATGAAAGGAAAGACGATGCCCCAAGAAGAGAGTGTACTGCGTCTCAGCCGCGACGAGGCCCTCGAGGCGGCGAGGCTCTGGCGGGAGTGCGGGGACGCGCGCGAGTTCGCGTGCAGGGTGCTGGGCGGCGTGATGAACGCGCTGATGGACTCCGAGGCCCAGCAGATGTGCGGCGCGGGCCGCAACGAGCGCGGCGGCGGCAGGGAGAACAGCCGCAACGGCTACCGCCCCAGGTCGCTCAAGACCGCCGTGGGCGACGTGGAGCTCGAGATACCCAAGCTCAGGCACGGCACCTACTACCCCGAGGGCATGCTCGCGCGCTGGTCGCGCGTCGACACCTCGGTTGCCGCCGTCGTGCAGGAGATGTACGTGTGCGGCGTCTCCACCCGCAAGGTCGAGCGCGTGGCGTCCAGGCTGGGCATATCGTCGCTGTCGAGCTCGGAGGTCTCGAGCCTCTGCTCCGACCTCGACGCCGAGGTGGCCGAGTTCCGCCGCCGGGACCTGTCGGGCACGCCGTGCTGCTACCTGTGGCTCGACGCCACCTACATGAGCTGCAGGGTCGGCTCGTCGGTCGTCTCGCAGGCCGTCGTGACCGCGATCGGGCTGGGCGCCGACGGGCGCAAGCACTTCCTGGGCTGCGACGTGGTCGACACCGAGAGCGAGGACTCCTGGGCGGCCTTCCTCGGCGGGCTGCGCGAGCGCGGGCTGGCCGGCGTCCGCCTCGTGGTGTCCGACAGCCACGCCGGGCTCGTGGCCGCCGTCTCGCGCCTGTTCCAGGGCTGCGCCTGGCAGCGCTGCGTGACGCACCTGCAGCGCAACCTCCAGAGCGCCTGCTCGGGCAGGCCCGAGGGCTCCAAGGCGGCCGTCAGGGACCTCGTGCACGCCGCGGTCTACCAGGACGACCCCGACCTCGCGCGCTGCGTGTGGGCCGAGGCCGCGCCCTGGGTGGCGTCGGTGTCCGCCAGGGCCGGCGAGGTCTTCGAGCAGGCCGAGGACTCCGCGCTGGCGTTCACGGCCTTCCCCAGGGCGCACTGGGCCAAGCTCCGCACCAACAACGTCCAGGAGCGCGCCAACCGCGAGATCAAGCGCCGCTACAGGGTCGTGCAGTCCTTCCCCTCGAGGGAGTCGATGCTGCGCCTGACGTGCGCGAGCCTCATGGAGACCGAGGGGCAGTGGTCCCAGCAGCGCGTGTTCTCCGAGGCCTCGGCCGCCGAGGGCTTCGCCGAGCCCGCGGGCAGGCCGGCCCCGGCAGAGGGGAGGCGCCGCGCGCTCGGGCGGCGCGCCAGGGAGATAGTGGACGAGATAGTCGAGAAGCGCGGTCTCAAGAAGGAGTAACATCGGGACTTGCAGCGACGGACCTCAGGACGCTCTTACACCACGTCTGCGCGCGCGACC
>JAIIWC010000008.1 GCA_022745215.1 Collinsella sp. | reverse complement strand
CTTCAGGATCCACTCGACGCTGGGCTACATGTCGCCGGTCGAGTTCAGAAAGGCGGGGCTGTCCCTCCCGGAATCGTCCAAATAGGTGTTGCCAATCCAAAGTAGGCCGTCACCTGCCTGCCGGAGCGGAACCTCGAGAAGTCGCCGACCTCGGACGCGAAGGCGGCGGCGAGCACGAACCCGCACCCCTTGATGGACTGGAGCGCCTCGACCTCGGCCGAGAGGGGGCCCGCCGCGACGGCGGCCCTGTATTCGGCGAGGACGGCCTCCCTCGTCTCGTCGGCCGCCTCGACCTCGTTCCTCAGCGCCGCGAGCGCCCGGATGCCGCCGTCGTCGGCGGGGCGTATGCCGTCGAGCCACCTGAGGAAGCCGTACGTCCAGTACTTCCGGGGGTTGCCGGCCGGCGTCGTGCCTCCGTAGACGTAGCCGCGGCGGGCCAGGAACGCCAGGAGCCGCTGCTTCGCCGCCGCGAGCCTGGCGGTCGCGGCGTCGTGGGCGGCGGCGAGGTCCCTGAGCCCCTCGATCTCGGGGGACGGCACCCATACCGGGGTGACGTCGTGCGACAGTATCGCCTTGGCCATCCTGGCCGCGTCGTTGCGGTCGTTCTTGGACGAGAGGTCTGCCGCCGACCTCGGGACCTTGGAGACGGCCGCGACGACGCAGTCGACGCCGAGGGCCGACAGCTCCCTCTGCGGCGCGAAGCCGAGGTAGCCGCTCTCGTAGGCGGCGAGCGACGGGCCCGGGAAGCCCGACATCCACTCCGCGACCTCGCCCCACGGGTTGCCGCGGAACCTCCTCGCCACGGCCTCGCCCGTCTCCGCGTTGAGCGCGCAGACGGTGGTGGACCTGAGGTGTACGTCCATTCCGAAGGCGGTAGAATATCTAGGCACGGGAGCCTCCCAACCTCGTTGCGGCGCGGCTGCGCCTCTGGCACTTCAACAACATTGTCGCAGCCCCGACCCGCGGTCACGAGCGGGGGCTCCTGTCGTTTCCGTGCCCTCGGATTGGGTCATAGTGTCTGTCCGTCCTCTACCTGTTGCGTTGCCATGGTAGTCGTTGGGGAAAATGTGGACCGGTTTTTGGCCGAATTCCGGGTCGCGGTTTCCGGATGGGGTGGGTTGCGGAAAGTGCGACCCGGAATATTGCCTCGAAACGGGATGCCGTTTCCCCGATGGGGCTCAACCGGAAAGCGCATCCCAGTTTGAGACATCAAAACGGGATGCGCTTTCCGCACGTCACAATCGCCGTGACTGCGTAGCGCGGCGGCTCCGTTATTCGCCCAAGATCAGCGCGGCAAGTTCGTCTTGGCTATCCACCACGTAGTCGGCGCCGGCGGCCTCCAGCTCTGCTCGGCCGCGGAAGCCCCAGGTGACGCCGGCGCTCTTAAGGCCGGCATTGTGGCCGGTCAGAACATCGACGTTCGAATCGCCTACGTAGAGCGTGGTCGCCGGGTTGGCGCCCAGCTTCTCCATCACATGCAGCGTGACGGGGGCCTCGGGCTTGGGCGGAAACGCGTCGACACGACCCTGCACCAGCGCAAAACGATCGGGACCAAAGTACTTTTCGATAAGCGGGGCCGCCGAAATGTGGTCCTTGTTGGTGAGCACGGCAAGCTGAACGCCCGCGGCACGCAGGCGGTCGAGCATCTCGATCGTGCCGTCGTAGGGAGCGGTGTGGTCTTCCTTGTGCTCGCCGTAATAAGCCCTAAACTCGGCAAGCGTCTGCTCAAACATGCGGCCGTCGCCCGCGTACTCGGCGGGCATAAAGCGCTCGACCAGCTTGAGCATGCCGTTTCCCACCTTGTAGCGGTACTCGTCCACGGCAAATGTGGGCCAGCCGTGCATCTCGCAGGTATGGTTGCCGGCGGCCGCCAGGTCCTCGAGCGTATTGAGGATGGTGCCGTCCAGATCAAAGATCACATGGGAAAAGGCTGCTGCCATGGGTGCTCCTGCCGTTTGAGTTGTAAAGCGCACCCCATGATACTGGGCTTGCGTGTCGGGCGTGCCTGGAATCTGAATATCTGTAGCAGCCTCGAGCTGCACTGCGTCAACCGCAAGTCTTTGCCGCTAGCAGATCCTGGGCAGCTGCTCTCCGACGAGCATGTCGAGGATGCGGGTGGAGCCCCAGCCGGTGCGCACGCGAACGGCAGGTCGGGCGCCTTCGGCGACCGGCAGCACGCGACCGATGATGGCGGCGTTCTCGCCGTAGCGGGCGGCACGCATGGCTGCTAACGCCGCGTCGGCCTGCTCGGCTGGCACCACGGCGACCATCTTGCCTTCGTTTGCCACCTGCAGCACGTCGTAGCCGAGCATCTCGCAGGCGGCCTGCACGTCGGGGCGCACGGGCACGGCGTCCTCATCGATTTCCATGGCAACGTTGCTCGCCTGCGCAAACTCATTGAGCGTGGACGCCAGGCCGCCGCGCGTGGGATCGCGGAAGCAGCGTGTGTCGGGGGCGGCGGCCAGTACGTCGGCAATCAGGTGGTTGAGGGGCGCGGCGTCGCTCTCGATGTTGCTCGAGAACGCCAGGCCCTCGCGCTGGCTCATGATGGCGATGCCGTGGTCGCCCAGCGTGCCCGAGACCAGGATGACGTCGCCGGGTTGGCAGTTGGCGCCGCTGAGCGTCACGCCCGCGGGAACCTCGCCCACCCCGGCGGTATTGATGTAGACGCCGTCGGCCCCGCCGCGCTCGACCACCTTGGTGTCGCCGGTGATGATTTTGACGCCCGCCTCGCGCGCCGTCTCGGCCATGGTCTGCACAATCTGGCGCAGCTTACCCATGGGATAGCCCTCTTCGAGGATAAAGCCGCACGACAGATAGCGCACGTTGGCGCCCGAGGTCGCGACATCGTTGACGGTTCCGCACACGGCGAGCCTGCCGATATTGCCACCGGGGAAGAACTGCGGCGTCACCACAAAGCTGTCGGTCGACATGGCGATGCGCCCGCTGCCGGGCAGGGCGGCGACGCCGGCATCGTTGCCTTCGAGCAGCTCGGGCGACCCAAAGGCATCCAGAAAGACCTCGTCGATGATGCGTTTCATCATCTGCCCGCCGGAGCCATGGCCCAGCAGGACAGTGCTATCGGTGGCAGTACGAGACATATCGAAAACTCCAATCGGGGATGTTCGGGCTAGCCTTGGTAACGGTAGTACGCCGCACAGCTGCCTTCCGAGCTCACCATGCACGGGCCAACAGGATGCTCGGGCGTGCAGGCGTGGCCGAACAACGGGCAGTCGCTCGGTGCAATGGCCCCGCGCAGCACGTCGCCGCAACGGCATCCGCGCGGCTCGACCGTCGGTTCGATCGGCACGTCATAGCGGGCGCCGGCGTCAAAGCGCGAGAACTCGGGTCGGATGGAAAGGCCCGAGGCGGCAATCGGTCCCAGCCCGCGCCACGTGGTATCGCACGGCTCAAATACCTGCTCGACCAGCTGGCGCGCCACGGGATTGCCGTCCGCATTGACGCCGCGGCGGTACGCGTTGTCGATTGCGGGCCGTCCCTCAACAACCATCTGAACCAGCATGCAGATGCCCTGCAGAATATCGACCGGCTCAAATCCGGTAACCACGCCCGGGGTCTTAAACTCGTCGACCAAAAAGCCAAAGGGCGCCAGGCCTGCGATGGTGGCGACATGGCCCGGCAGGATAAAGCCGTCGATGGTCGTCTCGGGGTCGTTGGCAATCGCACGCAGCGCCGGCGGCGTGGTCTTGTGAGCGCAATAGACCGAGAAGTTCTGGAGCCCGCGCACATCTGCCTCCAAAATGGCGGCGGCGATGGTGGGCGTCGTGGTCTCAAAGCCCACACCCATAAAGATGACCGGGCGGTCGGGGTTGTGTTCGGCAATATCGAGCGCGTCGAGCGGGGAGTATACGATGCGGATGTCGCGCCCCGCCGCCTTTTGTGCGGCGAGCGAGGTAGACGACCCGGGCACGCGCATCATGTCACCAAAGGTAGTGATGATGGCGCCGTCCATCTTGGCGAGTGCGATTGCGTGGTCGATGTCGCGGTTCGCGGTAACGCAGACGGGGCAGCCCGGACCGCTCAGCAGCTTGAGCCCCGTCGGCATAATGGAGCGAAAACCATAACGCCCGATGCTCACCGTGTGTGTGCCGCAGACCTCCATCAGGTTGATGGTACGGTCGCCGACAAGCTCATGAATGCGGTCGATGAGCTCGCGAGCGAGCTTGGGATCGCGGAATGCCGAAAAGTCGATTCCGGAGCGAGCCGGCTGCGCCGCCGCCACTAGTACGCCTCGGCCGGGTTGGTGGCGAGTTGATCCTCTTCGACCAGCTCGGTCATGGTGTTGACGAGATCGAGCGTCTCTTGAGCTTCCTGCTCGTCGACAATCTGGATACCAAAGCCGGCATGTACGAGAACATAGTCGCCTACCTGCGCCGTCGGCACGAGGCGCAACGAAACGGGGCGCTCAATGCCCATCATGTCGACGGTCGCCTTAAGGTCGTCGTCGCGTTTGACCACTTTACCGGGAACGGCAAGGCACATAATGTTCCCCTTTTATACGCTTTGCGCTGGATAGGCGCTTAATAATCCATCAGTTGATGGTAGCGCTCGCGGGGGTTGCGGGCAAACGCGTTACACCTGTGAGACGGCGGCGCATGGGCTAGCCAAACAGCCTACTGCGGTATGACCTGCGCGAGCCGAGCGCGGGCGACCGCCGCCTGGCCGTAGGCGATGCATCCGTCGTTGACGGGCACGGTGCGGGGAACCAAGACAGTAAGCCCTGCGTCTTCAAGCTTACGGGTGAGGAGCCGAAGCAAAAGACGGTTCATGAACACGCCACCCGAGAGCGCGACGGTGTCGATGCCTTCGCGGGCGCAGATTTCGCTTGCGATGCGGGCCGATGCACGCGCGATGGCGATATGGAAGTCGAGCGCGAGCTTGTCGGCCGGCGCGCCGGCCTCGATTCCACTCAAAAGCGCCTCAAAAAGTGGCTGGGAATCCAAAATCGGGGAGCCGTCGGCAGGTGTTGATGCACCAGCCAGGCTATCGGTAGAAGAGGCGCTTTTTCCGCCGAGCGCACGCCAAGCGGCGGCTTCGAGCTCGATGGCGGGCTCGCCCTCATAGGTTGCAGTGCCGCAGATGCCCAGCATCGCGGCTGCGGCGTCAAACAGGCGGCCCATGCTGCTCGTGCGCGGGCTGTTGATGTTTCGCTCGATCATCGTTGCCGTCACGCTGCGCGTTTGCTCGTCGAGACGACTCAAAAGTCCCGCGGCACCCGGGTGCTCGATCAAACCGAGCTCGCTGAGCAGGGAGAACGCATTGCGCCGAGCATCGCGCACGGATGCGGCGCCACCGGGCAGCGGCCAGGTGCGCAGGTGCGCGGCGCGCTCAAAATCGGCGAGGCCGGCGATAAGAAACTCGCCGCCCCATATGGTGCCGTCGGTGCCGGCACCCGTTCCATCGAAGGCGATGCCGAGGACGTGCACGTCGGGCGCAAGCTGGCCTGCGGCGATAGCTTCGGCCATTACGCTCGCAATGTGCGCATGATGGTGCTGGACTTCGACAAGTGGCAGGTCCTGTTCCCGTGCCTGCTCGCGTGCCCACTGGCTCGACAGATATCCGGGGTGCAAATCGCAGGCCAGAGCGGCGTGCGCCAGATCAAAGAGGTCTTCCAAGCGCGTGCGCGCGGCGTTCCAGGCGTCGAAGGTCGCGCCGTTTTCGACATCGCCGATATGCTGCGACACAAAACAGGACGCCGGGCAGTCCGGATCATCGCGCGTGAGTGCGATCGTTGCCTTTTGCTGCGGCCCGCAGGCGAGCACGCAGGGCGCGGCGGCATCGATCGTCGGTAGCGGTAGCGGTTGCGGCGCATAGCCACGGGCGCGGCGCACGGGCATAGTGGCGCCGTCGACCGCGCGCACCACGGAGTCGTCGTAACGCGAGAGGATCGCGCGATCGTTGCCGAGCAGTGCGTCGGCGATGCCGGCGGCAACAAGGTGCTCCCATGCAAGATTGTCGTCGGTTTCGATAGGTTCTTCGCTCAAGTTCCCGCTGGTCATAACGAGTGCGTGCATGTCACGGGCTGCGGCTGCGGCGAGCAGCAAATGCTGGAGCGGGGTGTAGGGGAGCATGACGCCGAGCTCGGGCAGGTCGTGCGCGACAGATGGCGCGAGCTCGAGGACGTCGGGGGAGCCGTGGGTGTCGCTGCCAGCGGCGCGTCGGCGCAGCAGCACAATGGGGCGGACGCTGCCGGTCAGCAGGTTGCGCTCGGCATCGTCGATATGGCACAAGCGCTCGGCGTCGCCCAGGCTGCGCACCATGACGGCGAGTGGCTTGTTGCTGCGCCGCTTGCGACGGCGCAGCTTGGTCACCGCCTGCTCGTTGGCGGCGTTGCACGCCAGGTGAAATCCGCCCAGCCCCTTGATGGCGACGATGCCGCCGCAGCCAAGCAGTTCGGCGCAACGCTCAATAATGGCGTCGCTGGTTTCGCGCGTGGAGCCGATGACCGGCGTTGCGCCAGCGACCGCCGGTTTTCCGTCGCGGTTAACCTCACGCCACGTAATATGCGGCCCGCAATCAAAGCAGGCATCGGGCTGCGCATGGAAGCGCCGATCGAGCGGGTCGGCATACTCCGCGGCGCAGGTGGGGCACATGGGAAAGCGGTCCATCGAGGTGGCCGTTCGGTCATAAGGTAGCGAGCGGATGATGGTAAAGCGCGGTCCGCAGTTGGTGCAGTTGATAAAGGGGTAGTGAAAGCGTCGGTCGGCGGGGTCGAACAGCTCGCGCAGACAGTCATCGCAGGTGGCGATATCGGGCGAGATGAGCGTCGTGTGCGCGGTCTGGTCCTGCGACGCCACAATGCGAAAGTCCTGCTCGTCAGCGGCATCCCAAGCGCCAGCCGCCAGCTCGGCAACCTCGACATGCTCCACACGAGCCGCCGCAGGCGCGTGCTCCGAAAGCGCTGCAACAAAGTCCTCAAGTGCCTCGGCGCAAGCATGCGCCTCGACATGCACGCCGTCGCCCGCGTTGAGCACCCAGCCGCAAATGTCGTGCGTCATGGCCTCGCGATACACAAACGGCCGCATGCCAACGCCCTGCACAATGCCCGTTACATGGATATGCACATGCCGCATGCGGCCCTCCCTCGTCAAAACCGACCAAAAAGGGACAGGTTTATTTTGGTAGGTAAAACATCTAAACCTGCCAAAACAAACCTGTCCCTTTTTGGCAGGTGCGCTGCGGGAAATTCCCTTACAGCCCCAGACTCTGCTCGGTGGCGGCGCAGGTAAGCTCGCCATGCTTAACGCCACGCAGGCCCAGCAGACGGTCGGCCAGCTCGTAGACGCGCTCGCCGCGGCCCTTAAGTGCCAGAATCTCCAAACAGTTGTGGTGATCCAGATGCACGTGCATAGTCGATACGATCTCGTCGGTGTAGTCGTGCTGCACCTCGTCCAGGCGGCGTGTCAGGTCGCCGGTGTGGTGGTCGTAGATCATGGTGAGCGACCCGATGACCTGCTCGTCGGGCGTGCGCATCTGCTCCTTGGCGATCGAGGCGCGAATCAGGTCGCGTACGGCCTCGGAGCGGTTGGCCACATCGCCGCGGCGCGCAATCTGCTTGTCAAAGCGGCGCAGCAGGTCATCGGGTGCGGTGACCGAAAAGCGGACCAGCTCGGAGTTGGGGCCGCTGCAACGGCAGCTCGCCTCGGCGCCCGCGCCGTGATCATGTGCGTGCTCGCAGCCGTTAGCGTGCTCGTGCTCGGCCACGTTACACCAGCTTTACGGAGCCGACGGAGTTGTGATCGGCCTCGATGGCCTCCTCGTAGCCCTCGAGCGCGTCGTGGGCCTCGTGCAGCGCGGCCATGGCGGCCTCGAGCTTGGCGCCGATGCGCTCCATATCAAAGTTCTCGGTCGCATGCAGCAGCTGATGGCTCCACTCGTGAGCGAGCTCGATCGTGTCGTCGACCTGCTTGACGCTCATGGCAAGCTGGCTCATGTTCATTCCAACATCATGCATGGAAAATCTCCTTTTGTACGGGGCAATCCAGTGGTTCAGATTCTACTACGCCCGCTCTAAGCAGCGCCGCATAAGAAAACGGGTGCGAGTCCGTCTGACCCGCACCCGTTCACTGGGGGCTGTTTGTACCTACCATACTATCCGTGGTTACGCGGGGCGTACCCGGCACTCCGGCGAGCGGTGCAAATCCGCTCACGGACGGCAGCGTGCGACCGGCGTATTACAGGTGCTTCTCCAGCAGCGCCTGCAGCCTTGCCTTGGGCAGCGCGCCAACCGAGCGGTCAATTTCCTCGCCATTCTTAAAGACGATCAGCGTGGGGATGCTCATGACGCCAAACTTCATGGCGAGGTCCTGGTTGTCGTCGACGTTGCACTTGGCGACGGCAAGCTTGCCGGCCAGCTCATCAGCTACCTCGTCAACGATGGGCGAGAGCGAACGACATGGGCCGCACCACGGGGCCCAAAAATCAACCAGTACGGGCAGGCTATCGTTGACGACGGCGTCGAAGTTCTCGGGGGTGATCTGCTTAATGTCAGCCATGGTGACCTCCATAATGCGACGCGGCTTGGCCGCGTAAAACTCAGTACGACCGTGCTTATACCCAGCGGCTCGCAAAGCAACCACTCGCGGGCGGCTCTTTTATCAAAAGCGCCGCAAAACCCCTTTCTTCAGATATGTGGATATAAGGCGCATCGGCGTCAGCCGATATACATATACGGCTGCAAGTGGTATACTGTTTGTATGGATAGATACAGAAGCAACGACAACATAGTCTGGAGCTGCGACTACCATGTGGTCTTCTGCCCGAAATACCGCAGAAAGGTGCTCGTGGACGGCATCGACTCCCGCTTCAAGGAGATTGCGCACGAGGTTGCGGAAGAGCTCGATTTCGAGATAAGGGAAATCGAGGTCATGCCCGACCGCGTGCACATGCTCATCTCGGTCGACCCCCAGTTCGGCATCCACCGGGCCGTAAAGCGCATCAAAGGCAGGACCAGCCATGACTTGCGCACCGAGTTCCCGCAGCTGAAGCGCAAGCTGCCGACGCTCTGGACGAACAGCTACTTCGTCTCGACCGTCGGCGGGGCGACGCCCGAGACCGTCAGGCAATATATCGAGGACCAGAAGAACGCATGAGGGCCATGGACAAGAGCTTCGAGTACCGCATATACCCGAGCGCCGATCAGGAGGCCCTCCTGCAGAAGACCTTCGGCTGCTGTCGCTGGGTCTACAACAGGGTGCTGGCGATGAGGCGGGACGAGTACGCGCGGACGGGCAAATCGAAGCACATCAACTCCTACATCACCCAGATCCCCGCCTGGAAGAAAACGGACGCGCCGCGGCTCTCCGAGGTGGACTCCATGGCGCTGCAGCAGTCCCTGCGCGACCTGGACAAGGCATATAGGAACTTCTTCCGCGCACCAGGCAAGGTGGGCTTTCCGAAGTTCAAGTCCAAACGCGCGGGGAGGAAGAGCTACCGCACGAACGGCGTCGGGATAATCGACGCCAGGCACGTGAGGCTGCCCAAGCTGGGGACCGTCAGGGCACGGGTGAGCCGTCCCGTGGAGGGGCGCGTCCTGTCCGCGACGGTCAAGCAGGTGCCGAGCGGCAAGTACTACGTGGCGATATGCTGCGCGGACGTCCCCGCCACGGATGCACCGGCCCCGACCGTCGGATTCCTGGGGGTCGATGCGGGGATACACGACATAGCCACCTGCTCCACGGGGGAGCGCCTGCCCAACCCCAGAAACCTGCAGAGGAGCGAGAGGAAGCTGGCACGGGAGCAGCGACGGCTCTCGCGCAAGCGGAAGGGCTCCGCAAATCGCGCCAGGCAGCGTGTCAGGGTCGCGCGGGCGCACGAGAAGGTGGCCAACCGGCGGAAGGACGCCCTGCACAAGTTCACGACGCATGCGGTGAGAGAAAGCCAAAACATCGCGGTCGAGGACCTGAACGTCAGGGGCATGCAGAGGAACCGCCGCCTCGCCAAGGCCGTGGGCGATGCCGCCATGTCGGAGCTGGCGCGCCAGCTCGAGTACAAATGCGCATGGTCGGGGCGCGGCTTCGTAAGGGTGGGCAGGTTCTATCCGTCCAGCAAGACGTGTTCCGCATGCGGTTACGTCTACAGGGGACTGACGCTGGCCGAACGGGTATGGGACTGTCCCGCGTGCGGCATGCGTCACGACCGCGACCTAAATGCCGCCGTCAACATCGCCCGCGAGGGAAGGAGAATCCTGGAAGGTACCGCAGGGCATGCGGGAACCGCGGCGGATGCCGCAAACGCTTGTGGAGAGGGCGTAAGACCTACGGCTGCATGCGCAGTCTAGGCAATTCTCGGTGAAGCAAGAATCCCCTGGCTTTAGCCATGGGGAGTGTCAAATAATGGTGGGCACGCAAACGATTGGAGAGCGCATACCTATGTCACAAAGCCAGAAAAAAGAAGCCATCGCTCAGGCGGCCGAGCAGGAGCTCGCATCGCTTGCGGGTCGTGGCGTGCGCATCGCAGGCAACGCGTGCTCGCCAATTGTGCTGGTAAAAGGCGATTTGGATGAAGCCGAGCGCTCGGGCGGCGAGCTTGCCGCGGGCGCGGATGGCGCGGCGCTGCGTAAGGCGCTCGGGGCCATCGGCTATGCGCCCGAGGATTTTTGCGTGCTGGCAAGCGTCGCCGGCGCGGGCGATGGAACGGTTGCGACAGGCGATGGCCTGCCGTGCGAGCTGTTCCGCGAAGCGCTCGAGGCCTTGGATCCCGAGGCCGTGCTGCTGCTCGACGATCGCGCGGCCGATACCATGCGCGAGACCTATGCCGATATGCTCGTGGCAATCGACGATTTCGATACCGCCATGCTCAAGCCTGGTCTGGTCGCCCATGTACAGGGCCGTCGCGTGCTTGCACTCGACGGTTTTGAGGCGGCGCTCACCGATAAGGCCGCTAAGCAGCGCATGTGGGCCTACATCAAGCAGCTGACCCCGGCCGCCGCGCCGCTGTAGCGGACTGACGCCGACAAAGCGGCTCAAACGGACTGGTCGTGGCGCCAGCTTGCCGCGCCGCTACATCACGGCACGCAGCTCAAATCGATCGCCGTTGATGCGGAACTGGCAGTTGCCGTTCATGCGCTCGACGGCAAGCTTGATGCTTTTGGTTCCAAAGCCATGACCGGCATGCTGGGCTATGGGCATGCCGTCGACCATATGCGGCGGACGGTCAAACGTGTTGGAGACCAAAAGCAGCAGCTGCCCATCCTCGTAGCGCAGATTCAGATCGACAAATCGCTTGCCCTGGGGAGCGGCACTTGCGGCGACGATGGCGTTGTCCAGGGCATTCGAGAGCACGCTGAACAGGTCGACGTCGGCTACATGGACGCTCTCGGGCACGGCGGCGCGCAGATCGGCGGTGATGTCGTGTTGATTGATGTCCGAGATGAATGACGAAAGCGCGATGTTGACCGTGTCGTTGGCGCAGTAGCGGCGCACGGCGGTGCGGTCGTTCGTCTCGCAGAGATCGTCGATGCGCTCGAGCGCCTCGTCAATGTGACCCTCTTCGATCAAAACCGCAAGGCCGCGCAGGAAGTGCCGCATGTCATGGCGCAGAACCGAAAGCTCGCGTCCGGATTGGCGCCAGGCCTCGAGCTCTTTGATGGCTGCGTTGTCGCGGGTCGCGAGCATCCAGCGCTCGCGCTCGGCGGTTTCCTTCGCCTCGTATTCACGCAGATACACGGCAAGAAACATAAGGTAGAACGCGCAAAGCGCAAACGCCAAAAACTCAACCGTCACCACGGAGCCAGAGTGGAAGAGCGTGGTGTAGACGTTGGTGGCGTAGTCAAAGATGTAATAGACGAGCGGCAGGATGAGCAGAATCTCGAGCTCGGTGCGGCTTTTGACCGCCAGGCGCGGACCGATGTCGCCGGCCCAGTGCAACAGGACTGCAAAAACACCGGCCGTGGTGATAATACGCGCCACGTAGTATGCGATTTGAGAACCGGTGGCGGCGAGCGCGGCGATGCCCATCCAGTTGCTGAACTGGCAGCTCAGGTAGGCACTGGTGACGCCCAGCATGGCTAGTAGCGGGCTCACGCGATAACGCACGCATAGGTAGATAATGAGCGGCAGATGCACGACGAGCGGATATGCCTGGCGGGCGAATAGCTCGCCGCCGACGGCATTGGCGAGGCCAAATGCGGTTCCGGTTATGGCGCCGATCGCGACCAGCTCGAGTGAATGGCGGCGGTTAATCTCGATGCCGCACAGCGCCGCCGAGGCAAAAACGCCAAAGAGCAGGGTCGTTACGTGGTGGATTGCCCAAAGCGCCGTTTCGGCCGTGGGGAGCATCAGCGCCTCCCGCCCTCGAACCGTGCCGCAAAGTAGGCGTCCTGGAACCCCTGTTTGCAGCTGCGGGCCAACGGGATGCACGCGCCCGAGCGCATGACGATCTCCGTGCGGTTGAAGTGGTCGATGTTGCGCAGGTTGACCTGGTAGCTGCGGTGGCATTTAAAGAAGGTCGCGTGTTGGGCCAGCTGGTCCTCGATACTGCGAAACGGTTCGAGCGCCTCGATATCGCGCCCGTCGCGCAGGTGGAACACCACGTGCTTGTTGCGCGCCTCGGCATATTCGATGTCGGATAGGCGCAGGGCGTGGTAGCCAAAAGACGTTTTGATGACGAGCTCGTCGGTCGCCGCGGGTCGCATGCTCGAAAGCTCATCGAGCAGCTGCGCCAGGCGTTCGTAGGTTACGGGCTTGAGCAGGTAGTCGAAGGCGCGGACCTCGTAGGACTCCAGCGCAAACTCGGGCGACGAGGTCAAAAACACCAGGCGTACAGCGGTGTCGGATTGACGCAGCTCGCGCGCGGTGTCCATGCCGTTGACGAGCGGCATGATCATGTCGAGCAGGATGATATCGGCGCGCGATGCGGTATGGCGGGCCAGCAGGTCCTCGCCGCGCGTGACGAGCGCAACGTCGACCGCCGTGCCCGTCTCGGCCGACCAGCGGTCGATCATCTGGTGCAGTCTATCTAAAAAAGCGACATCGTCGTCGCAAGCGATTATTTTGAGCATATCGGGCCCCCTTAGTACCTCGATTTTGCCATACCGGACGCTTGCCGCTCACGGAGGTGCACCCCATTTGCGCCCCACGGTGCGCAACTCGCGCGGAACGGTATTGCGGTGGCGAAAGATGCCCCCTGCGCTATCGAGAGCTCGACTATCCTGAGCTTGCCAGTCCGAAAATGGACCCGCCGCATGATTGAATCTTTATTTCAACTTTACACCTAGGTTTACAGCTGTCTTGTCAGCTGTAAACCTAGGTGTCATACTAAAGCCCCAAGATTCGCCAATAGAGAGGGGCCTTGATGGCACAGAGCGCGAACATGGATGCGTCGGAGCTTGCACGCGATATTGCGGCCGGCCTAGCATCGGCAACGACGGCAACGGAGCGCGCGGCACTGGTGCCCGCAGAGCTCGTCGAGGCCATTCAGCAACTAAAAACCCAACGTGACGCGGTGATCCTGGCGCACTATTACGTGGCGCCCGAGGTTCAGGCTGTGGCCGATTACGTCGGCGACAGCTTCTACCTGGCAAAGCTCGCCAAGAGCCTGCCGCAGCAGACCATCGTGCTATGCGGCGTGGAGTTTATGGGCGAGAGCGCCAAGCTGCTCAACCCCACCAAGACCGTGCTGCTGCCCGAGCCGGGCGCGGACTGCCCCATGGCGCACATGGTCAAGCGCGAGACGGTCGACGCGGCGCGCGCCGAGTACGGCGACGACCTTGCCGTAGTCTGCTACGTCAACTCGACGGTCGAGATCAAGAGCTGGAGCGACGTGTGCGTCACCAGCTCCAACGCCGTCAAGATCGTGTCCGAGCTGCCGCAGCAGCACATCCTGTTCATTCCCGACCAGAACCTGGGCCGTTTCGTGGCCGAGCAAGTGCCGCAAAAGCACGTCATCCTTAACAACGGCTACTGCCCGCGTCACCACATCATCACCGTCGAGCAGATTGTCGACGCGACGGAGGCGCATCCCGACGCGCTCGTTCTGGCACACCCCGAGTGCAAGGCCGACGTCCTTGCCGAGGCCGACTACATCGGCTCCACCGCCGGCATCATCAAGTATGCCGAGGAGTCGGACGCAAGCGAGTTCATCATCGTGACGGTCCGCGGCGTGCTCTACGAGCTCGAGCGCCGCTGCCAGGGCACCGGCAAGAAGTTCTACTTCCCGGCGGTGCAGCCTACCTGCGTCAACATGGATCTCATCACGCTCGAAAAGCTCGTGCGCTGCCTGGAGACGGGCGAGGGCGAGGTTCAGATCGGCGTGTCGGACGAGGCCGCCGACCAGGCCAAGCTCACGCTCGACCGCATGCTCGAGTACGCAGCGCGCTAAAACAATGTGGCATGAGGGACGGTCCCGCATGCCACATTCAAGGGAGAGGATTCCTGTGGAAACCAAGCAATACCCCGACATGGAGTGCGACGTCGTCATTGCCGGCTGCGGCGTAGCGGGCCTGTACGCGGCCCTCAATCTGCCGACGAGCACGCGCGTGATCATGCTCTCCAAGGGCGCCGTCGACGAGTGCGATTCCATGCTCGCGCAGGGCGGCATCTGCGTGCTGCCCGAGGGTTCGGACTACGACGCCTTCTTTGAGGACACCATGCACGCCGGCCACTACGAGAACCGCCGCGAGAGCGTCGACATCATGATCCGCTCGAGCCGCTCGGTCATCAACGACCTGCTGGCGATGGGCGTGGACTTTGAGCGCAAGGCCGACGGCAGCCTCGACTTTACCCGCGAGGGCGCGCACAGCCGCCCGCGTATCGCCTTCCACGCCGATATTACGGGCAAGGAGATCACGACCAAGCTGCTCCAAGCCGTTCGCAAGCTGGACAACGTGCAGATTCTTGAGCACGTGGCCATGACCGATATCCTGACCGACGAGTGCGACGGCGCCACGGTTTGCACCGGTGTCGTCGCCGTGCCCGTGGACGAGGACGACTCGGTCCGTCCCGCCGACGAGCTGGCAAATGTCGCCGAGGGCGTGCATGCCGGCGAGTCGTTTAAGATCCATGCCCGCCATACGCTGTGGGCGACGGGCGGCATCGGTGGTGTGTACGACCACTCGACCAACTACCCGCAGCTCACGGGCGACGCCTGCTATATTGCCCAGGAGCATGGCATTACGATGGAGCATCTGGACTACGTGCAGATTCACCCCACGGGTCTGTTCTCGCCGCAGCCGGGCCGCACCTTCCTCATCAGCGAGAGCTGCCGCGGCGAGGGCGCGATCCTGCTCAACGCTGCCGGTGAGCGCTTTACCGACGAGCTTCAGCCGCGCGATGTGGTCGCCGCCGCTATTCGCGAGCAGATGAAGCAGGACGGTACCGAGCACGAGTGGCTGAGCTTTGCCCCCGTCGAGCGCGATGTAGTGACCGGGCACTTTGCCAACATTCGCGCACGCTGCCTGGAGGACGGTCGCGACATCCTGGATGAGCCCATTCCCGTTACGCCTACGCAGCACTACTTTATGGGCGGCGTGTGGGTCGACAAGGACGGCCGCACCTCGATGCCCGAGCTCTACGCCGCGGGCGAGACGGCCTGCAATGGCGTTCACGGCAAGAACCGCCTGGCTTCCAACAGCCTGCTCGAGTCCCTGGTTTGGGGTCGCCGTGCCGCGTGGTATATGCGTACTGGCGAGTCGCTGGCCGTGGAGCAGGCCGGCGAGCCCGCGCTCGACGGACGTCACCGCGCCCTGAGCGCCGATACCCTTGCAATCGATGATTTGGCCCGTGCCGCCGGCACGCAGGCCGTGGAGGAGTAGACCATGAATCCCATTACCATGAAGCTCGTCGTCGATGATCTGATTTTGCAGGCCCTGCGCGAGGACATCACGTTTGAGGACGTGAGCACGGCGAGCGTGTGCCCCACGGCGCGTCCCGCTACCGTTGAGCTCATCGCCAAGGCAGACGGCATCATCGCCGGTCTGGACGTGTTCGCCCGCACCTTTGAGCTGCTGGATTCGCAGAGCTCCGTACTGTTTGATGTCGCGGACGGCGACGAGGTGCACGCCGGCGACCATGTGGGCCAGGTGCGCGGCGACGCGCGCGTGCTGCTTTCGGGCGAGCGCGTGGCGCTCAACTACCTGCAGCGCATGAGCGGTATCGCCACCTATACGCATCAGATGGCCGCGGCGCTCGAAGGCACCAAGACCGTGCTCGTCGACACGCGCAAGACCACGCCGGGCATGCGTGTCTTCGAGAAGGCCGCAGTCGAGATCGGCGGCGGCAGCAACCACCGCTACAACCTGTCGACCGCTGTCATGCTCAAGGACAACCATATCGACGCCGCCGGCGGCGTGACGCGCGCGATCGAGATGGCGCGCGCCCATGCGTCCTTCACCACGACGGTCGAGATCGAGTGCGAGAATCTGGACATGGTGCGCGAGGCCGTAGAGGCTGGCGCCGACATCATCATGTTCGACAACATGACCCATGACGATATGGCCGCCGCCATCGAGCTTATCGACGGTCGCGCCAAGACCGAGTGCTCGGGCAACGTGGACGCCGGCAACATTCGCGCCCTGGCCGACCTGGGCGTCGATTTTATTAGCTCGGGCGCCCTGACGCACTCCGCGCCGATCCTCGACCTTTCGCTTAAGCACCTGCGTCTGCTGGACGGTAAATAATGAACGCCCGCGAGCGTCGCCGTGCCATCATGGCCGTGCTCGAGGGGGCTAAAGATCCCGTTTCGGGCAGCGCACTTGCCCGCGAGGTGGGCGTGAGCCGTCAGGTCGTGGTGCAAGACATTGCCTTGCTGCGCGCCGACGGGCACGATATCGTGGCGACCAACCGCGGCTACGTGCTGCAGGAAGCCGAGAGCAGTCCGGCTGTGCCCACGCGCCTGGTCAAGGTGCGCCACAGCGTGGAGCAGGCGGGCGACGAGCTCACGAGTATCGTCGATGCGGGCGGCGCCGTGCTCAACGTGATCGTCAACCATCGCGTGTACGGCAAGATCACGGCCGACCTGGACATCCGCAACCGCCGCGATATCGAGCGCTACCTGCACGACATCGCCAGCGGCAAGAGCTTTCCGTTGCTGACGGTAACGAGTGGCTATCACTTCCATCGCATTGCGGCAGAAGACGAGCAGACCCTCGACGAGATCGAGGCCACGCTCAAGGAAAAGGGCTACCTGGCCGAGATCATGCCCTACGAGGATGATTTATCGTAGTAACGAATGCAAAAGGAGGCCTCCGCGGCGATGCGGAGGCCTCCTTTTTGTGCACGGTGTACTTTTGAGTGTGCAAGTGGGGAGTTGTTACTCCTCGACGATCTCGGTGATCGCGCCAGCGGGGCAAGCGTCCTGGCAAGCGCCACAGGCGACGCAGGAGTCCTCGTCAGCGACGGTAGCGACGTCCTGGAGCTCCAGAACGCCAGCGGGGCAGGAGTCGACGCAAACGCCACAAGCGATGCACTCGTCGGCATCAATTACGGGATGAGCCATGGTAGTTTCCTCTCTGTTGACCGACGCTACAGGCGATGCGCGTCGGTTTGATTCGGGCAAAAACATACCACGGGAGCGACCGTTTGCAATACCCTCTGACCGGCATCTTCATACCGTTCGCCGAGTATGCCAAGGTTTACTAAAAAACACGCAGGTGGGGCCATTGAGCTGCGTAAATGTTAGCTATAGGTGACTTGAAATATAGAGCGATTGAGCGTGCTTGCGGAAACTGTGTCCCAGAATCGGTGCTCAAACTGGGATGTAGTTTCCGGTCGAGCCTTCAAGAGGAAACTGCGCCCCGGAATTTACGCTCAGACTGGGTCTCGCTTTCCCCGGGGTCGCCCCAAGGCTCCCTGTACGGCTTCAGGCTCGCACCTCAGCCATCTCTACATAGATCTCAATAGATCTGCCGAGAACTCAAACAGTGCGTCTACCTGCGTATTTGTGAACCTAAACTCTTGGCAATAAGAAATCTTATATGAATTGACTTAGATTTTGTATATTCCGGCCCATAAGGGGATACACTACATCCTGAAAGACAAGCCGAAACACCGCTCGGCAGACCGCCGAGTCGGTGCAAACGCACAAGAGAGAGGGAATTTCTAATGGGCAAGATTCTTGGTATCGACCTTGGTACTACTAACTCCGCAATGGCCGTTCTCGAGGGCGGTTCTCCGACCATCATCGTGAACGCCGAGGGCGACCGCACCACCCCGTCCGTCGTGGGCTTCCGTGCCGACGGCGACCGCGTTGTGGGTAAGGCCGCTAAGAACCAGGCGGTCACCAACCCCAAGAACACCGTGTTCTCCATCAAGCGCTTCATGGGCCGCAAGTACTCCGAGTGCACCTCCGAGATCAAGACCGTGCCGTATGAGGTCAAGGAGGGCCAGGGTGGCCGTGCCGTCGTCGATATCGAGGGCAAGGACTACACCGCCGAGCAGGTGAGCGCCATGACGCTCGCAAAGATGAAGGCCGACGCCGAGAAGTATCTGGGCGAGACCGTCACCGACGCCGTCATCACCGTCCCGGCCTACTTCAACGACGCCCAGCGTCAGGCCACCAAGGATGCCGGTAAGATCGCCGGCCTCAACGTCAAGCGTATCGTCAACGAGCCGACCGCTGCTGCTCTGGCCTATGGCCTGGACAAGCAGGGCACCGACCAGCGCATCCTGGTCTTCGACCTGGGCGGCGGCACCTTCGACGTCTCCATCCTCGACCTCGCTGACGGCGTGTTTGAGGTCCTGTCCACCTCGGGTGACAACCACCTGGGCGGCGACGACTGGGATCAGCGCGTCATCGACTGGATGGCCGATAAGTTCCAGCAGGAGAACGGTGTCGACCTGCGACAGGACCCCATGGCCCTGCAGCGTCTGAAGGAGGCCGCCGAGAACGCCAAGAAGGAGCTCTCCGCCGCCCAGCAGACCACCATCAACCTGCCGTTCATTACCATGAACCAGTCCGGCCCGCTGCACCTCAACTACACGCTGACCCGCGCCGAGTTCGAGAAGATCACCCGCGACCTGCTCGAGCGCTGCAAGCAGCCTGTCACCAACGCCCTGCGCGACGCTAAGCTCAAGCTCTCCGATCTGACCGAGGTCATCCTCGTCGGCGGCTCCACCCGTATGCCCGCCGTCCAGGAGCTCGTCAAGACCATGACCGGCAAGCAGCCCAACATGTCCGTGAACCCCGATGAGGTCGTTGCCGACGGCGCTGCCGTCCAGGGCGGCGTGCTCACCGGCGACGTCGAGGGCATCCTGCTGCTCGACGTTACCCCGCTGTCGCTGGGCGTCGAGACCATGGGCGGCATCATGACCAAGATGATCGACCGCAACACCACGATCCCGACCTCCAAGACCGAGGTCTACTCCACCGCTGCCGACAACCAGACCAGCGTCGAGATCAACGTGCTCCAGGGCGAGCGCGAGCTTGCTCGCGACAACAAGTCGCTCGGTAAGTTCCAGCTGACCGGCATCCCGGCTGCCCGCCGCGGCGTGCCGCAGATCGAGGTCACCTTCGACATCGACGCCAACGGCATCGTCAAGGTCTCCGCTAAGGACAAGGGCACCGGCAAGGAGCAGCAGATCACCATTTCCGGCTCCACCGCGCTTTCCGACGACGAAGTCGATCGTATGGTCAAGGACGCCGAGGCTCATGCCGAGGAGGACAAGAAGCAGAAGGAAGAGGTCGAGGTCCGCAACCAGACCGACAGCCTGTGCTACTCCACCGAGCAGACCCTCAACGAGCTGGGCGACAAGGTTTCCGCCGACGTGAAGTCCAAGGCCGAGACCGCTATCGCCGACGCCAAGAAGGCGCTCGAGGGCTCTGACGTCGAGGCTATCAAGGCCGCCGGCGAGTCCCTGCAGTCCGTGGCCTACGAGCTGGCCCAGGTTGTCTACGCCGACGCTCAGCAGCAGACCGACGGTGCCGCTGGCGCCCAGCCTGCCGACGATGACGTCGTCGACGCCGACTACGAGGTTGTGGACGACGAGGACAAATAATCATGTCCGCCCGTAAAGCTCGCACGGAGGCGGCCGCCGCTGGCGCCGCCCCCGTTGACTCTGAGGAGAAGGACGTGAAGATTCCCGTAGAGGCCGCAGACGATACCGAGGCCAACGAGGCCCCGGCCGCCGAGGCTGCCGAGAACCAGGTAGAGGATTCCAACAAGGAGGCGACGATGACCGAGGACGAGATGGTGGAAGCCGCTATCCGCGCCGGTGAAGAAGCCGCCGACAACGACTTTAAGCTCAAGTTCGAGCAGGCCCAGAAGGAGCTTGCCGACGTGCGCAATGAGCTCGATGCTGCGGCAGAGGCTCAGAAGGCCGCCGAGGACAAAGCAAAGGACGCCACCGAGCGTACCGCCCGTCTGCAGGCCGACTGGGAGAACTTCCGTCGCCGCACCGCCAATGAGCGTATCGCCGAGCGCGAGCGCGCGACCGAGAAGCTTGTCACCGCGCTGTTGCCGGTGATTGACGATATCGAGCGCGCGATCGACCATGCCCGCAGTCAAGAGCTTTCCGACGACTTTAAGCAGTTCGTTGATGGCGTTGACGCGGTACATGCCAAGCTGCTCGACGTGTTTGCGCATGAGGGCGTTGAGCCCATCGACCCCAAGGGCGAGGCGTTCGATCCGCTCGAGCATCAGGCTGTGGGTCGCGTCGAGGACGCATCGCAGTACGACGAGACCGTCAACGATGTGTACCAGAAGGGTTACCGCATGGCGGATCGCATCCTGCGTTCCGCGATGGTGACGGTGACCTACGGTGGCGAGAAGCGCCCCGCACCGGAGCCCGAAGCGGCGCCCGAGGATGCTGCGGCCGATACGGTCGAGAGTACCGAGGAGTAATTGAGAAGGGCCCCGGGGCAACACCCGGGGCCCTTTCTGGCCTAGTGCCATATGAAAGCATGAGCCGTCGTCTGCATGGGCGGCGGACGTAACAGGAGAGGAGCTACGATGGCTGCAGGCAAAACCTTCTATGACATCCTGGGCGTATCCAAGAGCGCCTCCGACAAAGAGATCAAGAGCGCGTTTCGTAAGCTCGCGCAAAAATATCACCCCGATGCCGGCGGCGACGAGGCCAAGTTCAAGGAGATCAGCGAGGCCTACGAGACGCTTTCGGACGAGAAGAAGCGCAAAGAGTACGACCAGATGCTCATGTTTGGCGGCATGCCGGGCGCAGGCGGCGCGTATGGCGGCGGCTACGGTGCCGGCGCGGGCGCCAGCGGCTGGGGCGACATCTTCGACAGCATCTTTAGCGGCAACGGCGCCTGGGGCAGCGATTGGGGCTCGGGCTTTGCCGGGGCTGCGGGCGCTGCCGGTGCCGGCGCGGGTCGCAGCCGCGCTCGCAAGGGCGGCGACCTGTCGCTGACCGTCGATGTGACGGCTGAGGACGCGTTCCGCGGCGTGACGCACAAGGTCACCTATCGCATTCCCTCGACAGGCGAGCAGCAGACCATTACGGTCTCGGTGCCCGCGGGCGCGGTCGACGGCGGCAAGCTACGCTACAAGCGTCGCGGCGAGTACGGCGTTGCGGGTGGCGAGCGCGGCGACCTGGTCGTGACCACGCATGTGGAGGAGCACCCGCTGTTTAAGCGCAAAGGTGCCGACGTGACCATGGAGGTGCCGATCTCGGTCTACGAGGCGGCGCTCGGCTGCACGGTTGATGTGCCCACGCCCGGCGGCGCGACGGTTCGTCTGAAGGTGCCCGCTGGCACCCAGACGGGCAAGAAGTTCCGCTTTAAGGAGATGGGTGCGCCCGACGTTAAGCACCGTGGCCGCACAGGCGCGCTGCTCGTCGAAATCAAGGTACAGGTCCCCACGAACCTGTCCGATGACGAGCGCGATGCCATGACCAAGCTGCGCGAGGCCGACACGCGCGATTATCGCGAGAAGGTCAACCGTTACAAGGCGACGTACTAGGGCGGTCGTGGCGCACACCCGCGCCCGCGGGCTTATGATGGACGATAACGAGACGGAAAGGGGTCAGGTAGCATGGCCGAGGACAATAGGAATAAACCGCTGTACATGATCAGCGTGGCGGCCGAGTTGACCGGCATGCATCCGCAGACTCTGCGCGTCTACGAGTCCAAGGGCCTGGTGAACCCCCAGCGCTCGGGCGGCAACACGCGTCTGTATTCGCGTGCCGATATCGAGCGCCTGGAGCTCATCAACCAGCTGACCGACGAGGGCATCAACCTTGCCGGCGTGGTGCGCATCCTCGATATGAAGGAGCGTGCCGAGGAGCGCGAGCGCGAGAACGAAAAGCTCCGCGCCCGCGTGCGCCAGCTCGAGGACGAGCTGCACGAGTACAAGATGCAGAAGAAGATCACCGCCCTTGCCCCGCGTGACGGCTCGGTTAACCCCGAGCAAGTCATGCGCAAGCTGCTGGGCGCCGGCGGAGATCTGTAGGTTCCGCCGTTCTGCCGAACGGCGGACCGGTCGACGCTGCGCGCCGCCCAGAGCGACAATTTGTCATTCAAAAGGCAAGGCATGACCAGAAGGTCTATGCCTTGCCTTTTTCATGCCAACTTGTTCGCTCTGGACGTCGCTCGCTGTCCGTCCTCTGCCTGCGGCGTTGCCTTGCTCCGGATGCGGTAATCGTTGGTAGTCATTGGGGACGTTCTTAAATGACTAGTCGAAAGGGACACTCTTGCGCCAAATCTGCCGGCCCTACACTGGGCTCGTCCTTTACTTTACCGAGATAAAGTGAACGTGTAGATTCGTAACCCACTCGCAACCGTTCTATGGCACGATATTGAACGAATGTATGCTATGCGCCCAAATCGTTTTGGGCAGAGTGGGAGACAGTATGGTCAAGCTGTACGAGGACGGCATCTACCTGCGCGGCGGTAGCGAGGTTGTGCCTGTGGCCGAGGCTGCTGAGCGCGGCATTACGCAGGCGCCCGAGGATGCCAAACGCGGAACCATCGCGTATTCGATCCTCCAGGCACACAATACGTCCGGCGACCCCGAGGCGCTCAAGATTCGCTTCGATGCCATGGCGAGCCATGACATCACCTTTGTCGGCATCATCCAGACGGCGCGCGCCTCGGGCATGGAGCAGTTCCCGCTGCCCTACGTGCTCACCAACTGCCATAACTCGCTGTGCGCCGTGGGCGGTACCATCAACGAGGACGACCACGTCTTTGGCCTTTCCGCGGCCAAGAAGTACGGCGGCATCTTCGTTCCGCCGCACATCGCCGTCATCCACTCCTTTATGCGTGAGAACTTCGCCGGCTGCGGCAAGATGATCCTAGGCTCCGACTCGCACACCCGCTACGGCGCCCTGGGCACCATGGCCGTGGGCGAGGGCGGCGGCGAGCTGGCAAAGCAGTTGCTGCGCGACACCTACGATGTCGCCTATCCCGGAGTCGTTGCCATCTACCTCACGGGCGCTCCGCGACCCGGCGTCGGCCCGCACGACGTGGCGCTTGCCATCATCCGCGCCGTCTTTGCCAAGGGCTACGTCAAGAACAAGGTCATGGAGTTTGTGGGCCCCGGCATCGCGAGCATGACGACCGATTACCGCAACGGCGTCGACGTCATGACCACCGAGACCACCTGCCTTTCCTCCATTTGGGCAACTGACGAGGACACGCACGCATTCCTGACCATGCACGGCCGCGGCGACGACTACCGCGAGCTCAAGCCCGCCGATGTCGCCTACTACGACGGCTGCGTCGAGGTCGATCTGTCGAGCATCAAGCCCATGATCGCCCTGCCGTTCCATCCTTCCAACGGCTTTGAGATCGACGAGCTCAACGAGAACCTCGAGGACATTCTGCACGAGGTGGAGCTCGAGGCCGCCAAGATCGGCGAGGGCAAGACGCACTTTAGCCTGCTCGACAAGATCGTCGACGGCAAGCTGCACGTGCAGCAGGGCGTTATCGCCGGCTGCTCGGGCGGCAACTACGACTCCGTGGTCCAGGCTGCCCGCGTGCTCAAGGGTGCCAACACCGGCTGCGGCGAGTTCTCGCTGTCGGTCTATCCCACGAGCCAGCCCGTGGCGCTCGAGCTCACGCGTCGCGGCTATATCTACGACCTTATGGAGGCCGGCGCGATCGTGCGCACGGCGTTCTGCGGCCCGTGCTTTGGCGCTGGCGACACGCCCGCCAACAACGGCCTTTCGATCCGCCACACCACGCGCAACTTCCCCAACCGCGAGGGTTCCAAGCCGGGCAATGGCCAGCTGAGCGCCGTGGCTCTGATGGACGCCCGCTCCATCGCGGCGACGGCAGCCAACGGCGGCGTTCTGACGCCGGCGACCGACCTGCCCGAGGACACCTGGGACGAGGCATGCGAGTACACCTTCGACGACGCGCCGTACAAAAAGCGCGTGTACTGGGGCTTTGGCAAGGCGGAGCCTGCCGACGAGCTGGTCGAAGGCCCCAACATCAAGCCGTGGCCCGCGATGGAGCCGCTCGGCGACGATATCCTGCTCAAGGTGTGCTCCAAGATCATGGACCCGGTCACCACGACCGACGAGCTCATTCCCTCGGGCGAGACGAGCTCCTTCCGCTCCAACCCGCTGGGCCTGGCCGAGTTTACGCTCAGCCGCCGCGACCCTGCCTACGTGGGTCGCTCCAAGGAGGTCGACGCTGTGGAGAAGCGCCGCGTTGCCGGTGAGGCCGCGGGCGATCTGGCTGCGCTCGATGCCGAGCTTGCCGGTGTGTTTGAGGCACTGGCCGGCGCAGGTGTTGCGGCCGATGCCAAGGCTACCGAGTATGGCTCCATGCTCTACGCCAAGAAGCCGGGCGACGGTTCTGCTCGCGAGCAGGCTGCAAGCTGCCAGCGCGTGATCGGCGGCCTGGCTAATATCGTCCACGAGTACGCCACCAAGCGCTATCGCTCCAACGTGATGAACTGGGGCATGGTGCCCTTCCAGATGGAGGCCGAGCCCAACTTTGAGGTGGGCGACTACGTCTTCGTGCCGGGTATCCGCGCCGCGCTCGACGGCGATCTGCAGAACATCGCTGCCTACGTGGTGCGTGTCGGCGGTGCGGTTGAGCAGATTGAGCTCTACGTCGCCGATATGACGGCCGAGGAGCGCGCCATCGTCAAGGCCGGCTGCCTGATCAACTACAACAAGTTCAAGGCCGCTGCCGAGTAACTCTGCTGTACGCCCCGGACACACCTTTCCCTCGTGCTCACGCGCTTCGCGAGGGTCGCCCGAGGGAAAGGTGTGGCCGGGGCTACCGCGACGTTCTCGTTGGGTCTTGAGGGACGCTAAAAATAGACCGGGGTTGGGGCCGCCTCTTTGATGGGGCGGTTAAAGTGTAGTTCTCTGGTCTCATTATTTGGATTTTTCTTATAATGGTGGCGACCGTTCTTTGGGGGTTGCCATGAGACGACGTTCGTTTACCCTGTTGTTGGTGTTGGCTTTTGCCGTTGCCGGCGTGGGGGTTTGGCTGTTTGGGACCCTGATTGTCTCCGGCCCTAGCGGCGTTGAAGATGCGAAAAAAGTTGCCGACGTTGTTGCCTCGGTTCCCTTGCAGCTGGTCGAGGATGCTGCAAAACCCGACGAGCAAACGCTTGATATCAAAGAAACTCCGTCGATTTTGGGTATCGGCAACTATCCGATGATCGAGCTGGGTGCCATGCGATATGCCAAAGACCAAGCCAAGATCCAACAGGCGATGCAGCTGCTGAATGGGCGATCGTTCAAGCGTTGGAACGGTCGGGCGGACTATGACCGAAAATACGGCCAGATGATCGGCGGCTACTATACCGATTTGGAGTTGTTCTCATCCGATGGCAAGAAGTTGGTTGGCGTCCATTACAACCCCGGTTTTGCACGAGATGACGGTGGTGACGGCGTTTATCTGCAGGACGGCGGTGTCACCTACATACTCGAAGGCGACCAAAAGCCGGTGATCGATTTTTTGGACCAGTGCACGGGCGAAGCGCGCGTCCAAACATGCCTCCCCGATCCGCAGGCCGCCCGGGACAGCGGTTCAGCGCGAACTTGGCTCTTCGAAGACGAGGTTCCCGAACTGTCATCAAACCAAGAATCCACCTCAAGCTCAGACGCCCGGTAAGGCCTTCCAAGGGAAGCCCAGCCATGCTGCCACCACGAAGGGGACAGGCACCTTTGTGGTGGTTTCGGCTCTGACGGCCAACATTGTTGCGCTCATTGAGTGCAACAATGAATGTCTCTACAGGATTTCATCTGGGCTGACGGGTTTGGTTGTTTTGGGGATGCCGAGCTTGGATGACGCGAAATCGTCAACATTGTCCCTAATTCCGTCTTTGGTGTAGACGGTGACCATATAGGTGCTGTGTCCGAATTCGCTCTTGTCGCGTATTGCCCAGGCCTGCCAGTAGGCGGCCCCACTTCGCCCTTTGATTTTTCCGACACGGCGGAGTTCTGTTCGCTTTAATTTCTGGTTGCTATAGATGGTTCGACCGGCCTCCTCGGTGAGCCCGCACTGTCCAAGCATCTTGTCGAGGACTTGGTTCATGTGGCGCTCATCGGTGTTTGGTGCGTAGTCGTAGGCGAGGGTGATGGAGTCGAGTGGCTGGTCGTCGATTAGATAGTTTAGCGCCTGAGGTTCAAGGCAGAAATAGGGGGAGCATCCGTCGACCTTGCCGAGCAACGGTAACTTGGACTGCCAACTTCCGGTGGGAATTGCATATTCGTAGAACACGCCACGGCAGACAAAGGAGAGCGAGGTGGCACGCGAGCCGGCGTCGATCATCCCGCAAAGATCGAAGGGCGAGGCGATACCAAAAGAAAAGGGCGTGATGACGATAAGGAAGAGCATCACGATGGGTATGGCGAGAATGGCGATGACGTTGCGACCGGTGGAATGAGACGGCTTCATATGCGCTCCTCGAGACAAAGAGCTGTTGAGGATAGATAGAAATAGATATATTCAGGTAACAATCCAATTTTAATCTCATGGCGTGAGATGGTCGACCGTTAGCGTCGAAACCCACCACAAAGGTGTCTGTCTCCTTTGTGGTGGTGGGGAGTGGACGGCTTCTTTTGGTGATAGTGTTGGTTGGCGGTATCATTAGTGCAGGTGGCGAAGGTTTGCATTGTGAGGTGTTTTGCCGTGAGACATTCTGCCCAATTCGGATTGATTGCTCTGGCGCTTGCAATCGCCGTGGTTGGCGCGGGCGTTGTCGGCATGGCATTTCTACCTGCTGCGGTGACGGAGCCGGTGGTTAAGCCTGTGACTCAATCTGTCGAACTTCTGACCGGTGACGATAAGCCCGAGACCATTACCGTCGATTTTAATGAGCAGCCGGCTGCGCTGGGTATTAGCAATTATCCGCTCATTCAGCTTGGGGCCATGCGCTATACCATGGACGTGAGCCTAATCAGCAAGGCAACCGAGCTGCTCAAGGGCAAAACCTTTAAGCGCTGGTACGGATATGCGTCCTATCAAGCAAAAGCGAACGACATGGTTGGCGGATGTCACTCTTCCATCGAGCTGGACACTGCGAACGGCGCCAAGCTATGTGATGTCTCGTACGATCCGGGTTACGAGGGCAATGAGGGTCCGGGCATCTACATCATGGACGGCGATGCGGCCTATGTCATGGAGGGCGACCAGACCGAGCTCAACGATTTTATGGGCCAGTGTATCCAAGATGCCTATAAACAGACCTGCTTGCCCGACCCGCAGACTGCACGCGATAGTGGGTCTGCCCGTACATGGCTGTTCGAGGATGAGATGCCCTGGAACGCCGAATCGGGAAGCACGGGCTCGGCAATTAAATAGAGGCTGCAACCACCACAAAGGTGCCTGTCCCCTTTGTGGTGGTTCATGTGGCGGCAACACTCAGAAAATCTTATATATAGAGACTTAGATTTATGTATAAGATTGTACAAAGCTGGCAACAATACTTCTCGAACAACGTGAAGCCGCCCCGTAGGGCGGCCACCCCAAGAGAGGTGATTCCATGAGAATCGATAAGCTAGCAATGACGTCGCGCGAGGCGTTGCAGACCGCCATGAGCACGGCTGCCGACGCGCAGGCCGGCGCGGTGGAGCCGATTCACCTGCTATCCGCCCTGCTCGGCGCTGGCGAGCGCAATATCTCCGTGATCATCGAGCGCATCGGTGCCGACCCGGCCCAGCTCGCACGTTCCACGCAGGATGCCATCGACCACGCGCCTAAGGTTTCGGGCGAGGGTCAGCAGATGGGCCTGTCCAACGAGCTCGTCCGCGTCATCGAAAAGGCCGAGAAGAAGGCCACTAAGATGGGCGACAGCTTTGTGGTGACCGAGCATCTGCTGATGGCACTTGCCGAGGACAAGGGCGAGGCCGGCCGCGTTCTGCGTGACGCCGGCGTGACCAAGGAGCGCATCGAGCAAGTCTACGAGGAGCTGCGCGGCGATGACCGCGTGACGTCTGCCGAGGACAAGACGCAGTTTGAGGCGCTGGAGCAGTACGGTCGCAACATCTGCGACCTCGCCCGCGCCGGCAAGCTCGACCCGGTCATCGGCCGTACCGACGAGATTCGCCGTACCATCCAGGTACTGTCGCGCCGCACCAAGAACAACCCCGTGCTCATCGGCGAGCCGGGCGTCGGCAAGACGGCCATCGTCGAGGGCATCGCCCAGCGTATCGTGGCCGGCGACGTGCCGAGCACCCTGCGCGACCGCGACCTCATCGAGCTCGACATGAGCGCGCTGGTCGCCGGCGCCAAGTACCGCGGCGAGTTCGAGGACCGCTTAAAGGCCGTGCTCAAGGAAGTACAAAAATCCGAGGGTAAGGTCATCCTGTTCATCGATGAGCTCCACACCATCGTGGGCGCGGGTGCCACCGAGGGCTCCATGGATGCTGGCAACATCCTCAAGCCTGCGCTCGCCCGTGGCGACCTGCATGCGATCGGCGCGACCACGCTCGACGAGTACCGTAAGTACATCGAGAAGGACGCGGCACTCGCCCGACGTTTCCAGACCGTGATGGTCTCCGAGCCCACCGTCGAGGACACCATCTCGATTCTGCGTGGCCTCAAGGAGAAGTACGAGATCTTCCACGGCGTGCATATCACCGATAGCGCGCTCGTGGCCGCCGCCGACCTCTCCGATCGCTACATCGCTGACCGCTTCCTGCCCGACAAGGCCATCGACCTGGTCGATGAGGCCGCAAGCCGCCTGCGCATGGAGCTCGACAGCATGCCGGTCGAGATCGACGCCACCACGCGTCAGCTCACCCAGCTGCAGATCGAGGAGCAGGCGCTCATGAAGGAGACCGATGACGCCTCCAAGGAGCGTCTGGAAGCCCTGCGCCAAGAGATCGCTGAGGTCCAGGAAAAGCTCAACGTGCAAAAGGCCGGCTGGCTCAACCAAAAGAACGCCATCGACCACGTGCAGGAGCTTAAGGGCCAGCTTGACGAGGCCAAGAGCGAAGAGGAGCGCGCGACGCGCAACGGCGACCTGGGTCGTGCGTCCGAGCTGCGCTTCTCCGTGATTCCGGGTCTGCAGCAGCAGATTCAGGATTCCGAGGCCGCGCTCGAGGCGCAAAAGCAGCAGGACGGCGAGGGTCTCAACGAGCAGGTGACCTCCGACGAGATTGCCGAGGTCGTGAGCGCCTGGACCGGTGTGCCCGTGTCCAAGATGATGCAGGGCGAGCTCGACAAGCTCAAGGGCCTGGAGGGCGAGCTGCATAAGCGCGTCATTGGCCAGGACGAGGCCGTCTCCGCCGTCGCCGCAGCTGTGCGCCGCAGCCGTGCGGGCCTTTCCGATCCGGACAAGCCCATCGGCAGCTTCTTCTTCCTGGGTCCCACCGGCGTAGGCAAGACCGAGCTCGCCAAGGCGCTGGCCGAGTGCCTGTTCGATGATGAGCGCGCGCTTGTGCGTATCGACATGTCCGAGTATATGGAGAAGTTCAGCGTCCAGCGTCTGATCGGTGCGCCTCCGGGATACGTGGGCTACGACGAGGGCGGCCAGCTCACCGAGGCCGTGCGCCGTCGTCCGTACTCCGTAATCTTGCTCGACGAGATGGAGAAGGCTCATCCGGATGTCTTTAACGTGCTGTTGCAGGTGCTTGATGACGGCCGTCTGACCGATGGCCAGGGTCGCCAGGTGTCCTTCAAGAACACGATTATCATCATGACGTCCAACGTGGGCTCCAAGGCCATCGCCGAGCTTTCCGGCAAGGACGAGGAGGAGATGCGCCATCAGGTCGACGCCGCCATGTCTCAGACCTTCCGCCCCGAGTTCCTCAACCGTATCGACGATATCGTGGTGTTCCATCCGCTCGGCATGGCGCAAATCGAAAAGATCGTCGACATCCAGCTTGCCGACGTTCGCGCACGCCTGGCCAAGGAGCGCATGACGCTTGCCATCACCCCGGCGGCCAAGCAGATGCTCGCCGTGGGTGGCCTGGACCCCGTGTTCGGTGCCCGTCCGCTCAAGCGCCTGGTCCAGCGCGAGGTCGTGGACGCCATCGCCGCCGCCATCATCGACGGCACGGTGCGCGAGGGCGATCAGGTGACGGTCGATGCCGACAAGGACGGCGGCTTTACCGTCGTGTGCGACAACACGCCGGCGGCCACCTACGAGGTCCCCGACGCCGAGTAGATTTATGGGACATGCCTTAAAATCTGCCAGCCGTCTCTAAACGCCAAGGGCGGCGGATCCAATTGGGTCCGTCGCCCTTTTTTCGTGCGACAATCGATGATGTTGAACGTGAGCACATGGCAAGGAGATATGCAGATGAAAGACGAGACCAAGACGAACAAGCCGGCGACCGATGCCGCGCCCGCCGCACCCAAGCCTGCGCCCAAGCCGGCCCCAAAGCCGCGCGACCCCTTCATTCGTGCCGAGAACGAGGACGACGACGGCTACGATCCCTACAGCGATCGCCGCCCCGAGCGCGAGCCGATGTTCGAAGCCGATCCCTGGCGCTAGGCAGCAGAATCTGGGCAGAAACAGAAAAACTTGCTTAAGCATTAATCAAGTTACACGCAATCTTGCTCTCTAGCTAATCAAGAAACAACTTAATCTTGATTAGCTAGAGAGCAAGTTTTTTTCTGGGACGGGGATAAAAAATCATCCGGCAGGTAGTGGCAGCTAAAAAGCCCCGTCCAAAAAAGACTGCCCTCGTCGTAGGAGGTTAGTCCTGGGCCTTGATGCTTGGTAGCAGGATCTGGGCGAGGTAGTCGGTCTCAAGTTTGGTCGCGGCGTCTGCCTTGCCGTCTTTGCCGACCAGCACGTTCTTGATCTGGCTATAGGTATAGCGGTTGCCGGTCGTGAGCTCGACAAGCTCAATGGCCGTGTCCATGGGGTAGGTTGACACGGGATTCTGCGTCCGTCCGTTGATGGTCTGGGGCACCACGTACGGATAGACGGGGCCGCTGGCGTAGACGGTATAGCCGTTGCCTAGATTGGCCGCACCCAAAACCGTATCGCCCTCATCGGGCGTAAAGCTCTCACCCTCGCGCACCGCGACGAGCGTCACAATCGGCGTATCGCTGTCGCCGGCAAGATAGATGCATAGCGTGCTGCCATTTTGCCAAGTCTCGACCTTGCCGTACCACTCGACGGGGATATCGAGCTGGTAGAGGTCGGTTGCCTTGTGGCGAGCGTCAGCATCGCGGGCTGCCTGTGCCTTTTGCGCGCTCACGGCATTGACGGCGGCGTCGCGCCGTGCGGTTGCCGCCTGCTGGAGCACTTTGGCAGCCGCGGCGGAGCTCGTGCCTCCCTCCTCGGCATACTTGGCGGCGGCATCGATCTGGTCGTCAGTCACCGTGTCGGCCGAAGGCACCTTGAGCTTAAAGGTGGCCTGGGCACTCAGATCCTGTCCGTCGCTCTTGATCGTGACCTGCGCCTTGGTGGTCGGCACGGTATAGACGGTGCCGTCGGACGCGATGGGGGAGGCGGCAATGGAGAGCGTGTAATCGCCGGGCAGCAATTTGATGCCGCGGCCGTGCTCGTCAACATAGAGCGTTTCGCTCACGGAGGAGCCATCAGCGTCCTGACCGCTCACCTGTACGGGAATCTTGGAGCCGGTGGAACAGTCGAGGCCCGCGGCATGCATGCCAATCTGCACTGACATCATCGTGTGGGCATTGGCGGCGGCGATGGCAGCCTGCTCTTGCCGGTATCCGTTCCAGGCAGCATAGCCTGCGCCGCCGGCGACGAGCGCGACGGCCACAACGCCAGCGACCATCAGATTGCGGCGCTTGGGCGACATCTTGCGATGACGAACCTCGGCCTCGCGCGCCGAGGGAACGGACGGCAGGGGAATATCGCCCATGGCGATGGTCTCGTCCACGGCAGGCGCGGAGCCTAAGCCAGGGAGCTCGCGGGTCAGCGAATCTTCGGCCGGCAAGCTGTCGAGCAAGATGGTTTCCTCGCTCGTGTCGGATTTGGGCTGGTCGTCGGCCTCGCATTCGGATTCCTCGTGCCTCGCCTCGTCTTCGGTGGGCGCGGCGCCATCGTCTTTTGCATCCTGATCATCGGGCTGCGCCTCGATTTCCGGCTCATCCTGCACATCAACGCTCGAATCGTCAAACGCAATCTCGGCCAGCGCGATCTGGTCTAGGCTCTCCAGGGCCTCGGCGCATGCTTCTGCATCTTGGGCCGCATCCTCTTGGTCCATCGTCTCATCTTTCATATATCCCCCAAGCTCAATATCGGGACAACAATGTACCCAAAATTGGGGTCACATAGGGCTGTCAGGCGGTTGGAAATCTGATTTTATCTGTGCGAGAGGTTTTGAATGTGTGCGCGAATGGAATATGCGCGGGAATGCGCGCAACAACAAAAAGCCCCGGAAAGCGGGCGAATCGCTTTCCGGGGCTGCGCATGACGCGCGATTGCGGCATCGGCTAAGTTTGCCTACATCCAAATGTGGACGGGATAAATATGTTACTCGGCGTGTGCGTAATCCACCTTGGCGCGGCGGGCGGTAGCCTTCTCCCAGTCGCTGGTGCCCTCAAAGACATCCTGCTTGTAGGGATTGCGGCCGAGCTTCTTGGCGCGGTAGGCGATGTAGATGATCGCGGCGACGTTGGCGATCAGCGCGGCGATGGAGACCGCGGTGGCGGCGCCGGGGTCGAGTGTGGAGTGGGTCACAAAGATGGACTCCTCCTGGAAGTAGGGGAACACCTGGGCAAACATGCACCAAATAGCAAGCGTAAAGGCGCGGTTCTGGATCCAGCCGCCCTTGTTCCAGATAAAGGCGGCGACGGTGGGCGCCAGCAGCAGCGCAAAGCCGCAGAACCAGGAGTGGGTGGGCAGGCAGTTGTAGGTGTAGCAGAAGTTCCAGATGTCGTAGGCGATGATGTAGACCCAGGTCATGTCGGGCCACAGCATGTCGGTCTTGTCCTCGGAGGCGTAGACGCTCCACCAACCGGTCATGCAGAAGATGTTGATGATTCCGGCGATGCCGTTGAACACGTTATTCCAACCGGCGAGCTGCGTGGCGCCCTCGGAGGTGACCCAAGTGGACTGGCCCAGGACAAAGAAGTGATAGGCGCTCTCGAAGTCGGACACGACGGCGATCATGATGTTGATGGCGACGATTACAAACGGCCATGCGCGGAACCAGTGCGCCCTGCCGATCTTGCCCCACTGATACTTAATGGCGATGAAGCCCCAGCAACCGGCAAGCGCCGCGTATACCTTGGCGTAGTGGAACCAGCTGTTCTGGTACACATGGGTGGGGTTGGTGAGCGCCCACTCGGCACCCTGCGAAACGCCGACGGCGATGGCGACGCAGTAGATGGTCATGGCCAGCGGAGCCACGCCAAAGATGATGGCCGCGCCCAGCTTGGTGCGGCGGCCGACCTCGTTGAGCACGATCAGGCCAATAAAGACCATGGCCCAGCCGGCCCAGTGGATAAGGGTATCGCTACCCCAAACATCGAACAGCATGCTGCTCTCCTTTCACACGCCCGCGGCCCCTCTTCTGATCGCGGGCAGTTTGGCCAAATGTCGTCAGTCCTGGGGCTTGCGCTCCGGATACTTGGCGGTATAGCCCTCGATGTGGAGTGTCGAGGCGATGATTTCCTTGACCGTCTCGTCGGGCACATCGGGGTGCGTGCGGATATACATCAACAACCCCATGATGAGGGTGTAGAACGTCTCGTAGACATGGTCGATGCGTAGCTCATGATGGGCGACAAAATCCACCACGGTGGTGTCGCAGATATACTGCGCCACACGCTGGACCACGTTGTGTAAAAAGCCGCCGTAGAGCGCGCCACTGCTTGAGGTGAGCGTACTCGGCAGCTCGTGGCCGCTGGCGACCAGGCGCTTAAAGAGCGGGGCGACGGTGTCGAGTGCGTCTTCGATGTCGCCAACCGTGCGGCCGGCGTTCCACTGCTCGAGTTCGGAGATAAAACCGTCGATTGCCTCGTCCATGACGGCGGTGACAGCGGCGTCCATATCGGCGAAGTAGTGGTAGAACAGCGAGCGCGTGCAGCCGGCTCGCTTGGTCACGGCCGAGACGGATAGATGCGACACGCCCAGCTCGGAGCTTACGGTGCGCACGGCATCGAGAATCTCGCGACGGCGTTCGTCGCCCGTCAGGCGCTTTGCCGCGCTATCGGACGCAAGAGTGGCGTCGGCCACAGGGATATCTGCGTACGTGTTGCCCATGTTCTGCCGCCTTTCATCCTCTTTTGCCTGACCGTTCGCCTAACAGTCTTGAATATTGTTGACGGTTCGTCAATACTATTTTTGACACAATGTCAACTAATGGCGGGTGAACGGCATGGGGCATGCCCGGCCTGCAAAAAAGAGGGGTGCCGCGGTCTCGCCGGGCTGCGGCAAGAGAAGGGACAACCATGATTCTCAACGGACCGGGGATTAGCTACACCGAGCCCGACATCGGTTCGGAGTTCGTGCCGCCGCTGCCGGAGCATCCGCGCGAGGCCATTGTCAAGCTGTGCGAGCATTGCACCAACCGTCTTCTGCATCGCGACGAGCTGCTGGGCTACGAGTACTGGTCGTTTGCCGAGGCCGCAACCGACGAGCAGGCCGAGGTACTCTGCAAGATGAAGATGCGCCGTCCCTACACGTTGCCCGAGATGGTCAAGCTCACCGGCATGCCCGAGGCCGATATCGAGAAGATGCTCGACGACATGAGCTACACGGGTCTGCTCGAGTACAACTGGGAAAATCCCGAGCGCGCCAAGCAGTGGGTGCTGCCCATGCTGGTGCCGGGTTCCGCCGAGTTCCTCAACATGCGCGTGAGTCAGCTCGAGGAGCACCCGGTCTATGCCAAGTTCTTTGAGCAGGCATCCAAAGGCCCGCTGTCCAAGGCTACGCCGATGGTGCCGCCCGGGGGCGCCGGTATCGGCATGCACGTCATTCCGGTCGAGAAGGCCATTGACGCCGCGAGCACGTCGGTGCCGATCGAGCATATCGAGCATTGGCTCGACAAATACGAGGGTAAGTATGCCGCCAGCACCTGCAGCTGCCGCGCGAGCCGTCGTGTGATGGGCGAGGGCTGCGCCGACGACCCCGCTGACTGGTGCATTGCCGTGGGCGATATGGCCGACTATGTGGTCGAGACCGACCGCGGCCACTATGTGACGCGCGAGGAGGTCTACGACATCTTGCGCCAGGCCGAGGACAACGGCTTTGTGCACCAGATCACCAACATCGACGGCGAGAACAAGATCTTCGCCATCTGTAACTGCAACGTCAACGTGTGCTACGCCCTGCGCACCTCGCAGCTGTTCAACACGCCCAACCTGTCGCGCTCGGCCTATGTCGCCAAGGTCGAGAAGGACAAGTGCGTGGCCTGCGGCCGCTGCGTTGAGGTGTGTCCGGTCGGCGCCGCCAAGCTGGGCCAGAAGCTCTGCAGCAAAAAGGCGGGCGGACAGGTGCCCGAGTATCCGCGCCAGGAGCTGCCCGATGCCACCAAGTGGGACCACACCAAGTGGTCGCCTAACTACCGCAACGACAACCGCATCGAGACGCACGAGTCCGGCACCGCGCCCTGCAAGACGGCTTGCCCCGCGCATGTCGCCGTTCAGGGCTATCTGAAGCTCGCGGCGCAGGGCCGCTATGACGAGGCACTGGCGCTCATTAAGCGCGAGAACCCGCTGCCCGCTATCTGCGGCCGTGTGTGCAACCGCCGCTGCGAGGATGCCTGTACCCGTGGTCGCGTGGACGAGGCCGTGGCCATCGACGAGGTCAAGAAGTTTATCGCCCAGCGCGATCTGGACGCTGCGACCCGCTACGTCCCGCCCGTGGTGACACCGACGCGCGCTGGCGGCTTCGACCAGAAGATTGCCATCATCGGTGCCGGCCCGGCCGGTCTGTCCTGCGCTTTTTATCTTGCCGAGAAGGGCTACAAGCCCGTCGTGTTCGAGAAAAACGAGCGCCCGGGTGGCATGCTCACCTACGGCATTCCCAGCTTTAAGCTGCAGAAGGATGTTATCGAGGCCGAGGTCGAGATCATTCGCCTGATGGGTGCTGAGTTCCGCTATGGCGTGGAAGTCGGCCGTGACGTGACGCTCGATGAGCTGCGCACGCAGGGTTTTAAGGCCTTCTACGTTGCCATCGGCTGCCAGGGCGGCCGCCTTGCCGGTATTCCGGGCGAGGATGCCGAGGATGTGACCGTGGCCGTCGACTTCTTGCGCGAGGTCAACAGCGGCAAGATTGACGCGCTGCCCGGCCGCACCATCGTGGTGGGCGGCGGCAACGTTGCTATCGATGTCGCGCGCAACGCCTGCCGTCTGGGCTCTGAGCATGTTGAGATGTTCTGCCTGGAGAGCGAGGCCCAGATGCCCGCCAGCGAGGAGGAGCGTCGCGAGGCCATCGAGGACGGCGCGCACATCAGCTGCGGTTGGGGCCCCAAGGAGGTTCACCTGGACGAGGCCGGTCATGTGCGCGGCATCACCTTCAAGCGCTGCACGCGTGTCTTTGACGACGAGGGCCGTTTTGCGCCCGAGTACGACGAGAACGACCTGCGCCGCGTCGATGCCGACCGCGTGGTCATGTCCATCGGCCAGTCCATTGTGTGGGGCGACCTGCTGGCTGGCTCCAAGGTGGAGCTTGGCCGCGGTCAGGGTGCCCTTGCCGATCCTCAGACCTACCAGACCGCCGAGCCAGACATCTTTGTGGGCGGCGACGTCTACACCGGTCCGAGTTTTGCCATCGATGCCATCGCCGCCGGCCACGAGGCCGCCGTGTCCATCCATCGCTTTGTGCAGCCGGGGTCCACGCTCACCATCGGCCGCAACCAGCGCCGCTACACCGCGCTCGACCGCGACGATGTCGTGATTGAGAGCTACGACAACGCGAGCCGCGAGGTTGCCCACGTGGACCGCGAGAGCGAGAAGGCCGCGCCGTTTAGCGAGTACGTCGAGACCTTTACCGAAGAGCAGGTGCGCGCCGAGACCGCCCGCTGCCTGGGCTGCGGCGCCTCGATCGTCGACCCCAACAAGTGCATCGGCTGTGGCCTGTGCACCACCAAGTGCGCGTTTGACGCCATCCATCTGGATCGCGACCGCCCCGAGTGCTCAACGATGGTCAAATACGAGCAAAAGCTCCCCAGCCTGGGCAAGTACGCACTCAAGCGTGCCATCAAGATCAAATTCGGTCGCAAGTAAGTAGTCATAACGGGAACGGCGGAAGGAATATAAAAGTGCACGAGCTCGGAATCGTCTATCACATCATTCGCGATGTTGAGAATGTGGCTCGCGCCAATGGCGTGCGTCGCGTTTCGAGCGTGACGTTGCTGCTGGGCGAGGTCTCGGGCGTCGTTCCCGACTTGCTGCTCGACGCTTGGCGCTGGGCAGCAGATAAAAAGCCTATCACCGAGGGCTCGGAGCTTATCGTGGAGCCCGTTGAGGCCGTGACACATTGCGAGGTGTGCGGCCGCGACTACGCGACGGTCGAGTACGGAAAGACCTGTCCCCATTGCGGTAGCGGCGAGACTTATCTGCTGCAGGGCCAGGATGTCATGATCAAGCAGATCGAGACCCCCGACGAGAACCTGGCAGACGCTACCCCTGATGGTCCCGCTGCTCCTGACGCCGTCGACGCCGCCAACCCCCTCCACATCGCCTAACTTAGTCATTGGGGACGTTCTTAAACGACTAGTCATTAAAGAACGTCCCCAATGACTATTCTTTTTTGACGGTTTGCTAGAGCATAACTAACGAAATTAGTCAAGTCACGTCTGTTTAAACAAAATATCGAAGAGTCAAGCAGGTTCTTATCCGATTTAAATCGATATTAGTGAATGCTGTGCCTGTATCTGTTTTCTAAGATGGTCAAACTAATTATGTTTAGCGAGGAATAGCTGAAAACCAGCGATGTAACCAACTTGTAACAAAAGCATGACGCTTAAACAAATAATCCAACCATTCACATTTTTTCCTATAAATTTGCCACACTTGCGGCTATACTCTTTTTTGTCGTGTAGGAAATACGTAGACAAAAAGGAGGTTATGTGATGGTAAGTATTGTTCTTGCTAGCCATGGTGACTTGGCGGCTGGAATCAAGCAGACGGGCTCGATGGTCTTTGGCGATCAGCCGTCTGTAGCCGTGGTCTCGCTCGAGCCGAGCATGGGCCCCGACGACTTCCGTGCCAAGGTCGAGGAAGCAGTCGCTTCCTTCGAGGACCAGGAGCAGGTGCTCTTCCTCGTTGATCTGTGGGGCGGTACGCCGTTCAACCAGATTAGCGGGCTCATCGAGGGCCATGATTCCTGGGCTATCGTCACCGGTGTCAACCTGCCTATGCTCATCGAGGCATATTCGCAGCGCTTTGATGCAAAGAACACTGCACATGCGATCGCAAAACATCTCGTGACTGAGGCTAAGGCTGGCGTGCGCGTCAAGCCCGAGTCTCTGGAGCCCGAGGAGAAGAAGCCGGCTGCGGCCGCCGCTGCTCCTGCAGGCGCCATCCCTCCGGGAACGGTCATCGGCGACGGGCACATCAAGATTGCCCACGTCCGTATCGACACCCGTCTGCTGCATGGTCAGGTGGCCACCACGTGGACCAAGCAGATCAACCCCAACCGCATCATCGTGGTTTCCGACGGCGTTGCTCACGACGAGCTCCGCAAGACCATGATCGAGCAGGCTGCCCCTCCGGGAGTCCATGCCAACGTCGTGCCTATCAAGAAGATGGCCGAGGTCGTCAAGGACACGCGTTTTGGTGACACCAAGGCCATGCTGCTCTTCGAGAACCCGCAGGATCTGCTCAAGGCCATCGAGGCCGGCGTCGACATCAAGGAAGTCAACATCGGTTCCATGGCTCACTCCAAGGGCAAGGTCGTCGTCACCAACGCCGTCGCTATGGGCGATGACGACGTTAAGACCCTCGAGGCCCTCAAGGCCAAGGGCGTCAAGTTCGAGGTCCGCAAGGTTCCTTCGGATGCCTCCGAGGATCTCGACGCCATGTTGAAGAAAGCTAAGGCCGAACTGGCCGCTCAAGCATAGTAAAGGAGGGTCCGATACATGTCTGCAATCACTATTCTGCTTGTTGCGATTGTCGCGTTGCTTGCCGGTATGGAAGGCATTCTGGATGAGTTCCAGTTCCATCAGCCGCTCGTGGCATGCACGCTTATCGGTCTCGTAACCGGTCACCTTCAGGAGGGCATCCTCCTGGGCGGTTCGCTCCAGATGATGGCCCTTGGCTGGGCTAACGTCGGCGCCGCCGTCGCGCCTGACGCCGCTCTGGCCTCGGTCGCTTCTTCGATCATCATGGTGCTCGCCCTCAACGGCGGCGCCACTGATTCGGCCAAGGCCGTTACCGCCGCCATCGCCGTCGCTGTTCCGCTGTCGGTCGCTGGTCTGTTCCTGACCATGATCTGCCGTACCCTGGCAACCGCTATCGCTCACGCCATGGACGGTTGCGCCGAGAAGGGCGACTTCGCCGGCATCGAGCGCTGGCAGTACGCTGCCATCCTCATGCAGGGCCTTCGTATCGCCATCCCGGCAGTACTTCTGTGCATCATCCCGGCCGAGGCTGTTACCAACGCGCTTAACGCTATGCCCGACTGGCTGTCCGGCGGCATGGCTGTCGGCGGCGGCATGGTCGCTTCCGTCGGTTACGCCATGGTCATCAACATGATGGCCACCAAGGAGACCTGGCCGTTCTTCGTCCTCGGCTTTGTCCTTGCTGCCATCCCTCAGCTCACGCTGATCGCCCTTGGCCTCATCGGCATCTCCCTTGCCCTCATCTACCTTGGCCTTAAGGATCTGGCTAAGCAGGGTGGCGGCATGGGCGGTGGCTCCGGCGACCCGCTCGGCGACATTCTGAACGATTACGAGTAGGAGGGGAGTGATACATATGGCAGAGAACAAGATTCAGCTCACCAAGGCTGACCGCAAGAAGGTTTGCTTCCGTCATCAGTTCCTTCAGGGCTCGTGGAACTACGAGCGTATGCAGAACGGCGGCTGGTGCTTCGCAATGATCCCTGCGATCAAGAAGCTCTACACCAGCAAGGATGACCAGATTGCCGCTCTTAAGCGCCACCTGGAGTTCTATAACACCCACCCTTATGTTTCCGCCCCCGTCATTGGCGTTACCCTCGCTCTCGAGGAGGAGCGCGCCAACGGTGCTCCGATTGACGACGTCGCCATTCAGGGCGTCAAGGTCGGTATGATGGGCCCGCTCGCCGGCGTCGGCGACCCCGCCTTCTGGTTCACCCTTCGCCCGATTCTGGGCGCTCTGGGCGCTTCCCTGGCCCTGTCCGGCAGCATCGCCGGTCCGCTGCTGTTCTTCTTCGCGTGGAACATCATCCGTTACGCCTTCCTGTGGTACACGCAGGAGTTTGGCTACAAGGTCGGCTCCTCCATCGCCAAGGACCTCTCCGGCGGTCTGATGGGCAAGGTCACCGAGGGTGCTTCCATCCTTGGTATGTTCATCATCGGCGCCCTGGTCGAGCGCTGGGTGTCCATCTCCTTCACCCCGGTCGTCTCCAAGGTCACGCAGTCTGCTGGCGCCTTTATCGACTGGGCTAATCTGCCCTCCGGTTCTGAGGGTGTCAAGGAAGCACTTACGATGTATAACTCCATCGGTGCTAACGCCCTTGATCAGGTGAAGGTCACCACGCTTCAGGCCAACCTCGATCAGCTCATCCCCGGCCTTGCCGCCGTGTGCCTGACCCTGCTGGTCTGCAAGCTTCTCAAGAAGAAGGTCAGCCCGATCGTCATCATCCTGGCTCTCTTCGCCATCGGCATCATCGGTCGCGTCTGCGGCTTCATGTAAGCACGTTTCGGCTTAAGACCGAGAATTGCTAGGCAAGGGCTTTTGAGCCATTGAAACGGACCGCACCCGGTGGGTACACTGGATGCGGTCCGATTGTTTTATTTGGAGGGCGAGGCGCGCATGGCGCAATCTCAGAACAGCACGGTCGATCTGGCAACGCCGGCAACCTGCCTGATGGGGCTTACCAG
>JAIIWC010000055.1 GCA_022745215.1 Collinsella sp. | reverse complement strand
CGAGATAGTCGAGAAGCGCGGTCTCAAGAAGGAGTAACATCGGGACTTGCAGCGACGGACCTCAGGACGCTCTTACACCACGTCTGCGCGCGCGACCGGTATATAGCTGAGGTTTGGCTCAATCTGGGCACCAGGTTGTTGATTCGACATCTGATTCACCATCAAAAAGGCCGAATTCGCTGTTACTAAATCGGTAACAGTACTCATATTTGCCATTTTTTGCACACGGTCCATCGGCAGATGCCGGAATCCGCACCTGTCGGGTTCGAATCCCGACGTATGGGTAGCAAAAAGCCCGCCACCGCGGAGGGTAACGGGCTTCTCGATTTAAATGGTGCCCCCAGCGGGATTCGAACCCGCGATATCCACCTTGAAAGGGTGGCGTCCTTGGCCGCTAGACGATGGGGACAGCGGGAAAGAGTATAGCAGACTTTTTTGCCGGCGCGTATATCGTTGGCAAACTGGAAAACCACCACAAAGGTGCCTGTCCCCTTTGTGGTAGTGGGGCGTTAGGGGAGGAGTTTCATGGCGGCGTCGTGGGCGGCGTGTTCGTAGGTGTCGTCGAGGGGCTTGAGCGGCAGCAGGGCTGTGGCCTGTGCGTCTCCGCGGCGCTCCAGGGCGTGGGCGATGAGCCAGTCGGCGAGCTCGGGGTTCTTGGGCAGCGCCGGGCCATGCAGGTACGTGCCGATGACGCCCTTGTAGATGAGGCCCTCAAAACCATCGTCGCCGTTATTGCCGGTGTCCGGAACGACAGACGTTCCAAGTGGTGTGGCGTCTGCGTCGAGCAGGGTGCGGCCGCCGTGGTTCTCGAATCCCACGAAGGGCTCGGGTGCCAGGTCGGTCTTGACGGCGACGTTACCGATCAGGCGGTCGGAGCCGCGCACCGTCTCGGCGGCAATGACGCCTAAGCCTTCAATGCGATCTTCGCCCATGTAGTACGAACGTCCAAGCAGCTGGTAGCTGCCGCAGATGGCGAGCAGCGAGCCGCCGTCCTCAACGTAGGCTGCGACCTTGTCCTTCTGGGCGAGCAATTCGTGCGCCACGGCCAGCTGGTCGCGGTCGGCGCCTCCGCCCATCATGACGATATCGGCATCGGCAAGATCGAGCGTCTCGCCCATGCGGACCTCGTCCACGCGCACGGGAATGCCGCGCCAGGCGCAACGGCGCTCGAGCGCGATGACGTTGCCGCCATCGCCGTACAGATTGAGGGCATCGGGATACAGATAGACGATGCGCAACGGGCGCGAAAGCTCGACCGGCGCGACATCGGTGGGGACAGCGTTGCCATCGGCGCATGCCACGGCGCGGGTGGCAATCGTGCCCGCATCGGCGCCCTTCAGCCCGTCGAGCTCCTTGACCAGCGGCGGGAAGGCCGTGTAGTTAGCGACGGCGTAGAAAGTGTCGCCGGCGGCCTCATCTGCCACGGCGCCAATTGCCTGCGCGACGTCCGAGATAATGGTGGCGTCGATGCCGGCGTACTTGAGGCGCACCTGCATATCGTGTGCACGCGTGCCGCCGGCAAAGGCGACAAGCCCTGGGGTATCGGCGATGCGCTCGAAGTCGACGTCGTAGATCCACGAGACATCGTGGCCGTCGGCATCGTTATCGTTGAGGAAGAAAGCGCAGAGCCTGCCGCCTGCTGTCTTAATGGATTGGATCTGGCGGTCAAAGCCCACGGGGTTCTTGGCCAGGTTGGCCTCGACGGTTCGATCGGCGATGTTCCAGCGACCCATGCGACCGCCGGCGGGCACGTAGGCGTCGAGCGTGGGTTGCAGGTGCGCCGTATCGACGCCCAACTCGTGGGCGGCAAAGAAGGCGGCAGCTACGTTGTAAACCATGTACAGGCCGTTGTAACGCGTGGCGATGTGTGCGGCGGCCGCTTCGGGCGCAGCTCCAAAGACCAGGTCAAAGCCATAGCCGTCGCAGCCGAGCTCCACGCCCATCACGCGACGGACGAGCGCGGGGCGCGCCCAGCCGCACGAGGGGCAATGGTAGGCTCCGAGCTGGCCGTATTGCACGTAGTCGTACTCCAGCGGCGCATTGCACTGCGAGCAAAAACGCGAGTCGCTAATACGGTCTGACTCGGTGTTGGTGGCGCCGTCGATACCAAAGGCGATGCTCGCGTTGGGAACGCGCGCGGCAATCGAGGCGCACAGCGGGTCATCGGCGTTGTAGATGAGCGTCGTTGCCGGCGAGAGCTCCAAAGCATGGGCGATGACATCTTGGGTATGGTCGATCTCGCCGTAGCGGTCCAGCTGGTCGCGGAACAGGTTGAGTAGCACAAAGTACGTCGGCTTGAGCTTGGGCAGAACGCGCACGGTGTAGAGCTCGTCGCACTCAAAGACGCCCACGCGCTTGCCGCTGTCGGCGCGCTTAAGTCCGCCACGGGCTTCGAGCAGCGCACCCACCACGCCCGGCTCCATGTTGTTGCCGGCGCGGTTGCACACCACGGTGGCGCCGCTGGCGGCAACGGCGTCGGCGATCAGGTTGGAGGTCGTGGTCTTGCCGTTGGTACCGGTGATCACCACGCTGCGGTCGACGAGGCCCGCGAGGTCGCTCAGCAGCTCGGGGTCGATCTTCATGGCGATGCGGCCGGGAAGCACGCCGCCCTGGCGTTTGAGGACGGAGCGCAGTCCCCAGCGGGCGATATCGCTCGAGGTGCAGGCGAGAGATGAGCGGAGGTTCATGAAGCCGTTCCTAACGTTAATGGCATGGTCGGGGCGATCGCGTCGCTAAAAGCCGTAGCGGCGCGCAAATTCCTGGGCAAGCTGCGATACGTCTTCGCAAGCGCTGGCCCAGGGGGCAAAGTCGGGAGTATCCGAGATGATGCCGTCGGCTTCCCAAACCGCCTGGTGCGAGAGGTCCCAGGGGTCGCGCGGCTCGGGTCGGCAGGGAAGATACGGCGTCTGGTACATGGGGTTCAGCAAGAAGAACGCGCCGCCCTCGCAACGGTTAGCGAACTCGCGCAGCGCGCGTGTCGCCGGGCGCATCTTGTTCGTTTTGAACAGCAAGATCGTGCGGGCGAGCAGGTACCAGGGGGAGTTCTCGAGTGCATCGGCTCCCACCTGTTCCTCGAGCTGGTGGGCTAGGGCAAAAAAGCCGTCCTGGTCTTCCAGGCGAGCGAGTGCGAGCAACACGGTGCCGGCAGCTCGGGTGGGATAGCCTTCTGCCTTAAGGACGCGGCGGGCGTAGTTGGCAGCAGCGCGGTAGCGGGCGCTCGCCATGCACAGCTGCGAGATGGCCTCGAGCGTGTGGAGCCACCCGATCAGAGCCGGCTCGCTTACGGTGAGGTCTGCTGCGGTGACACCGTCGGCCAAAACATTATTGGCCCAGTAGTGCGGGGCCTCCATATCAAACCCGGGCACGCTCTGTTGCAGGTAGTCGGCCGTGCTCGCCTCGAGCTTCATCAGGTCGCCCAGGCAGGCGTCAACGGGCGTGTCCGCCAGGATGATGGCGAGCAACTGCGCATCGACGGCCAGCGCATCGACGCGAACAATCTTGAGCAGCTCATCGCGCATGTCGTCGAACAGGCGGTTGCGCGTCTGCTCAAACTCCTCGTCGCTGCCCATGTCCTCGATGCGATGGAGCTCGTCGAGCAGGTGACGATGAACACCGGCATAGGACAGCAGCGCTTGGGCATGCTCGGTTTGCGCATACTTGTGAGGGTTTGCGCTGATGTCGTTATGGACAAGCTTGCGTGCTGCATCGGTGAGTTCGGGATGCGATGTCAGATAGGTGCGCTCCAGATAGGCGGGGATGTAGACGCTCGGATCCATTAGAGGTCTCCTCCCTTGAATGGCAATCCCTGTTCGGCCGCGCGTAGGATTCGTTCGTCGATCTGGGAGCGCACGATGTCGTTGGTGGCGACCCAGGCGGCAAAGCTGGCGTTGTCGGGCGCGCCTAGGCCCTCCTGCAGTACCGGCGTCGCCTCGGACAGGGCAAGGACGAGCTCATCGGTGGAGCCCACGCCCACGTTGACGCGGGCATAGACGCCATCGGGAAACTCGGTTTGGAAGTAGAGCGCTTCGGCCGCGTGCGGGCACGAGCGCGCAAGGATGCGCAGGTAGTGTTCGGCGCCCTCGTAATCCAGCTCGCGCCAGGCAGCGCTCATCAGCGCGATGAGCGTCCACGGGTCCAAGTCGCGTTCTGCATCCTTGGGACGACGGCGCAGCGGCGTGTTGGCGAGATAGGGGACGGAGTGGGCAGAGCGAAAGCGCTTGAGCTCCTCAGCGGGGTATTCGAGCTTTGCCATGGCGAGCATTGCGGTGTGGCGGACGCCGGCAGGATCGTTGGGGGCAAAGTCGAGGCTGCGGTTTGCGGCTTCGAGCGACATGCGGTAGCGGCCGCTAATGAGCGCGCGCGATGCCAAGGCGGCAAGCCAGCGCAGGTAGGGACGGCGGGTCAGGTCGCCTGCGGCCTCGCGCTCGTAGGGGTCCTGCGCCGAGGCAATCTTGAGCGCCAGATCGTGCTCCACCTCGTCGCACTTGGACACCAGATATTGCACGTATTCCTCGTTAGATTCGGCGGTGAGCGCGCACAGCATGCGCTGGGCATCCCAGTTGGCCGGATCGAGCGCGGCTGCCTCGCGGAGCATGTTCTCGGCTGCGGCTTCTTCTTGCTCTGCCTGGGCGTCGTCGGGGATAAAGGGAATGCGGTAGTCGACAGCCTCGACCACCTTGGCAATGAGGTGCCCAGCTCGGTCGCGATCGTGCACGATGAGCGGCGCGGGGTTACGGGTGAATTGTTCCATCAGACGCTCTACGGCGGGGCCGTCGGTGAGCGGGATATTGTCGCGGCGCAAGGCCTCAAGAACGAGGCGATGGCAATCCTCTTGAATGGGGTCGAATGCCATGGGGCCTCCTTTGCTGCGGTTAGGGTTCAAATATCTCTATATAAGGTTCTAGTTTACCCGCATGTGGCACACCGGGGGTGCTGCACTTGGACATGCACCTTTGCACCACGAAGACGGATGTCGCACAAATGTCGGCACCCTGGACGACCGAGTGGTATCACGGTGCCGCAAACGGTCGATTTTTGGCGGCGAACGGGACGCATTTTGGAGGGGCACAGTCCTGCCCGGGATATGTGGTCAACCTTGATAAAACGTTTGCCCAGCTTGGGAGTATGAATGCCCCACAAGGGTCTTCAGGAATAGAAAAAACGTTTCATCATTGTTGGCTTTAGGTGAATAACTGACCAACCAGAACGGTAAAATAGTGTTTGTCTGAGCGTTGAGACGTTTAGACATCGCGCATTGTCGTCGCCGGCAACGCGCAAACGGTCCTAACGGAGCCAATCGGGTGCTCCGTTATATACGCAAGTCTAAGAGGGGCTTGTTTAGGAGGCACAGTATGGGACGTTTTACCAATCCTCGCGATCTGTACTTTGGTGAGGGCGCTCGCCACGAGGTGAAGAACCTCAAGGGCAAGAAGGCCATCATCGTTTCTGGCGGCAGCTCTATGCGCCGCGGCGGGTTCTTGCAGGACGTTGAGGCCGACCTTAAGGAAGGCGGTTTCGAGGTCAAGCTGTTCGAGGGCGTCGAGTCCGATCCGTCCATCGAGACGGTCATGAAGGGCGCCGAGGCCATGCGCGAGTTCGAGCCCGACTGGATTATCGCCATCGGCGGCGGCTCGCCCATCGATGCCGCTAAGGCCATGTGGGTCTTCTACGAGTATCCCGAGGAGTCCTTCGACAACATCATCCAGCCGTTCAGCTTCCCCGAGCTGCGTCAGAAGGCTCATTTCTGCGCCATTTCCTCCACCTCCGGTACCGCTACCGAGGTCACTGCCTTCTCCGTCATCACCGACTACGCCAAGGGCATCAAGTACCCGCTGGCCGACTTCAACATCACCCCTGATGTCGCCATCGTCGACCCCGAGCTCACCTACACCATGCCCGCCAAGCTGTGCGCTCACACCGGCATGGACGCTCTGACCCACTGCATGGAGGCCTACGTTTCCACCTTCGCCTCTATGTTCACCGACGCCAACGCCCTGCACGGCATCCGCGAGATCGTCGAGTGGCTGCCCAAGTCCTATGCTGGCGACCATGAGGCCCGTCAGCACATGCATGAGGCTCAGTGCATCGCCGGTATCGCCTTCTCCTCGGGCCTGCTGGGCATCGTTCACTCCATGGCTCACAAGACCGGTGCTGCCTTCGAGAACGGCCACATCATCCACGGTGCCGCTAACGCCATGTACCTGGGCAAGGTCATCCAGTGGAACTCCAAGGACCCGCGTGCTGCCGAGCGTTACGCTTACGTGGCCAAGGAGATCCTGCACCTTCCCGGCGAGACCAACGAGGAGCTCATCGCCGCGCTCGTCCAGAAGATTCGCGACCTCAACGACCAGCTCAACATTCCGCAGTCCATCAAGGATTACGCGAATGGTGGCGTGAAGGTCGACGCCGAGAACCCGCAGATGGTCTCCGAGGAGGAGTTCCTCGCCAAGCTCCCCGAGATCGCCGCGAACGCCGAGCAGGACGCCTGCACGCCCGAGAACCCGCGTGAGACCAAGGCTGCCGACTTCGAGAAGATTCTCAAGGCCTGCTACTACGACACCGACATCGATTTCTAATCGACTCTTGTTATCGTAACGAGGGGCTCCGCACGTATCCGTACGGAGCCCCTTTCTTTTTTAGAGAATGGGATAAAAATGGCTGCAATTTTCAATAGCCCCAGCAAGTACATCCAGGGTCCGGACGAGCTCGCCAAGCTCGGCTCCTATGTCGAGCCGCTCGGCGCTAAGGCCCTCGTCATCGTGACGCCTTCGGGCAAGAAGCGCGTCGGTGCCAAGATCGAGGGCGGTTTTGCCGAGGCTAAGGCCGAGCTGCTGTTTGAGGACTTTAACGGCGAATGCTCCAAGGGCGAGGTCGACCGTTTGGTGGCGCTCGCGCGCGACAACGGTTGCGACATCATCGTCGGCGTCGGTGGCGGCAAGATCCTCGATACCGCTAAGGCTGTCGCCTACTACTTGGGGTCTCCGGTTATCATTTGCCCCACCATCGCCTCGACCGATGCGCCGTGCTCGGCACTTTCGGTGCTCTATACCGACGATGGCCAGTTCGATAAGTACCTGTTCCTTAAGGCAAACCCCAACATTGTCCTGATGGATACGACGGTTATCGCGGCGAGCCCGGTGCGCCTGACGGTTTCCGGTATGGGCGATGCGCTCGCAACCTACTTTGAGGCCCAGGCGACGCACGATGCCGATGGCGGCACTTGCGCCGGCGGCAAGGGCGGAATGGCCGGCCTGGCGCTCGCCAAGCTCTGCTACGAGACGCTTATGGCCGATGGCGTCAAGGCCAAGGTCGCGCTGGAGAAGGGTGCGCTCACGCCTGCCGTCGAGCATATCATCGAGGCAAACACGCTGCTCTCCGGTATTGGCTTTGAGAGCTCGGGCCTTGCTGCTGCTCATGCCATCCACAATGGCCTGACGATGCTGCCCGAGTGCCACGGCATGTATCACGGCGAGAAGGTCGCCTTTGGCACCATCGTCCAGCTGGTACTCGAGGATGCTCCGACTGAGAAACTCGAGGAAGTCCTGGGCTTCTGCATTGAGCTGGGCCTGCCGGTCACGATGAAGGAGCTTGGCGTTGCCGAGGTTACGCGCGAGCAGGCCATGGTCGTTGCCGAGGCCGCTTGCGCGCCCGAGGACACCATGTGCAACATGCCGTTTGAGGTGACGCCCGAGATGGTCGCAAACGCCATCCTGGGTGCCGACGCGCTGGGCCACTACTATCTCATGGATGAGTAAATCAAGCTAAGGAAGGGGCAAAGCCAACAGATGGCTTTGCCCCTTTTTGCTATGGTGCAAACTAACCTGACCCCATCGCACCAAGTTGGTGCAAAGGGGTCAGGTTACTTTGCACCAATCGTTGTTTGATGAAGGGCGGATTCTCGTATGGCGCTTCCTATGGTTTATGGCGGTCCCGGCCGGTATGTTCAGGGGCCGGGCGAACTTTCGCGTCAGGGCAGGTATTTGTCATGGTTGGGTTGTGCTGCCTATGTCTTGTTTGACCAGGGCACCGAGGATCGGCTGTGCAGGCAGATTGTCGATGGATTTCTGGACGAAGATCTAAGCGAGCCGTTCTTTAAGATTTATGACGGTCCGTGTACGGAAGAGGCCGTTGTCGAAATGGCTCAGGAAGCCCAGGCTGAGTATTGCGACATGGTGGTAGGCATTGGCGGCGGCAAGATGCTCGATATCGCCAAGGCAGTAGCGTTTTATGCCGAGCTGCCGTTGTGCGTATGCCCCACGGCGGCTTCGATGGACGGTCCGTGCAGCGCGATTTCGGTGCTGTATCACGAGGATGGGTCGTTCGACCGCTACCTGATGCTCGAGAAGAATCCAGACCTGGTCGTGGTCGATACCAACGTGGTCGCGGCGGCCCCACTGCGTATGACGGTCGCTGGTATGGGCGATGCGCTGGCAACGTACTTCGAGGCGCGTTCGTGCGCCGCGGCGCACGGCGCCAACGAGCACGGTGGCGCGCCGGGGCACTTGGCTCTGGTTGCGGCTCGTGCCTGCTATGACATACTTATGGAGTGCGGCGTCGCTGCCAAGCGCGATCTCAAAAAGGGGCGTACATCGCCGGCGGTTGAGCGCCTGATCGAGTGCAATATTCTGCTCTCGGGCGTCGGCTTTGAGAGCGGTGGCTTGGCGTTGGCGCATGCCATCGCCAACGGTCTAACGATTCTGCCTGAGTGCAAGGCCATGCACGGCGAGGCCGTGGCGTTTGGCCTGGTGGTGCAGCTTCGTCTGGAGCGTGCGCCCGAGCTTGATCAGGTGCTCGAGTTTTGCCAGCGTGTTGGTCTGCCGACGACGCTCGAGGATCTGGGCCTTGGCGAGATTTCCGATGCCGACCTGCAGAGTGTTGCAAATGCGGCCTTTAGAAACGAGCGTAATATGGCCAACGAGCAGGCCAAGGTGACCAAACAAAAGCTCGTGCAGCTCATGTGCGAGGCATAGTTTGGCGCTTGATTGACCTTGTGCAATCGAGGCGGCGATAGGCCATAGGCTATTTGTCCCAAAGGTGCTCCGCATGTAATTTGCTCGAGGCACGGGCCGATGGCGTATCATTATCTCTTGCTTGTTTGCACTGCTCAGGGAGGGGCCGCGCATGGCGCAGGAACACGATCTGTTTGATGACATTATCGAAATCAGCAAGGGTTTCGACTTTCTTAAAAACCCGCTTGGCGGTGTGACCGACGCACTCGATCCGTCGGCGCCGCAGTGGAATCCTGCCGACTACAAGGAGCGTCCGCGCGGCAACACCATTCCGTGCTTGACCTGCAAAAACGAAAAGAGCGGTTGCACCGCGTGCATGGATGTGTGCCCGGTCAACGCTATCGAGGTCGAGGAAGACGCTATCGAGATCCTCGACTCCTGTCGCAAATGCGGCCTGTGCGCCGCTGCCTGTCCGACCGAGGCGATTATTTCGCCGCGCCTGGCGCCCAAAAACCTGTATGACGACATCGTCTCTGCTGCTACGAGCCACGAGACCGCCTACGTTACCTGCACGCGTGCCCTTAAGCGCATGCCGCGCGAGAACGAGGTTGTTGTCGCCTGTGTGGGCGATATTACGGCCGAGACCTGGTTCTCGGTGCTGGCCGATTATCCCAACGTGAGCGTGTACCTGCCGCTGGGCGTGTGCGATAAGTGCCGTAACACCGGTGGCGAGGATATCCTGGGCGAGGCCATTGCTACCGCCGAGGAGTGGGCGGGCACGGGCATGGGTCTGGAGGTCGATCCCAAGAGCCTCAAGTGCCATAAGCGCCGCGAGTACGAGCGCAAGGAGTACATGGAAAAGATCGCCCGCACCACGGGCCTTACCGTGACAAAGCTCAATCCGGCAACGGCGGCACTGGCCTCGGTGACGCAGAAGCTCAAAGCCCATCGCCATCAGATCACGCAGCTCGAGCGCACGCTCAACACCATGTGCGGCACCACGACGACCAAGCGTCGCCGTTCGCTCACGCACGGGCGGCAGCTGGTGCTCTCGACGCTGCAAAACCACCCCGAGCTTGCCCAGAACATGCAGGTGAGCACGCCGGAGTGCGATTTTGACAAGTGCACGTCGTGTGGCGAGTGTGTCAATGTATGTCCCACGTTCGCCTGCGATTTGGTGGGAAGCGGCCGCTTTGCGTTGGAGTCCACGTATTGTTTGGGCTGCGGTGCCTGCGTCAAGGTGTGCCCCGAGCATGCACTCAAGCTTGTTGAGCATGACGCGTCCAAACTGGTCGTCGTCGATCCCGAGGCCGAGGAAAAGGCCGCCCAGAAGGCTAAGGCCCACGAAGAAGCCCAGAAGGTCAAGGCTGAGGCGAAGGCCAAGCTCGACAAGATGCTCGATCAGGTGGAGAAGCTCGCGGACTAGTCAGCGACCTCTATCTCTGCTTCATTCGTGCCGCCGTGGCGTCTGGGTTAGCCCAGATGCTGCGGCGGCGCTATACTTATGCAGTTTGAAATGCTTGTACCAAAAGGAGCTGTCGTGTCCCTTTCCATCGGTATCGTGGGCCTGCCCAACGTGGGCAAGTCGACGCTGTTCACCGCGCTTACCAAAAAGACCGGCCTTGCCGCCAACTACCCGTTCGCCACGATCGATCCCAACGTGGGTATCGTCGACGTGCCCGATAGCCGCTTGCAAAAGCTCGCCGACATCGTCAACCCGGGTCGCATTGTGCCGGCGACGGTCGAGTTCGTCGACATCGCAGGCTTGGTGAAGGGCGCTAACGAGGGCGAGGGTCTGGGTAACCAGTTCCTGGCCAACATTCGCGAGACCGACGCCATCTGCGAGGTCGTGCGCTACTTTAAGGACCCCAACGTCATGCGCGAGGTGGGCCGTACGGGCGAGTTCGTCGATCCCGCCGGCGATGCCGACACCATCATGACCGAGCTTATCCTGGCCGACATGGGCACGCTCGAGAAGCAGCTGCCCAAGCTCGAGAAAGAGGCCAAGCGCGACAAGGAGCTCATGCCCAAGTTCGAGGTCGCCAAGCGCCTGCTCGCCTGGCTCAACGAGGGTAAGCGTGCTGCGTCCATGGAGATGACCGATGAGGAGCGCGCCGCTGCCAAGGGCCTGTTCCTGCTCACCATGAAGCCCATCCTGTATGTGGCCAATGTGGACGAGGATATGCTCAACGAGGACCTGGCGCCCATCGATGGTGTTAAGCCGCTGCCCATCTGCGCCAAGATCGAGGCCGAGCTTTCCGAGCTCGATCCCGAGGACGCCGCCGACTACCTGGAGAGCCTGGGCTTGGAGCAGCCCGGCCTGGACGTGCTCGCGCAGGCGGCCTATAAGCTGCTCGGCCTGCAGTCGTTCTTTACGGCCGGCGAGATGGAGGTCAAGGCCTGGACGGTGCGTCAGGGTGCGACCGCTCCGCAGGCTGCCGGTGTCATCCACACCGACTTTGAGCGCGGCTTTATTAAGGCCGAGGTCATTGGCTATGACGACTACATCGAGCTCGGCGGCGAGCAGGGCGCCAAGGCCGCCGGCAAGCTGCGTATTGAGGGCAAGGACTATGTCATGGCCGATGGCGACGTCGTGCACTTCCGCTTTAACGTGTAAGGACGACGCATATGTTTAAATATGGCAAAAAAGCTGGCTACATGGGTATTGCACTGCTCGTGCTTGCGGTGATTCCGCTGGTGGTCGCAGCGTGCGTTATCCCCAACATTGGTCCCGAGGTGGCAACAAAGTTTAATGCCGCCGGCGAGGTGACGCGCTGGGGCAAGAGCTACGAGTTGCTGGCACTGCCGGTGCTCAACCTGCTGCTGAGCGTGGCGACGTACTTTACGGCAGGGCGCCAGGCTAAAAACAATGATGACTCCGCCGCCATGGCGCGCATCGTGTGCGAGCGCTATCTGCGCAACGGCTGCATCACGGGCGTGTTCCTCAACGTGATCAACGTTTACTTTATGTACTCGGCGATTACCGGAACGGGCTTTGGCTTTTAGGTTGCACCTTTAGGCAACGAGCCTACAAGCAAATTCAATGGCTGCTGCGAGGCCGCCGCTCGATCGTGGTTTAAAGACCATGTCGGCGGCGGCCTCGTTTTCGTATCCGGCGCCGCGAAGGGCGAGTGCGATGCCGGCTTCTAGAAGGAGCGGCAGGCCGCGTTGGCTGGTTGCGATTACGGCAGCCTGATTGAGCGGGCAGCTGTGCGTTTGGCATTGGATGGCAAGTTCACCTTGCGCCGGGCAAGGGACCAGAACGGCGGCGACGCGACTTGATAGCAATGCAAATGCTGTGCGCTCATCGGGCGAAAGGCATTCGGCTTCAACGACGACGAGCTTGGGCGGTGCGCTGTTTGTGCGAAGCGTGGCTCGGTACATGCGGACCGAAGAACCCGACATAGAAAACTCCTGTGTATTCGGCAAAACGTAAACTATAGTTTACG
>JAIIWC010000115.1 GCA_022745215.1 Collinsella sp. | reverse complement strand
CTTGCTCTCGCAAGTGAGCACTGAACGGATTTCAACGCTCTCGATGGGTGAAGCTTCGATTTCGGCTGCAATGGGCTCGGTGATTTCTTCGCCTGCTGCAACAATGAGCTTACCCGTTGTGGGGTGAATAATATCGTGAACTGACACACGGCCCAAGATACGCTCTGAAAGTGATGAAATAACTTCATCGCCATCCTTAAGAGCTGTACATACAAGGCCACGGAGTGTGCCACAGTCTTCTTCATTAATGATAACGTCGTGCGATACGTCAACCAAACGACGAGTCAAGTAACCTGAGTCGGCTGTCTTAAGGGCCGTATCAGTCATACCTTTACGAGCACCGTGAGTTGAGAAGAACATTTCCAAAACGCTCAGACCTTCACGGAAGTTTGAAAGGATAGGCAATTCCATGATACGTCCGTTAGGAGCGGCCATCAAACCACGCATACCGGCAAGTTGGGAGAAGTTAGAGATGTTACCACGAGCTCCTGAGTCCATCATCATAACGATTGGGTTCTTAGAATCTTGTGTCTCAATCAGACGTTTTTCAAGTGCTTCTTTAGCTTCACGCCATGTTGTTGTAACAGCAACATAACGGTCATCATCTGTCATCAAACCACGACGGAAGGCTTTGTTAATTTCTTCAACACGGTGGTGAGCAGCATCAATAATTTCTTGTTTGTTATCAATAACTGGGATATCGGCGATACCAACGGTCAAACCAGCAAGTGTTGAGTGATAGTAACCAAGGTCTTTCAAACGGTCAAGGAAGGCTGACGTTTCAGTCGTGCGAAGACGTTTGAAGGTTTCAGCGATGATGTTACCAAGATTTTTCTTCTTAAATGGTGCATTGATTTCCAAACTATCAATAACGGTTTGGATATCTTGACCTGGTTCAAGGAAGTATTTATCTGGCGTACTATCGGTCAAGTTTTCATTTGTGATTTCTTGGAGGTATGGAATTTCTGCTGGAATAATCTCGTTAAAGAAGATTTTACCAACGGTTGTTACCATAATCTTATGAAGTTGGTTTTCTTTCCAAGGTTTATCAGGCATGCTGTCTACAGCAATACCGACACGGCTATGCAAGTGAACATAACCATTACGATAAGCCATCACTGCCTCATCAATATCCTTGAAGACCATACCTTCACCTTCACGGCCTTTTTCTTCCATTGTCAAGTAGTAGTTACCAAGAACCATATCCTGAGATGGCGTTACGACTGGTTTACCATCTTTAGGGTTAAGGATGTGTTCTGCTGCAAGGAGGAGCAAGCGTGCTTCAGCTTGAGCTTCTTCAGACAATGGAACGTGAATGGCCATTTGGTCACCGTCAAAGTCGGCATTGTAGGCTTCACAGGCAAGTGGGTGAAGGCGAAGAGCCTTACCATCAATCAAGACTGGTTCAAAGGCCTGAATCCCCAAACGGTGGAGGGTAGGTGCGCGGTTAAGAAGTACTGGGTGTTCCTTAATGACATCTTCAAGAATATCCCAAATACGTTCATCACCACGTTCAACCATACGTTTAGCGGCTTTCACGTTGCCTGCGTATTCACGCGCAACGATTTCACGCATAACAAATGGTTTGAAAAGT
>JAIIWC010000054.1 GCA_022745215.1 Collinsella sp. | reverse complement strand
ACATGTACGGATGAATGTGGGAAGTGTTCGGATGAAGTTGCCAATCAAGGACGCTATAGCCCAACGCCCCGTCATCTGTGGTTTACGTGGGGGCATGCGATGCGCGGGTATACTAACCGGCGGCGAATCTGCTCCATCGCTTAGAGCTGCTGCGTCTGGACGGCGCGTGATAGGGCTGCCAAAGCGATCGCCAGCGTGCTGAGCAACGTCCTCTCTGTGCGCACCTGTTTTTGTATGTATTAGCGCACTACCAAGCACGCCCGCGCGGCCGCATGCCGTGCCCATAACGCGTGCAGATAAGGAACAACAACATATGCGTAATTCTGTATTCGACGTCACGGACGCCGAGATCCTGGACGAGACCCGCGAGGCCATGACCCAGGCTGCCTTCGATGCTGCCGACGAGGCCAACGCCGCCGAGGTTGTCGAGTCCGCGACCGAGAGCCTGCCCGCCTTTGACGAGCTGGGACTTTCCGACGAGATGCTTCGTGCTATCGAGAACCTGGGCTACACGGCGCCGACGCCCGTTCAGGCCGGCTCCATCCCCGTGGTGCTCGAGGGTCGCGACCTGCTTGCCGCCGCTCAGACCGGCACCGGCAAGACGGCCGCCTTCCTGCTGCCGACCATGAACAACCTGGAGCACATTGCTCCGCCCAAGCCCGTTCGCGAGCGCGGCAGCCGCAACCGCCGTCGCGGTGCCAAGAAGCCCGAGGGCAACGGCCGCGGCCCCGTGATGCTCGTCATCACCCCCACGCGCGAGCTCGCGCAGCAGATCGACGAGGTTGCGAGCAAAATCGCCGACGTTACCGGCCATGTTGCCGTGACCGTCGTGGGCGGCGTGAGCTACAAGCCGCAGACCGCGGCGCTCAAGTACGGCTGCGATATCTTGGTCGCCACGCCGGGCCGTCTGGTCGATCTGATCGAGCAGGGCGCCTGCCATCTGAACGAGGTTAAGGTGCTGGTGCTCGACGAGGCCGACCGCATGCTCGATATGGGCTTTTTGCCCGCCGTTCGCCGCATTGTGCGCGAGACGCCGGCCGAGCGCCAGACGCTGCTGTTCTCGGCGACCCTCGACGAGGAAGCCGTGGGCGAGATCACCGACCTGGTGAGCGACCCGGCCCGCGTGGAGATTGCGCCCGCCACGTCGACCGCCGACACCGTCGACCAGTTTGTGTTCCCGGTGTCCATCGAGGCCAAGAACAACCTGCTGCCCGAGTTCCTCAAGAAGGAGGGCCCGGAGCGCACCATCGTCTTTATGCGCACCAAGCACCGCGCCGACAGCTGCTGCCGTCGTCTGGAGCGCAAGGGCATCAAAGCCGCCGCGATTCACGGTAACCGCAGCCAGGCCCAGCGCGAGCGCGCGCTTTCGGCCTTCCGCGACGGCACCGTCGACGTGCTGGTGGCAACCGACGTTCTCGCCCGCGGCATCGACATTAGCGACGTGCGCTACGTCGTGAACTTTGACGTGCCGGCCGAGCCGACCGACTACATCCACCGCATCGGCCGTACGGGCCGCGCCGGCGAGCTGGGCTGGGCTATCACGTTTGTGACCGAGCAGGACGTCGATGAGTTCTACGAGATCGAGAAACTCATGGACAAGACCGCCGACATCTACGAGGCCGGCGACCTGCACGTGGGCCCCAACCCGCCTGCTGTTGATCCTGAGCGCGATCCTTCGGCCTTTAAGGTGAAGAAGAAGACCAAGCGCGGCAAGTCCAAGAGCAAGAAGAAGCTTGAGCAGGCGCGCCGCGACGGCAAGCGCAACGGCGACGATTACGGCGATGTGGCCGGTCGTTCCAACCGCGGTCGCGATGAGCGCCGTGGCGACGGTGAGCGCCCGAGCCGTCCCAAGCGTGGCGGCAAGACCCGCGTGCGCGAGGGCGTTCAGGCCCGCGTGGACGAGGCCGTTGAGAGCGTGGCCCGCGAGGTGGCTGCCGAGGAGCGTGCCGGTGCTGCCGAGCAGGCTCCGCGCGGCAACCGCGCCGAGCGTCGTGCCAAGCAGTTCCAGGGCGAGGCTCATCGCCGTCGTCGCGAGGACGAGGACCGTGGCGGCCGCCGTCACGTTGAGCGCGAGGACGAGGGCCGCGGTTCGCGCGGCGGCAAGCGCGGCTCGGGCGACTGTCGTCGCTCCGGTCGCGATGACGAGCGCGGCGGGCGTGGCACCCGCGGCGGCGAGTCCCGTGGCGGTAAGCGCTTTGACGAGCGTGGCGGCCGCGAGGGCAACCGCGGCGGAGAGCGTCGCGAGGGCGCACGTGGCAACGGCAACCGCGGCGGTGCCGGTCGTTCTAATGAGTCGCGCGATCGTCGTGACCCGCGTGCCAGCCGCGACCGTCGCGATGATTGGCGCAACTACGACGACACCCGCGAGGAGCGCCGCGGCGGCTATCGCGGCGGGCGCGGCGGCAACCGGGCCGGCTCCCGTGGCGGTCGTGCCGGCGGTCGCGATAACCGCGGCAGCTACGGCAACAACCGTGGCGGTAAGCGCGGCGGCAGCTCCCGTCGTCCCGGCGACGGCGGCGGCAAGCGCAAGTAACACACGCATCGCACGCCAACGCAAGGCGAGCAGGGCCCCGAGCAACTACGCTCGGGGCCCTTTTTGGTGCAAGGGGGTGTTCCCGCGTGCCGTATACTCTGTCTGAATGTGAAAACTGCTTGACGCGTTGCCGGACGTAGGGGGAGGGTGCTTCGATGAGCGTGTTCGAAATGGTGTTTAGTCCGACGGGTGGAACGGAGAAAGTGTCTGGCCTTGTGGCCGGGGCACTGGATGGGAATACCGTTACTGTCGATCTGACCGATAGCGGGTTTGATTTCCGTGCTGTCTCGATGGCTGAGGACGACGTGGCCGTAATCTCTGTGCCGGCGTATGCCGGTAGAGTTCCGGCTGTGGCAGTTGACCGGTTGAGCGCGGTGCGTGGCAACGGAGCTCGGGCTGTTTTGGTTTGTGTTTACGGAAACCGCGCGTTTGAGGATACGCTCGTAGAGCTGGAAGACGTTGCGAAGCGCGCCGGATTTAGGGTGGTTGCAGCGGTTGCTGCCATTGCAGAGCATTCTGTTGCTCGACAGTTTGCTGCTGGGCGACCGGATGCGCAGGACGTGGCGCAACTTGCAGAGTTTGCGCAGCGGATCCGGCAAAAGCTACTGGATGGGGATGCGTCCGAGCCCTCTATTCCTGGCAATCGTCCTTATAAGCAAGCCGGAGTGGTCGGTATGCTGCCCGAAACTACGGAAGATTGCGTCTCCTGCGGCGCATGCGCTGCAGCATGCCCTGTTCGCGCTATCGACAAGGACGATCCCAGGCAGGTAAATGGCGAGACGTGCATCTCCTGCATGCGTTGCATCTCCGTGTGCCCGCAGAATGCTCGCAAGCTTGACCCTAACAAACCTGCCGCCGTTACCCAGATGCTGAGCAAGGCTTGCGTCGAGCGCAGGGAATGTGAGATCTTCATCTAACGCAAGCGAGATTGGCGCAATGGGGTCAGGTTGATCTGCACCAAGTCGGTGCAAACAAACCTGACCCCATTGCGCCAAGGCGAGGAGTGTTCCCGGGTGCCGGCGGGAAAGGAACGTCCCCAGGTGCCGGCAAAATACCGTTTATCGGAGAAAAAATACCGTTCGCCGTTCGCAATGGTTGTTCTGGCTTTGGGCTTGTCTAGAATAACCTACGTAAAAGAAATGCGGAAGGTTACCGAGTCCCTCGGGCGTGGGCCTAACCAAAGTCTTTGAACGGATGCGTCTCTATGGGTGCATTCGCTTGATTTTGGTTGGGCTATATTTATGAAGGGACATGCCACCATGGGTTTCTTTTCTCGCCTGATGGGCGGTTCGGATGAGCAGAAGACTGCAGCCTCCGAGTTCGAAATCCTCGCTCCTGTTTCCGGCGAGCTTGTTCACCTAGAAAAAACCAATGACCCCGCTTTTAGCAGCCGTGCCGTGGGCGATGGCGTTGCTGTGGTTCCCCAAGAGGGATGCGTGTGCGCTCCTGTCTCCGGTACCATCGCGGCGCTGTTCCCGACCGAGCATGCGCTGGGTATCATGTGCGACGATAGCTCCGCTCAGGTAATGTTGCATATCGGAATTGACACCGTTAAGCTCGAGGGCAAGGGATTCCATGCGCTCGTTGCCCAGGGCGATCATGTCGATGCGGGTCAGCCCCTCGTCGAGGTTGATTTCGATGTGGTTCGCGCCGCTGGCTTCGACCCCACGGTCTTCGTTATCGTGTGTGAGCGCCCGGAGAACTCGACTCTTCGTGAGCATGCTTCCGGCCCTGTTGCTGTTAAAGAGCCTGTCGTCTGGCTTTCCGAGTAAATTCTTGTGGTGGGTACCGTGGTTATCAAGCGAGTTTTTAATAACAACGTCGCAATGGTCACTTCGGACGATGGCTCCGAGCTCATCGTCATCGGTCGAGGCCTCTGCTTTGGCCGTCATGCCGGCGATGCCATCGATGAGACGTCGGTCGAAAAGACCTACGCGTTGCAGGAGGGAACTTCTCAGGACTCGTGCACGATTGACCGCTTGGCATATCTTTTGGAGTCCATCCCCACCGTCAACCTCGTGATTTCCGAGGAAATCGTTCAGATGCTTCGTCGAGAGCTCAATGTCGACATCAACGATAAGATTCTCATTGCTCTCGCAGACCATATCAGCCTTGCTTTGGAGCGCGAGCGCAAGGGCGTTCCCTGTGAGAATCCGTTGCTGCTCGAGATCCAGCAGTTCTATCGCAAGGAGTATGCGCTTGCGGGCCGTGCCCTTCAGATTATCAAGGACTACCTGGGCATCCAGATGAGCGAAGAAGAGCAGGGTTTTATTACGCTGCATATCGTCAACGCCACCATGCCGCAACGCTCCGACCGTCTCATCATCTCGGTCCAGCTTGTTCGCGACGTGCTCGCGATTGTTTCCGAGCGCTATGCTACGACCCTCGATGACACCTCGCTGCCCTATGAGCGTTTCGTCCGCCACCTGCAGTTTTTCGCACAGCGGGCGCTTGACCCCGCGGCCGGGCAGATCAATGACGATGCACTGTTCCGAATCGATGAAACTAAGTATCCGTGCGCGTTCTCGTGCGCGGACGCTATAGCCGCCCACTTGTCGTCTACCTATAACGTTGTCGTTACCGATGCCGAGAAGAGTTATCTCGCATATCACATTGTTAACCTGCTTGGAGAACCTGGTCTCTAGGCATAACGTGTCCATACATCGATTGATATAAGGCAAGGCTCACGGTCTTGTCCAGGGCACATCTGTCTCAATTTGCGGAAAAGGAAGGGGAGTACCGCTATGACCGCAAAAAAGAAGTTCAATTTCAAAGCGCCGTTGGAGGTGTTCGCGAAGTCAATCGTCCAGCCGATGATGTATCTCTCGGTTGCCGGCATTCTGCTCATCGTGGGCATTATTCTGACCAACAAGACCATTTGCGCCTTGATCCCCGTACTGGGCTCCGGTCCGTTCCAGCTTGTGGGCGCCGTTGTCTATCAGTCGCTGATGTTTATCATCAACAACCTCTCGATTCTGTTCTGCGTGGGCATCGCCGGCGCCATGGCAAAGAAGAACAAGGGCCATGCTTCGCTGATTGCCCTGATGTCGTTCTTCCTGTTCCTGCAGGCTAACAACATCGTGCTCAACGCCACCGGCTCTCTTGCCGAAGCGAGCGGCATGCTCGGTCTTACCGGAACCGGCCAGAGCACCGTTATGGGCATTCAGGTGCTCGATACCGGCGTGTTTGGCGGCATCATTCTTGGTTGCATCACCGGTGCCGTGTTCAACAAGTACTCGAACAAGCAGTTCCCCATTGCCCTTTCGATGTTCTCGGGTGTTCGCTTTCCGTTCCTGATCATGATCATCATTTCCTGGATCATGGGCGCGGGCTTCTGCATCGTTTGGCCTCCGGTTCAGGGTGCCATCTCCTCCGTTGCCGGCATCATTAAGGAATCGGGCAACATTGGTCTGTTTATCTACGGCATGCTCAACAAGCTGCTCGTTCCCACCGGTCTACACCACCTCATCTACACCCCGTTCCAGTTCTCCGATGTGGGTGGCACCCTGACGCTGGGTGATCAGGTTATCGCCGGCGCCTATCCCATCCGTGTCGCCGAGATGGCAATGACGGGCCAGCCCTTCTCTGATAGCACCTACTTCAACAGCTACACCTTCAACAACCTGTGGCCCTACATCGGTATCGGTCTCGCCTTTATCTTCACCGCTTACAAGGGGAACAAGGATAAGACCAAGGCCGTTATCATCCCGCTGATCATCACTGCCGTGCTCTCCTGTGTCACCGAGCCCATGGACTTCCTCTTTGTCTTTGCCGCTCCCGTGCTCTTTGTCGTTCACTCGGTTCTTTCCGGTATCTTCCTGGTCCTGCTCAAGGTCCTCTCCGTGCCCGCTTCGACGGCAGGCGGCATCATCAACATCGTGGTTTCCAATCTGGTTCTTGGTGTCGATAAGACCAACTGGCCGATGATGCTCATGCTCGGAGTCGTCAACGCCGCGCTGTACTTCTTCCTCTTCACCTTCCTTATTAAGAAGCTCAACCTCCACACGCCTGGCCGCGAGGAGGAGTCCGAGCTCGCCGAGTCCGTTGCCGAGGGCGAGGCCGCCGCGTCTGTCGCGGTGAAGCAGGGCGCTGTTGCCGCAGCTCCCGCAGAGGGCGTCGATGCAGGTATTGCCGACCTGGTCGCAGGTCTTGGCGGCAAGGACAACATCGAGGAGCTCGAGAACTGCTTTACGCGTCTCCGCGTGAACGTTAAGAACCCGGACCTCATCGATGAGAACCTCATCAACCATGTGCCCAACAGCGGCATCAACCGTAACGGCAACAATATCCAGATCATCTTTGGCATGAAGGTCGCCGAGATGCGCGACAAGGTCGAAAACGCAATTGAGAAGGAGCAGTAAACAATGATCATTACTCTGTGTGGTGGCGGATCCACCTTTACCCCCGGCATCGTCAAGTCCATCGCTCTGCGCAAGGACGAGCTCGACGTTGACGAGATTCGTCTGTACGACATCAACGAGGAGCGCCAGCGCAAGATCGGCGTGCTCGTGGACTGGATTCTGCACGAGGACCTCGGCCTGGACATCAAGCTCACGGTGACCACCGACAAGAAGACGGCTTTTACCGACGCGAGCTTCGTGTTTGCCCAGATGCGCGTGGGCGGCTACGCCATGCGCGAGCAGGACGAGAAGATTCCGCTGCGTCACGGCTGCGTGGGCCAGGAGACTTGCGGTTGCGGCGGCCTTGCCTACGGCATGCGCACCATCTTCCCCATGGTCGAGCTGATCGACGACGTTGAGAAGTACGCCAAGAAGGACTACTGGATTCTCAACTACTCCAACCCTGCTGCCATCGTGTCCGAGGGCTGCCGCGTGCTGCGTCCCAACGCTCGCATCATCAACATCTGCGACATGCCGATCGCGATCATCGACGTGGTTTGCGCCGCACTCGATATCGACAAGAAGGATGTCGAGTACGATTACTTTGGCCTCAACCACTTTGGTTGGTTCACCTCGATCCGCCACAAGGGCGAGGAGGTGCTCCCGCAGCTGCGCGAGTACATCAAGGAGCATGAGATTCTGCTGCCCGACTCCTACCTCAAGGGCATGGGCTCGCTCATGTCAAAGAAGCCCGAGGCGGCCACTGACGAGCACCCCGAGCAGAACCGCCACACCAAGGGCAGCTGGTACTACGTCTGGAAGGGCGAGTACGAGATCATGGAGTGCTTCCCGGAGTACCTGCCTAACACGTATCTGAACTACTACCTGCAGCAGAAGGAGTTCGTCGAGCATTCCAACCCCGAGCGCACCCGTGCTAACGAGGTTGAGGAGACGCGCGAGAAGAACCTCTTCGACGGCATCGACCACTACGAGAAGACGGGCGAGATCGACGAGAGCACGTTCTATGCGGGCAGCCACGGCGACTGGATTGCCGATCTGGCTATCGCTCTGAAGAACGACACCAAGCAGCGCTTCCTGGTCATTTGCGAGAACAAGGGCGCTATCCCCAACATGCCCTACGACGCTATGGTCGAGCTGCCTGCCTACATCGGCAAGAACGGCCCCGAGGTCATCAGCCGCGACAACATCCCGCTGTTCCAGCAGGGCCTCATGATGCAGCAGCTCAACTCCGAGAAGCTCGTGGTCGAGGCCACGATTGAGGGTTCGTACGAGAAGGCGCTCAAGGCCTTCACACTGAACAAGACCGTGCCTTCGATGAACGTCGCCAAGGAAGTTCTCGACGACATGATCGAGGCCAACAAGGGTTACTGGCCCGAGCTTAAGTAAAAGCAACAGGTCGCTGACCGCATGCCAGGAGCAATGCCCCGTCCACGTGATTGCGTGGGCGGGGCATTGTCATTTGGTAACGCGTTTTATCAAATGTGGCATTTATCTGCGGTAATGTTCTATTTCACCGCCGAGGGTGACATTTCATACCGCCTGCCGAACTGCGTGGAGACCTAACAACTTTTTAGGTCAGTGTTGTGCGTGTAGCAACTTCGCCCGGCCTCGCCTCCGGGCTGCCATGTGAGAGGGGATCTTATGGCTCGACTGCACGTAATGGAACGCAGCCACGCTCAGGCCGTCATGGACGACCTGCACGATGCGCTCGGACGTCGTCTGGCGGTGAGTTCGCTCGCCCCGTGTCCCGTTGAGTTTACGGCAGCGCTCGTCAACCTGTGCTCCACTCAGAGCTGCGGCAAGTGCACGCCCTGTCGCGTGGGCCTGAGCGCGCTGAGCGATCTGCTCGCCGATGTGCTCGAGGGCCGCGCCGACGAGTCCACGCTCAACTTGATTGAGCGCACCGCCCGCACCATCTACCTTTCGAGCGACTGCGCCATCGGTTACGAGGCCGGCGCCATGGCACTCACGGCCATTCGCGGCTTCCGCGACGATTTTGAGCATCACATCCGCGAGCACTCCTGCGGCTTTGATCGCGAGGCCCGCGTCCCGTGCGTCTCAGGCTGCCCGGCGCACGTCGACATTCCCGGGTACATTTCGCTCGTCGAGGCCGGCCGCTATGCCGGTGCCGTCAAGGTCATCCGCAAGAACAATCCGCTGCCGCTCGTCTGCGGCCTGGTGTGCGAGCATCCCTGCGAGATGCACTGCCGCCGTGGCATGGTCGATGACCCCATGAACATCCTCGCCCTCAAGCGTTTTGCCGTCGAGCATAGTGACCTCAACGATTACAAGCCCAGCGTGGCCGACAACACCGGTAAGCGCGTCGCCGTGATCGGCGGCGGCCCGGCCGGCCTTTCCTGTGCCTACTACCTGGCCGTGATGGGCCACAAGGTGACCATCTTTGAGCAGCGCCACCACCTGGGCGGCATGCTGCGCTACGGCATCCCCAGCTACCGCCTGCCGCGCGAGCGCTTGCAAGCCGAGATCGACTGGATCTTGAGCGCCGGTATCGACGTTGAGCTCGACCACTCCGTCAACGGCGAGGAGCTTGCCCGCCTGCGCGACGAGTTCGATGCCGTCTACCTGGCCATTGGTGCCCACAGTGACAAGAAGCTCGGTCTTCCGGGCGAAGAGGCGCCCGGCGTGGAGTCGGCCGTCAAGATGCTGCGCGCCATCGGCGATGACGAGTTGCCCGACCTGAGCGGCCAGCGCGTGTGCGTCATCGGCGGCGGCAACGTGGCCATGGACGTGGCGCGCTCCGCCGTGCGCTGCGGTGCCGAAAAGGTGAGCATCGTCTACCGCCGTCGCATCTGCGACATGACGGCCCAGGACGCCGAGATCGCCGGCGCCCAGGCCGAGGGCTGCGAGGTGCTGGAGTTGACCGCCCCGCTCGCTATCGAGACGGGCGAGGAAGGTCGCGTGAGTGGCCTGCGCGTGCAGCCGCAGATTATCGGCGCGCCCCGTCGTGGGCGTCCGGCCCCGCGTGCCGCCGCCACGCCCGAGCGCGTCATTCCCTGCGAGCGCGTGTTTGTGGCCATTGGCCAGGACATCGATTCCAAGCCGTTTGAGGACATGGGCATCGCTTGTAAGTGGGGCTGCGTGGTCACCGATTCGGATGGCGCCGTGCCCAACTTCGATGGCCTCTTTAGCGGCGGTGACTGCCAGACCGGTCCCGCCACCGTCATCCGTGCCATCAACGCCGGCCGCGTGGCTTCGGCAAATATCGACCGCTACCTGGGCTTTGACCACAAGATCAAGCTCGAGGTCGAGCTGCCGACCGTCCAGTTTAAGGGCAAGCATGAGTGCGGCCGCTGCGAGCTGGGCGAGCGCGAGGCCGGCGAGCGTATTCACGATTGGGATCTGGTCGAGCAGGGCCTTACCGAGCAGGAGGCGCGCCAGGAGGCGAGCCGCTGCCTGCGTTGCGATCACTTTGGCTTTGGCGCGTTCCGCGGAGGGAGGAACCTGGAATGGTAGAGCCCAACAACACCACCGTCAGCGACAACACCGAAAACGGAGCGCATAACATGGTCAAGCTCACTATCGATAATTGCGAGGTCGTGGTTCCCGAGCACACCACGATCCTGGATGCGGCCAAGTCCGTCAGCATCCAGATTCCCACCCTGTGCTACCTGCGCGATCTAAACGAGATCGGCGGCTGCCGCGTATGCGTGGTCGAGGTTGAGGGCTGCGACCAGCTGGTTGCCGCCTGCAACAACTACGTGCTCGACGGAATGGTGGTCCACACCAACAGCCCCAAGGCCCGCGAGGCACGTCGCACCAACGTGCAGCTGCTGCTGTCCCAGCACGACTCGCGCTGTACGAGCTGCGTGCGCAGTGGTAACTGCAACCTGCAGACCATCGCCAACGACCTGGGTATCTTCTATCTGCCGTACGAGCAGCACCTGGCGCGCGAGGGCTGGGACTTCGATTTCCCCATCATCCGCGATAACGACAAGTGCATCAAATGCATGCGCTGCATCAAGGTGTGCGAGAGCGTGCAGGGCTTAGGGATTTGGGACCTGACCAACCGCGCCACGCATACCGCCGTGGGCACCCGCGGGCGTGCGCCGATCGGCAAGACCGATTGCGTCGCGTGCGGTCAGTGCATCACGCATTGCCCGACGGGCGCACTGCGCGAGCGCGACGATACCGAGACCGTGTTTGACGCGCTCGCTAATCCCGACAAGATCGTGCTGGTGCAGATCGCGCCTGCCGTGCGTAGCGCCTGGGGTGAGGAACTCGGCATTCCGCGCGAGGAGGCTACCGTCGAGCGCCTGGCTTGCGCGCTGCGCCGCGTGGGCTTTGAGTACGTGTTCGATACCGATTTCTCGGCCGACCTCACCATCATGGAGGAAGGCTCCGAGCTGCTCGAGCGCCTGGGAGCCGCCGCCAAGGGTGAGGACGATGGCCGCGGCTGGCCCATGTTCACGAGCTGCTGCCCGGGCTGGGTGCGCTTTGTGAAGGCGCGCTACCCCGAGTTTGTCGACAGTCTGTCCACGTCCAAGTCGCCGCAGCAGATGTTCGGCGCCATCGCCAAGACCTACTACGCCAAGGTGCTGGGCGTGGAGCCCGAGCGCCTGTTTGTGGTGTCCGTTATGCCGTGCACGGCCAAGAAGGCCGAGTGCGCGCTGCCGAGCATGGTGGGCGAGGACGGTACGCCCGACGTTGACGTTGCGCTGACGGTGCGCGAGATGGTGCGCATGATCCGCGCGAGCCACGTGAGCGTTGACACGCTTACCGAGGAGCCGCTCGATACGCCGCTGGGCTTTGGCACGGGCGCGGGTGTGATCTTTGGCGCCACGGGCGGCGTGATGGAGGCCGCCGTGCGCTCGGCCTACTACCTGGTGACGGGCAAGAACCCCGATGCCGATTTCTTTACCGACGTGCGCGGCCTGGACGGCTGGAAGGAAGCCGTGGCCGATATCGATGGCACCAAGGTGCGCGTCGCCGTGGCGCACGGGCTGGGCAACGCCGCCCGCCTGCTTGACGCGATTCGCGACGGCCGCGTGAGCTATGACTTCGTTGAGGTCATGGCGTGCCCGGGCGGCTGCGTCGGTGGCGGCGGTCAGCCCATCCACGACGGCTGCGAGCTGGCAGCCGAGCGCGGTCAGGTGCTGTGGGGCCTGGATGCCGCTGCGGACATTCGCTTCTCGCACGAGAATCCCGATGTCCAGGCGTGCTACCGCGAGTTCTTGGGCGAGCCGCTCTCGCCACTGGCCGAAGAGCTGCTGCATACCGACCATCACGCCTGGTCGATGCCTAACGAGGGGACGTGCTAGCGATGCGTACGTTTGATTTTGAGATGTCGCGCCGGGGGTTTGCCTCGGCGCTCGCCGCGGGCGCTCTGTCGCTTGCGCTCGCGGGCTGTGGCGGCGGGGCTACCGGTGCCGGGTCCGCCGCGGGTTCGGCTGCCGGGTCTGCCGCTGACGGTGCCGCTGCGGAGCCGGTTGAGGTGCACGTCGCCTCGCTCAAGGGGCCGACCTCGATTGGCCTGGTGCAGTTTATGGACCAGGCTGCCGATGGCGAGACGGACAATGAGTTCGACTTTGCGATCAACACTGCCGCCGACGAGATTGTGCCCAAGGTCATTCAGGGCGATATCGACATTGCCCTGGTGCCCGCCAACGTGGCGAGCGTGCTCTACAACAAGACCGAGGGCGCGGTCCAGGTCATCGACATCAACACGCTGGGCGTGCTGAACGTAGTGACGGGCGATGCGAGCGTGGCCTCGTTTGGCGATCTGGCGGGGCGTACCGTCTATATGACGGGCAAGGGCACCACGCCGGAGTACGTCATGAACTACCTGCTGGAGCGCGCGGGCCTGACAGGCCAGGTGGCGCTTGAGTTTAAGAGCGAGCC
>JAIIWC010000114.1 GCA_022745215.1 Collinsella sp. | reverse complement strand
CCTCGCCCGTCGTGGTAACAAACTCCATGTAAGCGTCGAGCCCGGCTCCCGCAAGCGCAGACCCAACAAGCTCGGCCGGCGTGGACGTGGCGACGCACATGGCAATGCCCGCCGCCTTCGCCTGCTCCAAAAATGCCAAGAGCCCCTCGCGCGGCGGCACCTTGGAGTAGCCATCGATCAGGATGTCGCTCAGCTCGCGATACAGCTCTTCGCCATTCTCACCAATGCCCCACGTGTCGTGGTAGGCCTGGCATTCGTCCTCGAGCGACAAATGCTCAAACTGGGCATAATCGTCGACCGTCACGTCAACTCCGTGGCGGTGCAATAACTCGGGCTGGGCATAGGCCCAAACGGGAGTGCTATTAACCAGTGTGCCGTCGCAATCGAAAATAAAAGCAACGTTGGGGGCGGCGGTCTGGGACATAAACGAACCTTTCGATGTCAAATGGTAAACATCCTGCTAAAAACGTTTTACCAAACGTCAGACTAACAATCTTGAAACCCTAATTGGTAAAACTGTCAAGAGTTTTACCACGGCAATTCTGCCAGTGGTCTAAACATGGCGCTTACCGATTAAACGCCGCCCTAAAACCACTTTCCTTCATAAAAGTAACGTACAGGTGTTATCGTAGTTTCTGCCGAAAGTTCCACCGAGCACGCGAGGTGGAACGAATCATAGAACTATCGCCGTCCCTTCGATTCGTGCAGCCTTGGACCTTTCGCATCTAGTCACCAAGGCAACACGCTGCCGCGTCATGATGGGATCAAACGTGAGCGATACAAAGCTAAAGCCAACGGCTAAAAAGCCCGCAACCCGTAAAGCCGCCCCGCACGCACCGGAGCTCACCAAGGACGATGTCTATCTATTTGGCATCGGCACGTGGGAGCGCAGCTGGGAAAAGATGGGCGCGCACCCCGACACGCAGAACCGTACGCGCGGCTGGCGTTTTTGCGTTTGGGCGCCCGATGTAAAGAGCGTGCATGTCATTGGCGAATTTAACGACTGGGATGAGGAAGCCAACCCTCTGGTGCCCGTGCATACGAGCGCTATTTGGGAAGGCTTTATTCCTGGTGCCGAGCAGGGCCAGCTCTATAAATATCTCATCGAGACCAACGAGGGCGAAAAGCTCTATAAGGCCGATCCGTATGCCTTTAAGGCCGAGTGCCCTCCGGGTACCGCCAGCGTGCTGTGGACCCTCGACGGCTATAAATGGAACGACGCCGCTTGGCTCAAGCGCCGCGCCGGCCACAACCACATGTCGCAGCCGCTCAACATCTACGAGGTGCATATTGGCTCGTGGAAGCGCCACGGCGATGCGCCGCAGGGCGAGCCGGATGAGTTCGGTAACTACCCCGGCCCCATGGATCCCTTCCCCGCGCAGCGCGGCGAGTTCTACACCTACGACGACCTGTCGGTGGAGCTCGTGGACTACGTGCGCGACATGGGCTACACGCATATCGAGGTCATGCCGCTCATGGAGCATCCCTTCGATGGCTCCTGGGGATACCAGACGACCGGCTACTATGCCGCCACGTCGCGCTACGGCAACCCGCAGCAGCTCATGCACTTCATCGATGCATGCCACGAGGCAGGCATCGGCGTGATCATGGACTGGGTGCCCG
>JAIIWC010000053.1 GCA_022745215.1 Collinsella sp. | reverse complement strand
AAGTCGACCATCTGGTTGGAGCTCTTGGAGATGAGCGTGTAGCGAGCGGCATCGGAGCCGACCTCGTCGACGAGCTCCTGCAGGGTCACCATGGTGCCCTTGCGCTTGGACATACGGACGGGCTTGCCGTTACGCAGCAGGTTGACGAGCTGGCCCAGCAGAACCTCGAACTTGCCGGGATAGCCAAGAGCGTCGCAGACGCAGCGGACGCGCTCGATGTAGCCGTGGTGGTCGGCACCCCAAATGTCGATGACGTGGTCGACGCGCTGGAACTTGTCCCAGTGATAGGCAACGTCGGAGGCGAAGTAGGTGTACTCGCCATCGGACTTGATCAGGACGCGGTCCTTGTCGTCGCCCAGGTCGGTGGAACGGAACCACAGGGCGCCGTCCTTGGTGTAGAGGTAGCCCATCTTGTCGAGCTTCTCAAAAGCGCGGTCGACGGCGGAAGTGCCGGCGGTCTCGCCCTCGGTGTCCTTCACGTACAGCGAGCGCTCGGAGTACCAACGATCGAAATCGCAGTTGACGGCGTGGCAGAGGTCGCGCATGTTGTCGACCATCTTCACATAGCCGCGCTCACGGAAGCTCTCCATGCGCTCCTGCGGATCGGCGTCGACCCACTTGTCGCCGTCGGTGCGCCAGAACTCGGCGGCCTCGTCGATGATGTAATCGCCGCCGTAGGAGTCCTTACCCAGGGTCTCGGCAAAGTTGTCCTGGTACGGATGGGTCTCGGGATGCTCGTCGTTCTCATCGGCAACGAAGGCATCGCGGTCGGCGATCAGCAGCTTGTGAGCCTCGTCGATATCCACGCCCTGCTTGGCAATGATGTCGGCAAGCTGCATATAGCGCGTGCTGATGGAGTTGCCGAAGGTGTTCATCTGAGAGCCGTGGTCGTTGATGTAGAACTCACGCTGGATGTCGTAACCGGCGTGGTCCATAACACGGCAGAGGGAGTCGCCCAGAGCTGCCCAGCGGCCGTGGCCGATGTGCATGGGGCCGACGGGGTTGGCGGAGACGAACTCGACCTGGGTCTTCAGGCCGCCGCCGACGTTGGACTTAGCGAAGTCCATGCCCTTCTCGCGGGCCTCGCCAAAGATGGCGTTCTTGACGGCGACGGAGAGGTAGAAGTTGATGAAACCGGGGCCTGCGATCTCAACCTTCTCGATCGCGGGATCCTCGGGCATATGGGCAACGATGGCCTCGGCGATCTTGCGCGGGGCGCAGTGGGCCAGCTTGGCGGACTTCAGGGCCATGGTAGAGGTCCACTCGCCATGAGAAGTGTCAGCCGGTCGCTCGATAGCGCAATCGTCAAGTTCAAATGCGGAAAGGTCGCCGGCCTCCTGGGCCGCAGCAAGCGCAGCGCGTACCAGCTCTTCAATCTTCTCGGGCATAGATCCTCCTTGTGTTAAAGCCCCCGAGCTCTTGGTCACTCGTAGGGCAAAAGCCAGAGTTTGTAGCACTCTATCACAAGCGACGGGCACTATCGCAGGGTAAAGCCAATCGAAATTGCATATGCACAAAATTGACTACAGCTTGTATGGAGTCTCTCAAAGATGCCGGTCTGCCTGCAGATTATGCACGCGTTGAAAATGCATAAAGGTGTGAATGAGCTGTGTCTTTTATCGAATACTCTTACCTATCGGAGTTGTGTGCTTTTCCTGCATAAAGTAAGGGTTTCCGCACGTCAGCGTGGTATTCTAGACATACGCAAATTCGTATAAGTTGGAGGTAGCATGTTCTCAATCGGTCAACACGTCATTCATCCGGGTCAGGGAGTCTGCACCGTCGTCGGTTTTAGGGACGACACGCCGCAGCCCATGCTGTTGCTCGAGACCAAGCAGGGACATGCGCAGACGATCCTCATGTACCCCGTGGCGCAGGCCGATCGTTTGCATGCCGCCATCTCCCAGCAAGATGCCGAGCACCTGCTGAGCCACTATGACGAGCTGGAGTGCGACACCTTTACCGAGCGTAACAGCTCGCTTGAGGAGACGCACTTTAAGCAGCAGCTCAAGCTGGGCGCGCCCGAGACGGTCCGCGTGGCAAAGACCATGATGTACCGCATTCGCCAGGCCGAGGAAGCTGATAAAAAGCCCAGCTCCTACTACATGCGCGTACTTAAGGAGGCCAAGCGCCGCTCCATAGAGGAGTTCGCCGTGGCCCTGGGCGTCACCGAAGAGGACGCCGAAGCCCGCCTAGCCCAAGCCGCCCTCAACTAACCTGCCAAAAAGGGACAGGTTTATTTTGGCAGGTTTTATCTGGCCAAACGTCGATGAACAATTAGTAAATGGCCGGGCGCTCCGTTTTATTTTGAGCGCCCGGCCATTTTTCTATCTACGTAGAAATGCGTGAAGCCCATTTGCGACGTCTTCACACAAGAACAATCCAGCTCGACGCTGGCAACGTCCACATCCGCATCGAGGGCTCTCACCCCGCTCAATTACCATTAAAAAGCATCAATTTGAAAACGCAATAACATTTCGGCAGGTAGCAGCTATAGTCGGTGAACTGAATCTCGACAACCAATACCTCCCAATAAGGTATCTTCAGCCCATCCGAGCTAAAAGGAGGGGCCATGCCGAGAAAACCTCGTTCAAAGTCACCGACTGGTTTTTTCCACGTCACATTGCGCGGGAACGGAGGGCAATTGCTGTTTGACGGTGACGAGGACCGAATCGCCTTGCTTCAAATCCTCGATGCGATCCTCCCCAAACACAATATTGAGCTTATCGCTTGGTGCCTTATGGGAAATCACATTCATCTGCTCGTCGACGATCCGGACGACCGCAAGAGCGACGCGATGCACGCGATAGCCGTATCGTATGCGGGCAGGTACAATGCACGCGCGGGTCATATCGGCCACGTATTTCAGGAGCGCTTCTGGGATTCGCCGATTAAATCGGAGGAGTATCTGCTCGAAGCAATTCGATATATTCATTTGAATCCTCAAAAAGCAGGACTGGCGACATATGACGACTATCCATGGAGCAGCCATCGTGAGTACCTAATGGGAGCAAGGTCTCGGCCGCATGTCACCGGGGACGTTGTCGACGCACTTTTTCCGACGCCGCGCTCATATCTCAAGTTCATGAAAAGTGTACCCACGCTGCCCTATCGTCCGAGCGCAACGGCAAAAGTGCGAGAGGAAGATCTAAGTGAATTTGGTGCGGCAGTCGTGCAAAACGTCGCGGGATGTGCGCCCACAGAACTCAAATCCATCTCCAAGGCACTTCGCAACGAAGCGATACTGGCCCTTCGAAAAGAAGGGCTGACGATCAAACAGGTTCAGTTATTAACCGGGTTGGGAACGTGGATTATAAAGAATGCCGCATAGTCACCTGCCGGCAACGACAGAATAGTCCCGAGGCGTCACAAGAAAACGGAAACGCCTCCGCAGCTAAGAACTACAACGGAGGCGTTTCCGCAGATAAAACATGCCAAAATAAACCTGTCCCTTTTTGGCAGGTTAGGCCTGGAAGGTGTCGCGGTCGGGCGCGAAGGACTGCATGGCCGCGATGGTGCGGTCAAAGAGCTCGGGGAGCTCCCAGCCCAGCATCTCGGCGCCCTGCGAAATCACGTCGCGCGAGCAGCCGGCGGCAAAGCGTTTGTCCTTGAACTTCTTCTTGAGCGACTTGGTCGTAAAGTCCATGACACTCTTGCTTGGGCGCATGATGACGGCGGCACCGATCAAGCCGGTGAGCTCGTCGCAGGCAAACAGAATCTTCTCCATCTGCAGTTCGGGCTTAGGCAGTGAAGCATTGAAATCGGACGTGTGCGTCTGGATAGCGCGGATGAGCTCGGGCGATGCGCCCTCGCCTTCAAGGATCTCGGCCGCATAGATGGTGTGGTTCATGGGGTCGTCCTCATGCTCCTCCCAATCCAAGTCGTGCAGCAGGCCGACGATGCCCCAGAACTCCTCGTTCTCGGGGTCGAACTCGCGCGCAAAATAGCGCATGGTGCCCTCGACGGTCTCACCGTGGGTGATGTGGAACGGGTCCTTGTTGTGCTCGTTGAGCAGTTCGAACGCGCGGTCGCGGGTGATTCCGGCGGAAAGCGTCTGGGACATGGCAATACCTCCTGGTGATTCGGTGCTAGGACACGGTGTCACTATCGTATATCGCCGCGGCTCAAGCCGAAAGGCAGAAAAGGTTTGAGGAGAAAAAAGCCGGGCGAACGTGTGCCCGGCAAAACCGCAGATAAAACCTGCCAAAATAAACCTGTCCCTTTTTGGTAGGTTTAGGGACGGACCTGGCCGGTGCCGCGGAGCTTGTATTTGTAGGTGGTGAGGGCCTCGGCGGCAAAGGGGCCGCGGGCGTGGAGCTTTTGGGTCGAGATGCCGATCTCGGCACCCAGCCCAAACTCGCCGCCGTCAGTGAAGCGCGTGCTGGCGTTGGCATACACGGCCGAGGCATCGACCTTGTCCAGGAAGCGCTCGCATGCATCCTCGTCCTCGGCGATGATGGCCTCGGAATGCATGGTGCCGTAGCGGTTGATGTGCGCGATGGCCTCATCCTCGTTCGCCACGACCTTCACGCTCATCTCGAGCGCCAGGTACTCACGGCCCCAGTCCTCCTCAGTCGCGGCGACGTAGTCATCGCCCTCCACAAAGCCGGCGTCAGCGCACGCGGAGCACGTAGCCTCGTCGCCGTGAATGAGCACGCCGTGGTCGTGCAGCACGGCCACGACCGCGGGCAAGAACGTATCGGCCACAGCACGGTCGACCAGCAGCGACTCAGCGGCATTGCACACGCCTACGCGCTGGGTCTTGGCATTAACGATAATGTTGAGCGCCTTATCAAAGTCAGCGGATTCATGCACGTAGATGTGGCAGTTACCCGTGCCCGTCTCGATCACCGGAACGAGTGACTCGCGCACGCAGCGCTGGATCAGGCCCGCACCGCCACGCGGAATGAGCACATCGACGACGCCGCGGAGCTTCATGAGCTCGCCGGTGGCCTCGCGGTCGGTAGACTCGATCATCGACACGGCCTCGCGCGGGAAGCCCTTGGTCTCGAGCGCATCGGCCAGCAGCTCAGAAATCATGGCGCACGAGTGATAGGCTAGCGAACCGCCGCGCAGAATGCAGGCGTTGCCGGTGCGGATGCAGATGCCCGCGGCGTCGGCCGTCACGTTGGGGCGCGCCTCGTAGACCATGGCAACCAGGCCCAGCGGCACACTCACGCGCGTAAGGTCCACGCCACTCGCAAGCACACGATGATCGAGCACGCGGCCCACGGGATCGGGCAGCTCGGCGAGCTTCTCCAGGCCGGCGGCCATGCTCTCAACGCGCTCGGGCGTCAGCAGCAAGCGGTCGAGCAGTCCGGCCGAGGTACCCGCATCACGCGCAGCGGACATATCGAGCTCGTTGGCGGCGACGATGGAGTCGACACCGTTGCGCAGTACTGCGGCCATGGCGCGCACGGCCTCCTGGCGCTGCTCGTCGCTCGCCGTGGCAAGCGAGGCCGACGCTGCCTTGGCGGCAACGGCAAGATCGTGGACATACGTGGCTATATCGACCGACATGGGCGGCCCTTTCTCCTAGAAGTTTGCAACCATGGTAGCCGATTTGCGCATGACCTCACCTGCGGCGGTAGAATTGGTCAACCCGAAACACCGCAACGAACGGAAGCATCACATGGCGCTCATCACTTCGTACCACGTCCCCGGCCTGTATGTCGAGGACCACAGCATCGACGTCCCCCTTGACTGGCGCGGCCTGGAGCCGATGCTTTTGGCCGTCGGCAGCACCATGCGCCGCGGCGCTATGCCGGCACCCATCGCCGGCGCGCCCGAGAGCATCAAGCTCTTCTACCGCGTGGTTTGCGCGCCCGACCGCATCAACGACGACCTGCCGCTGCTCCTGTTTTTACAGGGCGGCCCCGGCGGCGAGAGCCCGCGTCCGTTGTCGCCCACAAGCGATGGCTGGATCGAGGAGGCCGTCAAACACTTCCGCGTGGTCCTGCCCGACCAGCGCGGCACCGGACGCAGTAGCTGCGTGGACGGACGCACGATCGCGGCCTTGGGCGAGCGCGCCGAGGCAGCCGGCGCCGATGCGGACCGCTCGCAGGCAGACTTCCTCAAGCGTCACCTCGCCAGCTCTATCGTGCGCGATTTTGAGTACCTGCGCCTGGTGGGCTTTGGCGGCAGGCCCTGGGTCACGCTCGGGCAGAGCTACGGCGGCTTTTTGACGCTGAGCTATCTGTCGCTCTTCCCCGAGGGCGTGGCGGCAAGCTTTACCTGCGGCGGCATCCCCCACGTGCCGGCGAGCGCAAGCGAGGTCTACGCGCACACCTTCCCGCGCATGGCTGCCAAGACGCAGCAGTATTACGACCGCTACCCCGCCGACGTCGAACGCGTGGCGGCGCTGGCCGATGCGATCGAAGAGCAAAAGCCCACGTTGCCCGACGGCTCGCCGATGACGGTCGAGCGCCTGCAGCTCATGGGCAGCGACTTTGGCATGAAGCCGAGCTTTGAGCGCATGCATTGGATTATCGATCATGCTTTTGTTGACGGCGACGGCACGCTGACCTGCGGTGCCTCGGTATCTGACAGCTTTTTGATGCGCGCCTTCGAGCGCACCAACACGCGCACGAATCCGCTGTACTGGACGCTTCAGGAGTTCATCTACGCCGACGGCGACACCATGCCCATTCGCTGGGCCGCGGCAGAAGAGAAGGCACACCGTGCCGAGTTCGACACGCTCGCGCGCCCGCTCATGTTTACCGGCGAGGCCATGTTCCCGTGGATGTTCGAGCAGATGCCCGAGCTCAAGCCCTTCAAGCCCGCCATGGACCTGCTGATGGAAGACACAAGCTGGGACAAGATCTACGACCCACAGCGCCTGGCCTGCAACGAAGTGCCACTCCAGGCCGCGGTGTATTTCGACGACATGTACGTGGATTCGGACCTGCAGCTCGACACGCTCAGCCGCGTGGGCAACTCGCATGCCTGGGTGACGAACGAGTTCGAGCACGACGGCCTGCACGGCAGTGTGGTGTTCAAGCACCTCTTCCACGAAGCACTCAACCGCGGAGACCTGCGCCGGATCTTCTAACAAAAGAGAGTCCCCACCTACCGGCACAAAAGGAGCGTCCCCAAGTGCCGGCACGAGAAAGACAGCGCTGCGGGAAACGATCCGCAGCGCTGTCTTTCTTTATGCAAATACGATCAAGTTATCCCTGTGTATCGCCGGCTTCTCGGCCAGGTCTGCCAGCAGGCGGTTGCTGGCGATCTGGTCCTGGCGGCGACCGGCGGCAAGCTCCAGCACGTCCGAATCGGCCTCGGCGATACCGCGGGCGACGACCATACCGCTCGGGTCGCACACATCGAGCACATCGCCCTCGGCAAACTGGCCATCGACCTCGCGAATACCCACCGCAAGCAGGGAAGAGCCACGGCTGACCAGCGCCTTCGCAGCACCATCATCAACCGTCACCGAGCCATGCGCCTTGTCACCCAGCGCAATCCACAGCTTGCGGGGTGCGATGTCCAGACGCTCCGCCGGCGGATCGAACAGCGTGCCCACGCTCTCGCCGCGGGCGAGGCGCACGAGCGCATCGGGCTCCTCGCCCGAGCAAATCACGCTCTGAATGCCCGCCGTCATCAGGATGCGGCTCGCGCGGATCTTGGTAATCATGCCGCCCGTGCCCACCGATGTGGAAGAATCGCCCGCCGAGGCAATAATCTTGGCATCGATCTTATGCACGACAGGAACAAACTCGGCCGTGGGGTCCTCATGCGGATTGGCAGTATAGAGACCATCGATGTCCGAGAGCGTCACGCACAGATCGGCAGAAACCAGGCAGCTCACAAGCGCCGCCAGTGTGTCGTTGTCGCCAAACTTGATCTCGTCGACGGTGACGGTATCGTTCTCGTTGACGACCGGCACCACGCCCAGCTCAACCAGGCGCAGCAGGGCGTCGCGCGCGTGCAGGTAGGACGTACGGCGGGCCGTATCGTGGCGCGTGAGCAGCACGAGCGAGGTGAGCAGGCCGCGCGCATGGAACTCCTCGTCGTAGGCCGACGAGATGATGCACTGACCGGCCGAGGCGCAGGCCTGCAGGCTCGGCAGGTCGCCGACCGGCTTGCGGTCGAAGCCCAACACGGGATAGCCACAGGCGATAGCGCCCGAGCTCACCACGACCAGACGCCAGCCGAGCTTGCGCAGCGCTGCGGCCTGATCGGCAAGCCCGCCGATAAAGGCGCGGTTGACCTTGCCATCGGCACCCACCACCGTGGACGAACCGATCTTTACCACCATCGTTTTATAAGAAGTCGTCATACGTCAAACCAATCAACTGTTCAGCGAACGGCCGAGCTGGCGGCCAAGGGAGCGTGACTCGCCCCTACCGCCCAAGGAATTAGTGAGCCCAGGGAAAGGCAGAGGCCGCGGCCATGTTCTTGCGCACGAGCTCGTCGCGCACCTGAGCCAGGCCCTGCTCCATGCCCACCACATAGGTCTGCGGGTACAGGAAGCGCTTGAAAGCTGCGTCCAGATGATCGAGCGCCCAAGCACAGCGCTCGCGCGCGTCCTGGATGCTCTCACGCGGAGCCACCGCACTGCCATCGCGCACGATCGGCACCAGCAGCTCGCGATACTCAAGTTCGGACACGTCGGTCACCAGGGCGGCATCATTCACGGCCACGAGGGTATTGCCGCGCGCGGCGCCCTCCCCCGCCAGATGGTCCTCGTCGTAGATCATGTCGCAGACCGGGCCGCCAAAGCCGTCGTAATAACGGCGCACGCGTTGCACACCCGGGATCGTGCGCTTGTAGGGCTGCTCGGAGAGCTTGACCACCGGCGTCCATGGATCTACCTCGCTCGCACGGCGGGCGGAAAGCTTGTACACGCCACCCAGCGCCGGCTGGTCATAGCAGGTCGCGAGCTTGGTACCCACGCCAAAGCTGTCGATGGGCGCGCCCTGGTCGAGCAGCGACTGAATCGTGTGCTCATCCAGATCGTTAGAAACCGAGATCCCCACATAGGGCAGGCCCTCGGCATCAAAACGGCCGCGAACATACTTGGAGAGCTTGGCGAGGTCGCCGGAGTCGATGCGAATAGCCGACAGGCGCTCGCCCACCGCCTCCATCTCCTTGGCAACCGTAATGGCATGCTCGCAACCCTCGCGTACGTCGTAGGTGTCGATGAGCAGCGTGCAGTTCTTGGGACTCGACTTAGCAAAAGCCCGGAATGCCTCGAGCTCGGAGTCGAAGCTCATGACCCAGCTGTGCGCATGCGTGCCAAAGACGGGAATACCGTAGCGGCGGCCGGCGAGCACATTGGACGTAGAGGAGCAGCCGGCAACGTAGCTCGCGCGCGCAACGGCCAGGCCGCCATCGGGACCCTGGGCTCGGCGCAGGCCAAACTCCGCCACGGGGCGACCGTCGGCGGCGAGCACCACGCGCGCCGTCTTGGTGGCGACAAGCGTCTGGAACCCGACGATGTTGAGCAGCGCCGTCTCGAGCAGCTGGCATTCCAGCGCGGGACCGGTGACGCGCACCATGGGCTCGCGCGGAAAGACGAGCTCGCCCTCGGGCACGGCGTCGATGTTTACATGCGCACGAAAATCGCGCAGGTAGTCGAGGAATCCAGGCTTGAACATCGCGCCGCCGGCAGGGGCCTGGAGCGAGGCGAGGTAGTCGATGTCCTCGGGCGTAAAGCGCAGATTCTCGACCAGCTCGGGCAGTTCGGCGGTGCCGCACATGACGGCATAGGCGCTGCCAAAGGGATGGTCGCGGTAAAACGCGGTAAAACAACCCTGCTCATTGGCCTTGCCGCTCTCCCACAGGCCCTGGGCCATAGTGAGCTCGTACAGATCGGTGAGCATTGCAATGTCGGTGGGATGAGAGATGTCGGTCAAAGCCATGGGGCGACCTTTCGGATGCGTTGTGCAGAGGTTGAGGGTTGGACAAGGGCAGAGTGTTCGGGCATGACACCCGGCGCGAATCGGCTAGAGCAGACCCATGCTGGTCAGGATCGTGTAGCCCATAAAGATGACAAACGCGATGAGGGCAAGGACAATGATGATTTTTTGAGCCGGCGCCATGCCAGGGATCTCGTTCTCGCCCGTAGGCTCCTTGGAGGTAACCATGCGCTGGGCAAAGCTCATCTCGTCACGGCTCGGCTTGGGATCGACGGGCTTGGGACGAGCGGCCTTTTTAGGCTGAGGTTTGTGCGCGGCAGGCGCGGGCTTCGCGGCGGCGGGCTTGGGCGCGGGGGCGACGTTCGCGGCGGCCTCCTCGGCCTTCGCACGCTCGGCACGCAGGGCGGCCAGCTCCTCACGCTCACGGCGTGCCTCTTCCTGGGCCTCGCGACGAGCTTTCTCGGCGCGGAGCTCTTCCAACTCGGCGCGTTCCTCGGCAGACAGTGGTTGGGACTCAAGCTCGGCCATGGTACAGCCCTTTCTTTTAAAAAAAGCCGCCGACACAATGTCAGCGGCTTATCAAATCCAAGGGTGGAGACGAAGGGAGTCGAACCCTCGGCCTCTGCCATGCGACGGCAGCGCTCTCCCAACTGAGCTACGTCCCCAGGACAAGTCGATATTTTACCTACGGCTCGCCAACTGTCAACGCCCAATAATCAGTCTTTTTGGGTCGCGGCTATTTTGACAACTTTTCGAGCAGGCGATCCTCTCGATGATTTTTTTAATCCCCGTTCCAGAAAAATCATCGGCGAACGCGCTACTTTGCGCTGGTGAGGACGCCGGTGGTGTCGAACGCCGGGGTAAAGCTCTCGTCTACCGCGCCGCCTTCTTGCCAAAACATCGTCGTAAAGCCCAGGTCGTCGGCATGGTCGAGCACCTGCTCATACTCCTCGCGCGTCACGGCGCGCGCCAGGTCGCCGCCTTGTTCGCGCATGAGCGCATTGGGCGTGTACTGGTTCATGACCGAGATCGGCACGTCGCCCACCGTCTGCCACACCAGGTCTAACACGCGGCACGAATCGTCGGCATGCCCCGGCAGCACCAGGTGACGCACGATCATACCGCGCTTCATGAGCCCGTCCTCGTCCACCAGCTCTCCCCCGCGGCGATCGATCTCGCGAGCCATCTGGGCCAGACCCGACACGGCCACGCGCGGGTAGTCCTTAATATGAGAAAGCGACTGCGCAAGCCCCGCGTCGGCATACTTAAAGTCGGTAAGCCACACGTCGACCAGATCGCCGAGCGCTGCCACGGCACTCGCCCGCTCATAGCCGCTCGTGTTGTAGACGATCGGGATGTCCAGCCCGCGCTCCCGAGCTGCGGCAATCGCGGCCGGCAGCAGGTGAGCATAATGCGTCGCCGTCACCAGGTTGATGTTATTGGCACCCTGCTCCTGCAGCTCCAGCATAATCTCGACCAAGCGCTCGGGCGAAATCTCAAGGCCAAAATTGCCCGTTGAGATCTCGTGGTTCTGACAATAGATGCATTTGAGCGAGCAGCCACTAAAGAAAATCGTGCCCGAGCCGGCCTCGCCCGAGATAGGCGGCTCCTCCCACATATGAAGCGCTGCGCGAGCCACCTTAAGCGTGTCGTTAGCACCGCACACGCCACGCGCGCCCTCGTCGCGCGCCGCACCGCAACGGCGCGGACACAAATGGCAGGCGGGCGAAAAAAGTTCGGTCAACGACGTCGGCATAAAAACATGCTCCAAAACAACGATTCAGCAGCTCAAACGTAAAGGGCCAGACCGCACAGACGGCTCCGTCCCTAAGGCGCCGTAATCGTCCGACACGATTTTTGTAATGTCAAGACTGGAATCGACAAAGTGCCGCTTTATGATGTAGGTATTCCGCCCCCCGCGGAGCAACTGGGTGAACCGTCGCGTTTATTTAGGGAGCCCACACAGTCGTACCTAGTACAGGTATCCTTCGTTGTTAAGGACGCTGGAACAGTCGATGAGGGCACCCACCTGTTTTAGGTGGGTTCATTTTCGTAACGTGGGGGGTGGTTTTCTTTTGCCGAAAATCACCATTACAGTCCACATGGATCCCCGCCGGCATCCCGACAAGCCATCGACAACATCCCAATATCTGGTAAGCGCGTGATTATCGCTGCGTGCAATTCCATGCACCCCCCTTGGTCGAGTATCATGATTCGGCTATGCCCTTTGCGCATGGCGTTCTTCTGACCTTTCCCTTCGACGCTTGGCGGTTTTTAGATTCATGGCTTCATCCCCGAGCTACATACCGTACCTATGCGTGGCAGCGGCGGCCTTTATCACGACCTTCCTCACGGTGCCCCTGGTCAAGCGCTTGGCAATTAAGCTCGACGCCGTCGACTATCCTTCTAAGCGCCGCATCAACACCAAGCCCATCCCGCGTTTGGGCGGAACGGCGGTGTTTTTGGGCCTGGTCGTTGCCTGCATTGTGCAAATCCTAGGCACCTGGCACCTAGGCTGGCCGCCCGTCCTGGTGCCGCACCCGCGCCTTCACATTAGCTATCCCATGCTGGCGCTCTCCTTTACCGTCATCTTTGCGACCGGCGCTATCGACGACGTCTTCCAGCTCAAGCCCAAACAAAAACTGGCCGGTCAGGTCCTCGCCGCGCTCATCGCCTGTATCGGCGGCCTGCGGATCGGCGTCATCGTCAACCCGTTTGCCCCCGGCGAAATCATGCTCGGATGGCTCACCTACCCCATCACCGTGATCTATCTGGTGGCATTCACCAACATCATTAACCTCATCGACGGCCTCGACGGCTTGGCCACGGGCATCTGCGGCATCGCGTCGTTCACCATGTTTTCGATGGCCGTTCTCTCGGGCCGCATCGACGCCGCCGCGCTCTCCATTGCGCTCTTTGGCGCCTGCCTGGCCTTTTTGCGATACAACTTCAACCCCGCAAGCATCTTCTTGGGCGACTCGGGGTCGCTGCTTCTGGGCTTTGCGCTGGGCTCCATCTCGCTACTCAACGTGAGCCGCACCGCCGCGCTCACCTCGCTTATCATCCCGCTCATCGTTGCCGGCGTGCCCATCATCGACACGTTTAGCGCCATCGTGCGCCGCAAGCGCGCCCACATTAGCATCGGACAGGCCGACAAGGGCCACATCCACCACCGCCTGATCCAAGAGGGCTACAACCAAAAGCAGGCAGTGCTCCTCATCTACGCCTGGTGCATCATGCTTTCGGCCGGCGCCGCCGCGATTAACCAGGTCGAGGTGCCCATGCGCGTGCTCATCTTTACCGTACTCGCCATTGGCTCGGCGGCCTTTGCCAAGCACCTGCACCTGTTTGAGCCCGTGCTGCGTCACCATTACAACAAGCGCACGCACGAGGATGAGCTCGTCACCCCCGACGACCCCGCCTTTAAGCAGGAGGAGCAGGCAGCAGAAGAACGCAAGGAGGAGCGCCACCACAGGCG
>JAIIWC010000113.1 GCA_022745215.1 Collinsella sp. | reverse complement strand
CTATGTGACCGTCGACCTCAAGGCCGTCGAGAACGCCGACAACTTCGCCGCCGAGGGCCGCATGCTCATCGCCGGCAGCGACAGCAATCCCAAGGAGTTCAACGAGGCCCTGATCGGCGCCAACGTTGACGATGTCAAGTCCGTCACCTGGACCGACGAGGCCGAGGAGGGCGAGGAGGCCGAGACCCACACCGTCGAGGTCACCGTCAAGGGCATTAAGGTCCGCAACACCCCCGAGCTCACCGACGAGCTCGTCAAGTCCGACTTTGGCTTCGACAGCATCGACGCTATGCGCGACGCTATCAAGATCGAGATCGAGCAGGACAAGGCTTCCCGCCTCCCTGCCGAGAAGGAGAACCGTTGCGTCTCCGCTCTCGCTGAGCGCCTGCAGCTCGACGAGATGGATGCCGACTACGAGCAGTCCGTCTTTGAGGAGCTTGGCCAGAACTTCCTGTCCAACCTCGCTGCCCGCGGCATGACCCTCGACACCTGGCTGCCCGCTTCCGGTCTGACCATGGAGCAGTTCATCGGCGACCTGCACAAGCAGGCCAACGACGTTGCCCGTGAGTCCCTGGCCCTCGACGCCCTCGCCCGTGAGCTCAAGATCGAGGTCACCGAGGACGACATCAACGCCGAGTTCGAGAAGGCCGGCGTCAAGGACGTCGAGGCTTCCAAGGCCGAGTTCATCGCCGATGGCCGCATGCCTGCCGTCCGCGAGTCCATCCGTCGCTCCAAGGCCGTCGACCACTTGGTCGAGAACGCCAAGGTGACCGAGGTCGACGAGACCGCCAAGGACGCCGAGTAATTCTCGCCACCTTTTCTGCGAGCGCATGTACGCGCCCGTGATGGGGTAAAGTTATAAGCCGGTTATCCGGTTGCTTCGTACGGTGCCAGCCAATGCATAGCATGCGGGCACCGTACGTTTGTCTAGAACCACTATTGGTCCGTAAGAGAAATGGAGATGCGTATGATCGCTAAGTTCGATTCCGCCCTCGTGCCATACGTTATCGAGCAGACGCCGCGCGGCGAGCGCAGCTACGATATCTATTCGCGCCTGCTCAACGACCGCATCATCTTCTTGGGCGAGGAGATCAACTCCGTCAGCGCCAACCTGGTCGTTGCCCAGCTGCTGCATCTTGAGAGCCAGGATGCCGAGAAGGATATCTCGCTCTACATCAATTCGCCCGGCGGCGAGGTCTACTCCGGTCTGGCGATTCTGGACACTATGAACTTCATCAAGCCGCAGGTCTCCACCATCTGCGTCGGTATGGCCGCATCCATGGCCGCCGTGCTGCTCTCGGCCGGCGCCAAGGGCAAGCGCTTCTGCCTGCCGCACTCCAAGGTCATGATTCACCAGCCCAGTGGCGGTGCCCAGGGCCAGCAGACCGAGATCGAGATCGTGGCCGAGGAGATCAAGAAGACCCGTCGCGAGCTCAACCAGATCCTGTCCGATGCCTCGGGCCAGCCGATCGAGAAGGTCCAGGCCGACACCGAGCGCGACAACTACCTGACCGCTGCCGAGGCCCTCGACTACGGCCTGATCGATCGCATCGTCACCTCGCGCGATCTCGCCGCGAAGGACGCCTAGGATGGCAGGTAATATGCAGGACAACTTTGACGAGAACGGCAACCCCATCCGCTGCTCCTTCTGCGGAAAAGAGCAGGGCCAGGTCCGCCGCCTCGTAAAGGGCCCGACCAACATCTTTATCTGCGACGAGTGCGTTGCCGCCTGCTCCGAGATTCTGGAG
>JAIIWC010000007.1 GCA_022745215.1 Collinsella sp. | reverse complement strand
AAACTTTACCCGCGGACCCCGCCGGGAATAGCAAAAGGGCGGCCCCGTTACGGAGTCGCCCTTGGTGAGCTGCTTATATGCGGCTGTTACTCGGCGTCGTGGTGACGGCGGGGCTTGCGGCCTCCATTGTCGCCGGGACGGCGCGGACGGTCGCTGCGCTCGGAGCGCTCGCGACGCGGACGCTCACGGCGCTGGAAGTGCTCGCCGTCGCCCTCGGAGGCACCCTCGGCGCGAGCCGGGGCCTCGGGCTTGTCAAGACGATCGAGCGAGATCTTGCCACGATCGTCGACCTCGATGACGACGACCTTGACCTCGTCGCCCACGTTGAGGACGTCCTCGACCTTCTCCACGCGGCCCTTGGCGACGCGGGAGATGTGCAGCAGGCCGTCCTTACCGGGCAGCAGGTTGACGAAGGCGCCGAAGGGCTGGATGGAGACCACACGACCGGTGTACTCCTCGCCCGGCTCGGGAACCTTGATGATGAGCTTGATACGCTCGACAGCCTGATCGACGGACTCGCCGGTGCCGCCGACAAAGACGGTGCCGTCCTCCTGGATGTCGACCGAAGCGCCGGTCTCGTCCTGGATGCCGCGGATGACCTTGCCGCCGGAACCGATGACGTCACGGATCTTATCGGTCGGAACCTGGATGGAGACGATGCGCGGGGCGGTGCTGCGCGTGGTATGACGCGGCTCGGGGATCACATCGAGCATCTTCTGCAGGATGAAGGCGCGACCCTCCTTGGCCTGCTGCAGGGCGCGGGCCAGGATGTCGAAGGTAAGGCCGGTGGCCTTGTTGTCCATCTGCAGGGCGGTGATGCCCTCGGTGGTGCCGGTGACCTTAAAGTCCATGTCGCCCAGGAAGTCCTCGAGACCCTGGATGTCGGACAGGACCACGGTCTTGCCCTCCTCCTGGATCAGGCCCATGGCGATACCGGAGACCGGGCGTTTAATGGGCACGCCGCCGTCCATAAGGGCGAGCGTGGAGCCGCAGGTCGAAGCCATCGAAGAGGAGCCGTTGGACTCCATGACCTCGGAGACCACGCGGATGGCGTAGGGGAACTCGTTCTCGTCGGGAAGCACCGGAAGCAGAGCGCGCTCGGCCAGGTTGCCGTGGCCGATCTCGCGGCGCTTGGGGCTGCCCATGCGGCCGGTCTCGCCGGTGCAGAACGGCGGGAAGTTGTAGTGATGCATATAGCGCTTGCCCTCGGTGGGCTCGATGGTATCCAGACGCTGGCCCTCGTTGAGCATGCCGAGCGACAGCACGGAGAGCACCTGGGTCTGACCGCGCTGGAACAGGCCGGAGCCATGAACGAGCGGCAGATAGTTGTCCTTCACCATGATGGGACGGATCTCATCGGCGGCACGGCCGTCGACGCGCTCGCCGGTCTCGACGACCATGGTGCGCATGGCCTTCTTCTCGAGCTTCTTGAGCGCCACGGGGATCTCGCGCTCCCAAGCGGCCTGCTCCTCCTCGGTGAACTCGGCACGGATGGACTCCTTCAGAGCCTCGACCTTACCGATACGGGAGAGCTTGTCGGCGTCGCGAAGGGCGGCTGCCATCTCGTCGTAGTGGGCGAAGATGCGCTCCTGGACCTCCTCGACGGGCTGGTCGAGCGGGTACTCCTTCTTGACGATGGCGCCGTTGACCTGCTCCCACTCGGCGACAAACTCGTCCTGAGCCTGGCAGAAGGCAGCAAGGGCCTCCTGGCCAAACTTCATGGCGGCGAGCATGTCGTCCTCGGAGATCTCCTCGGCGCCGGCCTCGACCATCGAGATGAAGTCGGCAGAGCCGCCCAGCTCCAGGTCCAGGTCGGAGTTCTCGCGCTCCTCGTAGGTGGGGTTGACGATAAACTCGCCGGTCTCCACGTTACGGCCGATGCGCACGCAGGCAAGCGGGCCCTCGAAGGGCACGCCGCCGAGCGTCATGGCCAGAGAGGCACCCATGACGTTGATGACGTCAAAGGGGTTGACCTGGTCGGCGACGAGCGAGGTAGCGACGATGTGTACCTCGTTGCGGAAGCCGTCCGGGAAGCTCGGGCGAATCGGACGGTCGATCATGCGCGCGGTGAGCGTGGCCTTCTCGCTGGGACGGCCCTCACGCTTGAGGTAGCCACCCGGGATGCGGCCGGCGGCGTACATCTTCTCATTGAAGTCGACGGTCAGCGGGAAGAAGTCGTAGTTCTTGCGCTCCTTGGAGACGACCACGGTGTCGAGCATCGTGGTGTCGCCCTGCTTGACCAGGCAGGCGCCGGTGGCCTGCTTGGCAAGCTCGCCCGACTCAAAGGTGTAGGTCTTGCCGTACAGCTCAAAGGTCTTGGATACGAGTGTCATTGTTCTCCTTTACCCCGCAGGCCCCTTGCCTGCAGGCTCCTCATGTGACGCGGGCCCCCTGCCCCCGCCACGCTTCAGAGCGTGATTGTTCACGCCCTTACACAAAAAGAGCGCCCCGCTGCGCAGGACGCTCTTAGCATGTACAAATCCTTACTGGATGTTGTCGCGGATGCCCAGAGCCTTGATGAGCTCACGATACTCGACGATGTCGTTCTTCTTGATGTAGGAGAGAAGACGACGACGACGGCCGACGAGCATGAGCAGGCCACGACGGGTGTGGAAGTCCTTCTGGTGGGACTTCATGTGCTCGGTCAGCTCCTTGATGCGCTCGGTCAGGATGGCGACCTGAACCTTGGGGTTGCCGGTGTCGACCGGGGTGTTACCGAACTGGGCAGTCAGCTCCGCCTTGCGCTCTTTGGAAACAGTCATTGTTTCACCTTTCGTTTCTTGTCGCCCGTGGGCGACGCTATTCGCCTCGGACTGGGAAGCCGCCGGTGGAGCGAGCATCCAAGGTCGAGGTACCAACAGGTCGGTATTTTACCACAAGCGGCCCGCGCCTGCGCATCATCACCGACCCAACATGAATTCCATCGCACGGAGACGTTGATCGGTGTGCGTCGCAGCCCACACGTGCGAAAGCCCCAGCAAAAAGGCAGCGGTATGGGGGTCGACCCTCTCGGCCATAAGCGCATCGAAGGTCATGGACATGAGGGCGCGCAGCCATGCGACCTCACCGGTCGACACCAGCTCGGCACCCGGAACGCTCGACGCACACGACCCGCACATGAGACCGCCCGCCTGGGGCGAAAAATACGACAACATGGGGTCTCCGCACAGCACGCAGGCCGAAAAATCGGGTCGGTAGCCAACGTGGGACAGCAGCTTAAAGACATATGCCGCCACAAGTAGATCCATATGCGCCGCGTCGAGCCCGCTGCCCACCAAGGCAAGCGCTCGCTGCGTGATGGCAAAGGTAAACGGGTCCTCGGCGTCCTCGAACGAGCACACGCGCGCGACCTCGGCGATCGCGCTTGCGGCGCATGTCATCTCGTAATCGGGAGCAGCGCCGAGCGGCGCCTCCATAAGCTCGGCCTGGGAAACCACGTCGAGCGACCGTCCATGCGCAAGCAGCAGATCAACGGTACAGAACATCTCGCAGCGCGCAGCCAGGCGTCCGCCGGGTTTGCGGGCGCCCTTTGCCACGGCACGAACCTGCCGACCCCGCTCGTCAAGCATCGTCAGGATCAGGTCCGTCTCTTTGAGCTTCGTCTTATCGAGCACGATCACTTTCGTGCGATATGTACGAGAACCTGCCATTCGCGCCGCGTGTCCCTAATCCTCGGCGTTATAGCCAAAGCGGCGAATCTGGGCCTCGTCGTCACGCCAGCCGGCCTTGACCTTCACGTCCAGCTCCAAAAAGACCTGGGTGCCAAAGATGCGCTCAAGGTCGCGACGGGCGTCGATGCCGATATGTTTGATCATCTCGCCGCCCTTGCCGATGATGATGCCCTTTTGGCCCTCGCGCTCGACGTAAATGGTGGCGTGCACGCGCAGCACCTTCTTGGTCTGCTCGAGCGCATCGCAAATCACGCCCACGGAGTGCGGGATCTCATCACGGGTGCGGCGCAAGACCTTCTCGCGCACAAACTCGGCAACGAGCGTCTCATCGGAAGCGTCGGTACCCATGTCCTCGGGGAACCAACGCGGACCCTCGGGCAAAAAGTGCGCAACGGTCTCGATGAAGGCATCGACGTTGAAGTTCTTGACCGACGACGTCACGATCTCGTCGTCATATTCCATGAGCTCGTGGGCAGCCTTAAGCTGCTCCATGACCTGTGCGGGGTCGGCCTCATCGGCCTTGGTAAGCACCAGGACCTTCTTGGAACGGGCGTTCTTAACGCGCTCGGCAACCCAGGCGTCTCCCCTGCCGATCGGCTTGGTGGCATCAATCAAAAACGCGACAACATCGACATCGTTCAGCTCGAACAGCGCACTTTTATTGAGCTCGGACCCTAGACCGTCCTTGGGCTTGTGGATACCCGGGGTATCGACAAAGACCAGCTGGTAGCCGGGGCGGTTGACGACGGCGCGCATGCGGCGGCGGGTCGTCTGGGCCACCGGCGAGGTGATGGCGACCTTTTTGCCATAGCAGGCGTTGAGCAGCGTTGACTTACCGGCGTTGGGGCGGCCGACCAAGGCCACGAAGCCACTGCGGAAACCGGACTCAACGTCGCCAAAGCCCGCGAGGCTGTCGTCCTCGTCGCACAGGGCGTCGAGTTCCTCGTCGCTCATGCCCTCAAACGGGTCGAACTCCTCGACTTCCTCATAGGCCTCGGTCGCCTTAGCATCCGGGGACTCGTCGTCCAAAATTTCATCGATAGGCTGCATATTGTCGGACATGGGAATCCCTTTCTAAATAAAGTCGAGCGCGTGGGCAAAGACAAGCAAGCCCACGATCGCGGCGGTAATGGAAAGAACGTATACCGAGGCGGCGGCGATGTCCTTCGCACGCTTTGCCAGCGGATGGAGCTCTTGGGTCGCCAGGTCGACGATGGCCTCCATGGCGGTATTGCACAGCTCGCCGTGAATCACCAGGCCGCAGCAGATGATAATCGTGGCCCACTCGGCAATATCGAGCCCCACGATGCAGCCGGCAATGACGGTGCACACGCCTGCCACGAGCATGACCTTAATGTTGCGCTCGGTCTTGACGGCGGTGACGAAGCCCTCCATGGCGTATGAGAACGACTTTAAAAAGGACGGATGGTCCTTGTTCGATCCGGGAATCATAAACGGCTCCTAGTCGTGGGCATGATTGGTGATGGGGCCGACGTGAACGAGTTTGGGGTCCTCGCCGCGCTCGAGCGCCAGATCGCGCAGGATAGCGTCCTCGCGGGCCTCCATGACCTCGGCCTCGTCGTCCTCGATATGGTCATACCCCAGCAGGTGCAGCATGCCGTGTACGAACATCAGGCGGCACTCGTCGGCAGGGCTATTGCCAAAGCCGGGGGCCTGACGGGCAATGACCTGCGGGGCCAAGATGATATCGCCGAGCTCGAGCGTCTCGTCGGCGGGAATATCCTCGTCAAAGGCCGAGTCGCATTCAAACGAGAGCACATCGGTGGTGCGGTCGATGCCACGCCACTCGTGGTTGAGCTCGTGCATCTCGTCCTCGTCGACATACGAAAGGGAGATCTCGACTTCACGCTCAACGCCCTCGGCGGCAAGCACAACCTCGCAGATGTGCTCCACCTCCTGCGCGTCGAGCAGCGTATCGAGCTCGGCATCGTTGCTGATCAATACACTCAACGGGACTCCTTTCGGTCGCGCGAGCGCTGCTCACGCACGTCATCATAAGCATCGTATGCCTCGACGATACGACCCACCAGGGCATGGCGCACCACGTCGGCGCGCTCCAGGTGTGCAAACGCCACATCGTCGACACGGCTCAAAATCTTCTCGACATCCGCCAAGCCGCCACGACGACCCACCAGGTCGCGCTGGCTGAGGTCGCCGGTAATCACGAACTTGGAGTTAAAGCCCAGGCGCGTCAGGAACATCTTCATCTGCTCGGGCGTGGTATTTTGGGCCTCGTCGAGCACCACGAAGGCATCGCTCAGCGTACGACCGCGCATATAGGCAAGCGGGGCGATCTCGATCACGCCGCGCTCCATAAGCTCATCGGTGCGCTCGCGATCCATCATGTCAAAAAGGGCGTCGTAGAGCGGACGCATGTACGGATCAATCTTTTCCTCGAGGGTACCGGGCAAAAAGCCCAGGTTCTCCCCTGCTTCGACAACCGGACGCGTCAAGATCAAACGGCCCACCTCATGGCGCTTGAGCGCGGCAACGGCGAGCGCCATGGCCAGATAAGTCTTACCGGTACCGGCAGGACCCAAGCCAAAGGTGATGGTATGCGAGCGAATGGCATCCACATAACGTTTTTGCCCGAGCGTCTTGGGACGAATGACGCGACCGCGGTATGAAAGCAGCACGTCATCGCGAAGCGATGTGGCCTCATGCTCGCCGTCGCGCAAGACGGCCAAGCAACGCGAGACATCGTCGGCAGACAGGGTACGACCGGCCGCCGCCTCGCGAAAAGCATATTCGAAAAAGCGAGCCACGAGCTCGACCTCGTCCGGGTCGCCGCTCACGGAGATGCTATCGCCACGGGCGACCACGTGAGCGCGAACCAAGCTCTCGAGCGCACGAAGGACGCCGTCGCCGGCACCCAAAACGCGCGAGGGATCAATTCCCTCGGGAACGGTAAGTCTAATCTTCGAGGCTTCCATGGACCTCCCTGCGCGCATGGACCAAGCCGGAATCATCGACTCCGATGATAGCAACATCGAGCAGGCACGGGGCTGTAAGTCCACAGGTATCGTCAAGACGGGCATGATGGAACGAACCGAGCGTCAGGTTGTCACCATACTCGAGCACGGCACGCTCGACAGTGCCCACGCGACGACGAGCATCGGCAATAGCGAGCTCCTGCGCCGCGTCTCGCATACGGCGGCTGCGCTCGGCCATAACCTCGGACGGCACCTGGTCGGGCATGTCGGCAGCAAGGGTACCGGGACGCTTGCTGTAGCGGAACACGTGCATACGCGAGAACCCCACGCGGCGGCACAGCGCCAGCGACTCCTCGAACTCCTCGTCCGTCTCACCAGGAAAACCGACGATGACGTCGCACGAAAGAGACGCCTGCGGCAGGATGGCGCGAATCATGCGCACCGTGTCCTCAAAAGCCTCGGCACTATAGGGACGACCCATGCGATGCAGCGTCGCCGTACAGCCGGACTGCACGGGCAGGTGCAAAAACGGGGCAATACGCTGCGGATAGCGCGCCATAACCTTAAGCAGGCGCTCAGAGATATCCATGGGTTCGACCGAGGAAATGCGCACATGCGCAATAGTCGTGCGCTCCATGATGGCCTCGAGCAGCTCATCGATTTCGACATGCTCGTCGGTCGCGCTCTTGCCATCGTAGGCACCCAGGTTCACACCGGTCAGCACCACCTCGGGCACGCCGGCCTCCTGGGCCTCGCGAACTTGCTCAAGCACGGACTCGACGGGCACGGAACGCTCGGGGCCGCGGGCCTTCCACACGATGCAATAGGTGCAACGGTGGTTGCAGCCATCCTGGATCTTCACGCCCAGCCGCGAACGACCGAGCGCATCGACCACGTCACCATCGCTGCAGGCGGGAACGCTATCGGACTCAACGCCCAGCACATCGCAGACACGTTCGGCGACATCGATCTTAGACGGCTCGGCAATCACGCGATCCGAAAGCTCCAACAGCTCCTCGGGATGCAAATTGACCACGCATCCGGTCACGACCACATAGGGCTCGTTTGGATGGGCCAGCGCATGACGGACGGCCTTACGGGTCTTGGCCTCGGCCTCGCCAGTAACGGCACAGGTGTTAATGACGATCAGATCGGCATCGTGGGGCTCCACCATAGCAAAGCCCAGGCGCATAAGATCAGCAGTGATACGGTCAGACTCAACCCGGTTGACACGGCAGCCGAGGTTGACGACGGAAATATGGGGTGCGAGCACGCGGGCTCCTTAATCGAGGATATCGTCGAGGGCACTCTTGATACGGTCGGTCACCGACTTCTTACCGGAAGCGACGTCATCGCCCATCTCATCGGCAAAAGCACGGAGCAGCTCGCGTTGCTTATTGGAAAGATTGGTGGGAACGACCACGCGCAGTTGCACGATCAGGCGGCCACGCGAACCGCCACCGCCAATGCGCGGCATGCCGTAATTATTGACGCTCACGGTGTCGCCGTACTGGGCGCCGGCGGGAACCGTCACCTTAACGACCTCGTCGGGCATAATGCCCTCGACCTCGATCTCGCAGCCGAGCGCAGCCTGCGCAATCGAGATATCGCTCACCAGGTACAGGTCGTCACCGTTGCGCTTAAAGCGCTCATGGTCGGCAACGCGCACGTTGACAATCAAGTCGCCCGAAGGCTCGCCGCGAAGGCCGGCCTCGCCAAAGCCGCTCACACGCAGCTGGCGACCGGTCGAAACGCCGGCGGGAATATCGATGTCGATCTTTTCGTGCGAAGGCGTGCGGCCCTGACCGTCGCAGGTCTCGCAGGGATGGTCGATAACCGTGCCCTCGCCATGGCAGTCGGGGCAAGGCGAGGAAGACTGAACCTGGCCCAAAAACGATCGCTGAACCGTCGTGACGTAGCCCGTACCGTGGCAGCGACTGCACTGCTTTTCCTGTGCACCCTCGGCCCTACCGGTGCCATTGCAGTCCTCGCAAGGAGCAAGGCGGTCATAGCTGATCATCTTTTTGCAGCCGAGCGCCGCCTCCTCGAGCGTCACCGAAAGCGAGATGGCCATGTCACGTCCACGACGACGCTCACGACGGCTGCGGGCACCACCACCGGCGCCACCGCCAAAGAACGACGAGAACAAGTCGTCCATGCCCATGCCACCAAAGATATCGTTGATATCGACGTAGCCCGAACCACCAGGGCCGTCGGCAGTGCCGTAACGGTCGTAGTTAGCACGCTTCTGCTCATCGGAAAGAACGGAATAGGCCTCGTTGAGCTCCTTGAACTTGGCCTCGGCCTCGGGATCGTCCGAAACATCCGGATGTACGGTACGGGCCTTCTTTAAAAACGCACGCTTAATCGTCCGCGCGTCGGCATCCCTGTCGACGCCAAGCACCTCGTAGTAATCCCTATTTTCCGACACGACCGAATCCTTCCGACTTTCATTATTGTCACAGTGCGTCCTATACCCAAGCTGGGCCGACCGCAAACAGAGGGTTTGATGTTATTGCATTTGATACGGCGAAAGCATGGCCCGTTGCGAGCAGCTCGCGAACCAAACCGACACGAGCGCGAACATGAAGCCGTTGGCAAAACCGTTGGCAAACTGCATCGCACCGCGCTTCCACCACAGCAGGCTGCGATGAAGCACACCGTCCGAAAGCACCATGAACAGGCCCATGGTAAACGGAATAAAGCACATCACGGCAAAGGCCGAGAACACGCCCGAGATGGCCGACAGCACCAAAAACGGCGCCACAATGCCCATCAGGTAAAAGCCAGTACGGGCCTTGCCTTCCAAGCGCTCGGCCTCAACATGGGCGCGGCCGACCAGGTCGCCGCCCGCGGCACCGTTAGTGCCAGCATGGCCCATGCCGCTAATGCGGACCTCGTCGCCATCGTGCGTGCCGGCAGGAAACTCAATCGTCTGCTCGGAGGTCACACGGGTTCGCCCGCTGCCACCGCAATCGGGGCAGGGGTCGGCCACGACCTTACCGGAACCGCCGCACTCGGGGCAGACCGACTGGAACGTGCCCGCACCAAACAGGAAGGACAGGTCGACGTCGATGTGGCCGCGGCCACCGCAGCTCGGGCAGGTATGTGCATGCTCGGACGAAATAGAGCCCGAGCCGCCGCAGTGACCACAGGAATCGAAGCGCGTGTAGCGGACGGTCTTGCGGGCACCGCCCTTGGCCTCCTTGGCGTCGAGTCTGATATCGACGACCACGTTGGCGCCGTTCTCGGGATTGTAGGCAGCCTGGCCGCGACGCTGCTGGCCCCAGGCGCCACCAAAGGGAAAGCCGCCCTCAAAGGGATTGCCATAGCCCGTGCTGCCGGCGTAGCCGCCACCATAGGGCGAAGCCGTAGGAGCACCGGCAAAGGGATTGCCAGAACGCATGGCGTCGTAGCGCGCACGTTTTTGCTCATCCGAAAGCACGGCGTAGGCCTCGGAAACCTCTTTAAACTTTTCCTCGGCATCCGGCTCTTTATTGACGTCCGGATGGAGCTTACGGGCCTTTTGCTGGAAGGCCTTTTGAATATCACGCGAGGTGGCGTCCTTTGAGACACCCAGAATCTCGTAGTAATCTTTTTCGTTCATCGTCGCCATGCGCGGCAACCTCCTGCTCACAGCAGCGTATATATTCCGGTAATTCTACCCGAGCGGCCTAAGCTAGATCCCAAAACAGCTCGAACAGAACATTTCCATCGAGCCAGCCCAGATGGGTCGGCGCCAGACGAGCTCGAACATGGCCCGCGACGACATCTGCCGTAGTGAAGGGTCCCTCATGACCCCAGAACGTCTCGGGCACCCAAGTGGCAAGACCCAATTCGAGCGCGCGATCGCAGGCAGCTGTCAGCTCGCCCGTTGGGATGACGCAAGCTGCACGAGCCAACAGGTCGGACGCGACACCGCGCGTCATGCGACAGGCGAGCATCAAGTCTTCGGCGACAGCCTCGCGCTGCGACAGATATTCGGCCTCGAACGCCGTCGCGTCATCGTCACGTTGCACCAGACGCACGCGGTACGCATCGCCTCGAGAAGACACGCCGGGGAACAAACCTGCAAGACGGTCGAAATCCTCATCGTCGAGCATGCCCGCGGCAGAACGACCCAGGCCCAGGTAGCCCCGTCCGGTCCAGTAGGCAATGTTATGGGCGCACTCATGGCCGTCGAGCGCGTAGCTTGCCACCTCATACGGATGATAGCCGGCCGTACCCAGGCGCTCACGCGCCGCGTCCATGCACGAAGCCTGAAAATCCTCGTCGGGCTCGAGCGACTCGTCACGGCACGCCATACGATAGAGTGGCGTACCCTCCTCGAGCGTGAGCGGGTAGACCGACACATGATGAGGCGCCGCCGCCAACACGCCATCGAGCGTGCTCCGCCAGCTTGCGGCCGTCTGCCCGAGAAGGCCGCACATCAGGTCGCACGACACATCGAGGCCAGCGTCCTTCACCGTCGCGATAGCCGCAAGTGCGCGATTAGCATCGTGAATGCGGCCAATAGCAGCCAGCTCGGTATTGTCGAGGGTTTGCACGCCCAGAGAGATGCGCGTGACACCCGCCTCGGCAAGCGCGGTGGCGAGCTCGGCGGTCAGCGACTCAGGATTGGCTTCGCAAGTAAATTCAACGGGCTTGCACCACATGGAGATACGACGGGCAAGTTTCACCAGGCGCTCCCCAGCCAGTGAGGGCGTGCCGCCGCCAATATAGACCGTGCGGACCTGCGCAAGCGCCCCGGCGTCGCCAAAGGAATCGAGGCGCGCATACAGCTGCTCAAAATAGGAATCGAGCGCAGCATCCAAATCACACAGAGCAAAGCTGCGCGAGTCAAAGTCGCAATAGCGGCATTTTTGAGCGCAAAACGGCACGTGCACGTACAGCGCGGTAACGGCCACCCTTAAGCCTCCAGCGGTTGAGCGGGCACCGACTCACCGGCGGCAAGCGCGGCCTCGCAGGCCACCACATCGCGCTCGATATCATCGACCAGCGCCATAAACTCCTCGTACGTAGAGCAACGCACCACCTGAGCGCGCCAGGCGGCGGCATGGGGCATGCCCTTTAAGTACCAGCTTGCGTACGTGCGGGCGCGCGACATGAGTGGCAAGAGCTCATGCGTCAGCGTTAGGTGCTCACGCAGAGCGTCCAAGCGCTCGACCGAGGAGCGAGAAGGAACCGGCGTGCCATCGAGTGCAAGGGCTCGGGCATCGCCGAACACCCACGGATTGCCGTAGATGCCGCGCGCGATAAACACCGCGCTGGCACCCGAGCCGTGCAGATGCTCAGCAGCGTCCTCGGCCGAGAACACATCGCCCGAACCAATCACGGGAATCTCGACAGCGTCGGCAACCTCATCGACGACCGACCAATCGGCCTGACCCGTGTAGAGCTGCGTGGCGCAACGACCATGCACGGCGACTGCGGCAGCCCCTGCACTCTCAAGCATCTGGGCAAATGTCGCGGCATTACGGTCCTCGGCATAAAAGCCCTTGCGAATCTTGACGGTCACGGGCACGTGCGCCGCGCCCACCGTGGCCTCGACGATCTTCTCCGCCAGGTCGGGCGTGCGCATGAGCGCCGAACCCTCGCCCTTGGTGACAACCTTGCGGGCGGGGCATGCCATATTGATATCGACGAGCGACAGGCGAGCGCCAACGCGCTCCTCGACGGCGGCGACGGCGCTCGCAAACTGCTCGGGCTTGGAGCCAAAGAGCTGCACGCAAATCTGCTGCTCCTCGTCGGCCGGTAGCACCAGGCGCCAGGTCTTGTTGCTGGCATAGGCAAGACCCGCCACGCTCACCATCTCGCTGTAGGCAAGGTTGGCACCGCGGCGGCGACACATGATGCGATAGGCGGGGTCGGTCACGCCCGCCATGGGAGCCATAAGGAACGGCTGCTCGGCATAGGCACCCAGCAGCCGCTTGCTGTATTCAGAAAGCGCCATGGACCTACTCGTCCACCTTGAGGATCGCCATAAAGGCCTCCTGCGGGACCTCGACCGATCCGATGGCCTTCATACGCTTCTTGCCCTCTTTCTGCTTCTCGAGCAGCTTGCGCTTACGCGAGATATCGCCGCCGTAGCACTTAGCAAGAACGTCCTTGCGACGCGCCTTGACGGTGGAACGGGCGATGATCTTGTTGCCGATAGCACCCTGGATGGGCACCTCGAACAGCTGACGCGGGATGATCTCCTTGAGCTTGTCGCACAAGCCACGGGCCAGGCCATATGCCTTGTCCTTATGGACGATAAACGACAGCGCGTCCACCTCGTCGCCCGAAAGCAGGATGTCGAGCTTGACGAGCTCGGAGGGGCGATATTCGTTGAACTCGTAGTCGAGCGAGGCGTAACCCTTGGTGCGGCTCTTAAGCTGATCGAAGAAGTCCAAGATGAGCTCGGCGAGCGGCATATCGAAGCGCATCTCGACCGATTTGCTCGTCAGGTGGATCATGTCGGTTGTGACGCCACGGTGCTCGATGGCGAGCTGCATGACGGCACCCGTGTACTCAGGCGGGCAGATGATCTTTGCCTTGAGGTAGGGTTCCTCGATACGATCGATGCGTGTGGCCTCGGGAAGGTCCTGCGGACTGCGGACATCGATCATTTCGCCGTCGGTCTTGTAGACGTGATAGTCAACCGAGGGACTCGTGGCAATGAGGTCCAGGTTGAACTCGCGCTCCAGGCGTTCCTTGACGACTTCCATGTGCAGCAGGCCCAGGAAGCCCACGCGGAAGCCAAAGCCGAGCGCCACCGAGGTCTCGGGCTCCCACACCAACGACGGGTCGTTGACGTGCAGTTTATCGAGCGCGTCACGCAGGTTCTCGTAGTCCTTGTTGTCGATCGGGAACAGGCCCGTATAGACCATGGGCTTGGCCTCGCGATAACCGGGAAGCGGCTCGGGGCAGGGGTTCGACGCCCACGTAAGGGTATCGCCCACGCGAACGGCCTCGGGATCCTTCAAGCCCGTGACCACATATCCGACCTCGCCGACCGTCAGCGCGTCGACCGGGGTCTCGGCAGGACGCTTGACGCCCACGCCGTCGACCAAAAAGTCGCCCTTGGCTTGCATCATAAGCAGGGTATCGCCCTTTTTGATGGAACCATCGAAGACGCGCACCGTAGCCACCACACCGCGATACTCGTCAAAGTACGAATCCAAAATGAGCGCTTTGAGCGGAGCGTTTGCATCGCCCTTAGGCGGCGAAATCAAAAAGACAATGGACTCCAGCAGATCGTGAATGCCCTCGCCGGTCTTGCCCGAGACGTACACAGCATCATCGGCAGGGATCGCCAGGTCATCCTCGATCTCGGTCTTAACCTCATCGGGATGGGCCGAGGGCAGGTCGATCTTGTTGATGGCCGGCACAATGTCCAGATTGGCGTTCATGGCGAGCGTCGCGTTGGAAACGGTCTGCGCCTCGACGCCCTGCGTGGCGTCGACAACGAGTACCGCGCCCTCACAGGCTGCCAGCGAGCGCGAGACCTCATAGGTAAAGTCCACGTGGCCCGGCGTATCGATCAGATTGAACTGATACGTCTCACCATCGTCGGCGTCATAGGAAACGCGGACGGCATTGGACTTGATCGTAATGCCGCGCTCGCGCTCGATATCCATGGTGTCGAGCAGCTGCGACTCCATGTCGCGTTCGTCGACGGTATGGGTGAGCTCGAGGATGCGGTCGCTGATCGTGGACTTGCCATGGTCGATATGCGCAACGATCGAGAAGTTGCGGATGTGGGAAATGTCAATTGAAGTATTCATGCGGACTATCTTACCCGAGCGGTACAAAAAATGGAGCCTGTTCCATAAAACAGGCTCCATTTATGCGCGTAATCTGTGTGGTGTGAAATTTACAACTTAGGCGTTGATGCTGTTCACGAGCTTGGCAAGACCGGACTTGCGGTTGGAAGCCTGGTTCTTGTGGATAACATGCTTGGCGGCAGCCATGTCGAGACGCTTGGTGACGGTCTTGAGGGCAGCCTGGGCCTTCTCGGCGTCGCCCTCGGCGACGGCGGACTGGACGTGCTTGGTCAGCGTCTTGAGCTCGGACTTGACAGCCTTGTTACGCATGCGAGCTGCCTCATTGGTGCGGATACGCTTCTTCTGAGACTTGATGTTTGCCACTTCTGGAGTTCCTTTCGAGTTCCTTGCAAAAAATGTATGACACCTCTGAGACACGGTGAGGTCATGCAAGCGCCTACTATAGCACGCTCCCTCTCAAAGGGATAGAACGAATTTGTCAAATAGGCAGGTATCATCACGATTTTCTCAAGATGTTCGTAATCCAGAGCAAAAGCGCCGTCTGAGAATCGGCCGAACCCTTGAGCGCGAGCCCCACATCAACGGCACCCTCGAGCGCTGCGACGAGCTCGGTCATCGAAAAACGACGCGCCCAGGTCAGGTGATTCTTGACCTGCCAGGACTGGAGCTTGAGCGTTGCGGCCAGCTCGCGACCCTGCCCACGCGCGTCGAGCGCCTTGGCGACGATAAGCTCGCGAATGCGACCGCACAGCAATGTGTAAGTCCACACGTAGCTCTTGGAGGGCAGGAGCTTAAAGAGCTCGAGCGAACGCCGCATATCGCGAGCCGAGACGGCGTTGAGGAAGTCCCAGGGTTGGATCTCGGCCGTACGTACAATCCAGCGCTCAACATCGGCAAGTTCAATCTGGGGCGACTCGACCATCTGGGCAAGCTTAGCCAAGTCGTTATCGAGCATGCGCGTGTTTTCGCCCGAACGCGAGACGAGCTCCTCGGCGGCCGCCGTCGAAATCGACTTACCGCGCTGCGTCGCCATCTGCTGAACACGGCGCGGCAGTTCCCAGCGCTTGGTACCCGAGCAATCGACGATAGCCTTCTTGTCGATCTTGGCGATTGCCTTATACAGGCGCGTATTCTTGGCAAGTGAGTCAGCGATGATGAGGCAGACCGTTGTTGGGCTGGGACTCGCCAGATACCCAACGAGCGGCTCCGAGACCGCCTTGGCGAGCTTTGAGCAGCCATCGAGGATTACCAGACGAAACTCGCTGCCCATCGGAAAGGTGTTAAGCGATCCGATAATGGACTCGATATCGGGGTCCTTGGTCATGTCTCGCTCGTCGAGGTTGAACTCGACCATACCCGATTTTTCCAGACGCGCTTTCATACGCGAGACGGCGTGGTCGCGCTTAACTCCGTCGGTACCGACGATCAGATATGCCGGCAGCAAACCGGTTTCGGACATTGCGCTCCCCTCCCGCAGGCCTTCGTATTCGTTCCGTGCCATTTTAGCCCAGGGGCCCACCACACGCCAACGACGTCGTCACGGTCGCTGGCATCGCATCGCAAAGCCATTCGCAGTCGGTGTGACGGTAATGTCGCCGTGTTCGATGGTACACGCGAACACACCACCCGCTTCCTTAACGGCATCGATACAGGCATCGGACGGATGGCCGTATCGATTCCCCTCACCGGCGCTTGCGAGGGAAAGCTCGGGCTTCAGGACGTCCAGCAACTCGCCATCGACTGAAACCTTGGAGCCGTGATGCCCAAGTTTAAGGACATCGATATCCCCCACCTCCTGCACGAATTCCCGTTCTTGGTCGAGCTCGGCATCACCGGTGAGGAGTATGCGCAGGCCCTTGCCTTCCTGAACATAAGAGAGCAGAAGGACAAGCGAGTCCTCATTTCCCTCGCCATCCACGGACTCGAATGGCCACATCACGCGGGCGCAAAATGAGCCGATGTCGACCGTATCCCCACGGCGCACCTGCCGATACTCCACGCTAGGTCGGTTCAATACCTCGGCAGGAGCATCCTCCAGCGCATCCGCGGCCACGGCAATCGTTCCGACCGAAAACTGTTCGAGCACGGCAGGCAGACCACCCCAGTGGTCCTCATCCCAATGCGTCACAAAGACGGCGTCGATATGGTGCACGTTATTGCGAACCAACGCCGCCACCACGCGCTCGTCGAGTCCGCAGTCGACAAGTGCAACTGCGCCGCCCTGGCGGATAAGAATCGCATCGGCCTGGCCCACATCGAGCACCGTCACCGAAGGCGGAGCGAATCGATCCCAATAGACGTACGGAATCGCAGCCAAGAGCATCAGGCATGCAAGCCCCACCGCCATAGGACGTGCACGGGGACGCGGCCACCAGACCAGCAGAACCGCCAGAAAACACGGCACTAGGTAAATCCACATGCTATCGGGCGGCACGCTCACGTATGCACCTGGCACGGCGGCAAACAGCTGCTCGAAGAACAGCGCGCAACGGGCGGCAATCATGGGCACAACGAGCGCCCAAGTCCGCAACGGTCCCACGAGCGAAAAGGGAGCCAGCACGATCGACACAGCGAGCAGTACGCTCACCACCGGACCGATGACCGCATTTGCCAACGGAGCAATGAGCGAGAATGTACCGAAGGCAGGAATGGTAATGGGAAGTGTCGCCAGTTGTGAGCACAGCGTGACGGAAAGCACGCTGGCAACGCCTGATGGCACACCTAGCTCACCCAAAGCGTAGGTCGCATAGGGACAAAAGCACAGAATGGCTAAGACGCTGGCACACGAGAGTTGAAAGCCCATCTCGAACAGCACCGTCGGCCGCAGTAGCACAAAGATGGACATGGTTACGAAGAGTGCCGATGCGCCGTGCCGACGACGCCCCGCGCCGTTTACGACAAGCGTCACGAACACCATGCAGCACGCACGCACGGCCGAGGGAGACGCGCCCGTAAAGGCAGCATAGCCCACAAGCGTTATCGCCAATATCGCCCGCTGAAGACCACGTGAGCACCGAGTCTTTTGCAATACACCCTCGATTACAAACCCCACGATAGCCAAATGGCTGCCCGAGACGGCGATAAGATGTGCCGTTCCCGTCACAGAAAACCAGTCGCCCGCCGGCTGGGCGCGCAGCTCGGCCGAACGACCGCAGACGACACCGGCTATGAGCGCACGCGCCGGGTCGGTCGCAGGCGCGATGGACGCAAGCAGCCCATTTCGCAGCCGAAGCAGCGGCCCCGGAGAACCCTCATCGACCGATAAAATCCGAACGGCTTTAACCTTGTGCACCTCGCCTCGGAGCACGCGCGATCGTCCATATGCGTCGTTCTCAAAACGCGAAACGCGACCGATAACACGCACGTGCGCCCCGACCTTGAGCTCACGATCACACGAAAGGCGAACCGTTGCCAAGTTCTTACCGTCCGCGCGTGCCTCGCAGGTATAGGAATACACGTCGTCGTTTATGGATGGATCACCCTGCACGACAAACTCGAGGCCGCTTGCCGCTCGACCGTCGAGCGTCTTCGCGGCACTGAGCACACCCACGGCCCACCACGCCGAGACGACCGCTCCCGCCACGAGACCGACGGACGCGGCATACAGCCACCGCTTCAAAGGGGCAAGCCGCGCACAAGAGTGAGCCAGCACAACGAAAACCGCTGCCGCAACGGGAATGGCCCATAGCAGCCCGGCCGCCGTCGCCTGCTCCCTCAGCAGCGCATCAGCGGCTATGCTGAGCACCAAGGCGCAGCTCACGCACATGCCGGCACACAGGGCCATCGTCCACGGAATCAGGGGCCGCGGAGGCATCACGTGCACTCGCTCGGTCGTACTCATACGCAGATGCAATCTTTGATTTTGGCAAGCTTCTTCTCGCCGATTCCCGACACGCGCATCAGATCGTCAACCGAAGCAAAAGCACCGTTCTTTGTCCGTTCATCGATAATCGACTGTGCCATTGAGGGACCGATTCCCGAGAGCGTCTGCAGCTCTGCCGAGCTTGCCGTATTAATGTTTACTAGGCCTGTTGCGCCACCGACGCCTGATGATGCGGAAGTCCCACCATCAACACCGGCTTCCGCAATGGACACCTGCTGCTCCCCTACCGTTGGAACGTGAATTTTTTGTCCATCAGTGACCTTGGATGCACGATTAAGCCCCGTAACGTCTGCTTCGGGCGCCAGCCCGCCGGCGGCATCAATCGCCTGAGCCACCCGCGCCCCGTCTTTGAGGCGATATACACCGGGTGACACCACGGCGCCATCAACATCGACATAGACCTCTGCCGCGGCAGACGCCTTAGGCGAAGAGCCTTCAGATGTCTTTCCACTCGAAGCATCGCCGGATCCCGGCTCCACTAACGTGCCCGAACCATCAGTGCGCTCAAACGACACACCGCCGGCACCGCCGCCAAAGTTCGCCATTGCCAGTCCACTCGCCATCGCAATGACGACCAGTATCGCCATCACCACTGCCTTATGACCGAGCAGTTTGCCCGCCCAGCGGTCCATCTTTTTGACTCGTTCGTGTTGTTCGCGCTGCGCCATAGCAAAACCTCCCAACACCATCGTGTCAGGAAACGAACGCCGCAGCTTCCGCATGTCCACACCAGTTTTCGCGGTCAAACCAAAAGCTGACCTAAACCTTGCGAAAAAATGTCCATTTATTCAGACACACGTCAGCGAATGAACATCTTGGCATCATTTGCCCAGATACCAAAAGACCGACGATACAGGCGCATCGTCGGTCTATACACAAATTTACTCGTGATCTTGGTAAATCTCACGCGGAGCAAGCTCCGAATGTTTGCGTTTTAAGGTCTTAGGGGCCTTATACGTGTTGCTCTCGAAGTCGATGTACTCGGTCTGCTTGAGCAGGCGCTCGATCATCTCCTCATGATCGAACAACTCCCAGGCCTCATGCACGGCATCGAGTTTAGCGTGCGTCTCGGGACGGCGCGGCATAAACAACGTGCAGCAGTCGGGAGCGGCCTCAGTCGAGATATCGAACGTACCGATCTCCTCGGCGCGTGCGATGATCTCCTGTTTGTCCGAACCGATGAGAGGACGGAACACGGGAATCTTCACAGCCTCGTTGACGGCCATGATGTTCTCGAGCGTCTGGGAGGCAACCTGCCCAAGCGATTCGCCCGTAACGATGGCCCTGGCACCCTCGATGTGTGCAATGCGCTCGGCAACCGAATACATAATGCGGCGATACATGATAACACGCAGGTTGCTGGGGCAGGTGACCGAAATCTCACGCTGGCAGTCGCCAAACGGCACCACGTACAGGCGGCCGATCTGGACACCCGGCTCAAGCGCACGGATGATATCCTGCACCAAATACTCGCTCGTATCGGGCGTCTGCGGACGACCGGAGAAATGCACCGGCACGCAGACCGCGCCGCGGCGCGCGAGCATCCAGGTCGCCACCGGAGAATCGATACCCGAGGACAGCAGCGTCACGACCTTGCCGGCAGAACCCACCGGCAGACCGCCCACGCCGCGCTCGGAGCGTGCGTACACGTAAACGCTACCCTGGACCACCAGTACGTGCACCATTGCATCGGGGTCGTGCATTTGAACCTTTTTATCGGGGAAGGCCTCACACAGTACCTCGCCCACCTGACGATTGATATCGATCGAGGTGAGCTCATAGTCAGTATTGGAGCGCTTGGCGTGCACCTTAAACGAATCGAAGGAACCAAACTCGCGCAGCGCCTTCACGGCGGCGGCGCAGTACTCCTGCGGGTCGCGGTTGGTGTGATACGCCAAAGACACACGGGCAACGCCGGGAACGGTGCGAATGACACGCGCCGCCTCGTCGGCCTGATGTTCGTTAAAGGTCACGAGGATATAACCGGAAATTCGAGACACGGCATTCACGGAAAAGGCGGCCAAGGCCGCCTTGATGTTATCCATGAGGATATGCTCAAAATGTGCGCGGTTCTTGCCCTTCAGCCCAACCTCGTGATAGTGGACTAGGCAGACGCGAGCCGCCATTTTAGGCTTCAGCAACCTTGTGGCCGAGCGCCTTCTCGTAACGGGCCTCGTCGTAAGAGATGTCACCGTCGACAATCTCGTCCATAGCCATCGAGATGGTATCAGCACCGGAAAGCCCGATGGTGATGTCATCGACATCCTGGACGGCAAGCACGCGGTTGTGCTGGCCACGCAGCATGCTATTGATGTCGCAGGCGCGCTTGGAGGCAAGCGAAGCGAGCAGGAAGCGGTTGTGATCGGTCTTCTCCAGAAGATCGTCAATGCAAGGCTTTACAACGGACACGGACCTCAGATCCTTTCATGCATATCGAGAACGCGAACGAGCTCATCGGTCGCGCGGTCGAGATCGTCATTCACCACGACGTCGTCGTAGCGGTCGGCAAGGGCAAGCTCATCGGCGGCGTTTGCCATACGCAGCTCAATCGTCTCGGGCGTCTCGGTACCGCGACCGACTAGACGCTCGCGGAGCACCTCAAGCGAAGGCGGCTTGATAAAGATCAGCACGGCCTCGGGGAAACGCTCCTTCACCTGCAGGGCGCCCTGGACATCGATCTCCAAAATCAGAGACGAGCCCGAGGCGAGCTTGGATGTGACCTCGCTCACCAACGTGCCGTAGCAGTTACCGTGGACCTCGGCCCACTCAACAAACTCACCGTTTGCCACGCGGCGGTCGAACTCCTCGCGCGTCAGAAAAAAGTAGTTGACGCCGTCGACCTCACCTTTGCGTGGTGCTCGCGTGGTAGCCGAAACCGTCAGACCCAGGTTCGAGCGGCGCTCGCGCACACGAGTGACGAGCGTACCCTTGCCTGCGCCTGACGGTCCAGAAATCACAAAGAGCTTGGAATCCTGAGCGCTCACTTATTTGGTCAGCTGCTCGAGGAGCTGCTCGCGCTGACGGACACCGAGGCCCTGGACGCGACGAGTAGCGGAGATACCGAGCTCCTCCATGATCTTGGCGGCCTTGGCCTTGCCATAACCGGGGAGAGACTCGATGAGGGTGGAAACCTTCATGCGGGAAGCGATGGGGTCATCGGAGTTGAGCACGGACTCGAGGGACTTCTCGCCCTTCTTGATCTGCTCGCGAAGCTCAGCGCGGGCGTGACGTGCGGCAGCAGCCTTCTCAAGAGCCTGCTTGCGCTGCTCGTCGGTAAGCTGAGGGAGTGCCATTCGTACCTCCAAATAGTTGGGTTATATCTGATTCAATAATTGGCATTTTAGCACGTAGAACGCACAAAAAGCCTAATCGCGGCTCCATAGGTTAGACGATACCCGCAAAAAGTGCAATATACCGCGCCCAAAGTTAAGCCCCTGACCTGCGATTCCACACAAAGGATGGGAAAGTTTACGCAGGCACAGGGGCTATTTTGTGCTAATGAGACCCAAAAGTGGTGACTTAGGGGAATCTTTTACGCAACGTTTTCGACCAGCTCGGCGACGATGGCGTCAAAGGCGGCAACCGGATCGTCGGCACCGGTGATGGGACGGCCCACCACAATGTGGCTTGCGCCACGCTCGATAGCCTGGGAAGGCGTCGCCACGCGGGACTGGTCACCAAGGGCGGCACCCACCGGACGCACACCCGGAGTCACGATCAGGGCATCAGGACCCAGCAGCTCACGCATGTCGTGAGCCTCCATCGGTGAGCACACGATGCCATCGATGCCGTTGGCCTGAGCAAGCTTTGCCAAGCGGGCGGCCTCCTCGGCCACGGGAGACTCGACGCCGATCTCGCTCAAGGCATCCTGATTCATGCTCGTGAGCACGGTGATGGCGACGAGCTTTGCCCGGTCCTCACGCGCCTCCTCGGCACCCTCGCGGCAGGCAGCGAGCATAGCACCCGAGCCCAGGCCGTGGACCGAAAGCAGGTCGGCACCGGCAAGCGAGGCCGAGCGGGCAGCGCCGCGCACCTGATGCGGAATGTCATGGAACTTAAGGTCGAGGAAGACCTTAAAGCCAAGGTCCTTAAAGGTCTTGACGATCTGGGGACCCTCAGCGTAATAGAGCGTCATGCCGACCTTGAGCCAGGTGGCATGGCCCGAAAGCTCGTGGGCGAGCTCGAGCGCGCGCTCACGGTCGCAGTCGAGGGCGACGATAACACGGTCGCGGGCATCATTCTCTAGCATTCGAAAGCACCCACCAGCTCGTTGATGTCCTTTACGCCCTGGGACTCGGCCCAGGCCTCGAGCTCATGCGCGATCTTAAGCGAAGCGCACGGATCGACGAAGTTGGCCATGCCGACCGACACGCAGGTGGCGCCGGCCAGGATAAACTCAGCCGCATCCTCGCCAGTCATGACACCGCCGACACCGTTGATGGGGATATCGACGGCCTGGGCAACCTCCCAGACCATGCGCACGGCGATGTGGTGGCACAGCGGGCCCGAAAGGCCGCCCTTAGGCTTGGCCACGCGGGACTTGCGGGTATGGACGTCGATGGCCATGCCCTGGATGGAGTTGATGACCGAAAGGCCGTCGGCGCCGGCAGCCTCGAGGGCCTTGGCGATCTCGGCGACGTTGACCGGCGCCATCTTCACGAACAGCGGCTTATCGGTCACCTTGCGGCAGGCAGCCATAACGGAAGAGGCGCCCTCGGGCGTGGAGCCCATGGCGGCACCGCCGGCGGCGATATTAGGGCAGCTCACGTTGATCTCGTAGCCGGCAGCCCAGGGGCACAGCTCGACATACATCTCGAGTGCGCGGACAAACTCGTCAACGGAGTGACCGGCAACCTGACAGATGACCTGGCAGCCGTCCTTGGACAGCTGTTCGAGCCACGGACCGGACTCGCGGGCAAAGGCGGCCACGCCGGGGTTCTGAAGACCCACGGAGTTGATCATACCGCCGGGAATCTCGGCCATGCGGGGCGCGGGATTGCCGGGCCAGGGCTCGGCAGCGCAACCCTTGGTGGTGATGGCGCCCAGCTGGGAAACATCAAAGAAGTTCTGGAACTGCCAACCGTAGCCAAAGGTACCGGCTGCGGTGTTAATGGGGTTCTGCATCTTGACCCCGCCGAAATCGACGTCCATGTTCACGGTACCCACTAGAAGACCACCACCTTGGAAGCATCGAACACGGGGCCGCACATACAAGCACCCTTCATACCGTCGACCGTCTCGACATTGCAGGTGTTGCAGGCGCCAAAGCCACAGCTCATCATGCGCTCGAGCGACACCTCGCAGTACACACCGGCCTCGGCGGCAGCGGCGGCGACCTTCTTCATCATGACGGCGGGGCCGCAGCTGGCGACGTAGTCGTAGCCGCCATCTCCAAGCAGCTCGGCTGCCGGATCGGTGCAAAAACCGTGCGTGCCGAGCGAACCGTCGTCGGTGCACACGTTAACCGTGGCGCCCAGCGCACGGAACTCATCGACACCCACGGCCTTGGAAGCGGTGCCAAAGCCCAGGCACACGTCCACATCAACACCCTGCTCGGCAAGCATGCCGGTAAGACACAGCACAGGCGGAACGCCGATGCCGCCGGCGACGAGCAGTGCCTTCCTGGTGCCCTCGGGTACCATCCAGCCACGGCCACCGGGGCCCAACAGGTTAGAGGTGGAGCCAGGGCCCATCTGGGACAAACGGCGGGTATCGTCGCCCACGACGGCGTACCACAGCTCGACGGTGCCGGCCTCGGCGTCGGCGCGGTAGAAACTCAAGGGCACACGAAGCAGAGAAGACGCATCGCCGGGGACGGCGATGTTCACAAACTGACCGGGCTTGAGCGCACTTGCAAGCTTGGGGGCCGAGATGACGAGCGAGAAGATGCCGTCGGCGATCTCCCGGTTCGAGACGACCTCGAAGTCGTGCATGCGTGCAGTGGAAGGTGTGGGCATAGACGCTCCAATCCCCCATGCGGTTGCATGGTCTAAACGAACAGAAAGCGCGGCACCGCAAGGGCGCCGCGCACAAAAGCGATAAGGCTATGCTAGCAGATGCAGCCGTCGGCGAGCGTCTGCTTGCCACCGACAAATACATCGGTGGCACGACCGGTGAGCGTGCGGCCGGCAAAACCGGAGTTCTCGGCGCGCGACTCGTAACCGTCCTCGCCAACCGTCCAGGTTGCGGAGGGGTCGAACACGGTCAGGTCGGCGACAGAGCCCGCCTTGACCTGAACCTGATCGAGGCCCAGAATCTCACGCGGCTTGATGGCCATGAGCTCGACCATGCGGCTCACGCTCATCTTGCCCGTGTTGACCAGCTCAGTGAGCACGAGGGACAGCGAAGTCTCGAGGCCAATCATTCCAAAGGGCGCGAGCTCGAACTCGCGGGCCTTCTCCCACGGGGTGTGGGGAGCGTGGTCGGTAACGATAGCGTCGACGGTACCGTCGATGACACCCTGACGGATGGCCTCGGCATCCTCGTCGGTGCGCAGCGGCGGATTGACCTTGAGCGAGGTGTTGTAGGTCTCGTCCAGGTCGTTCTCGGTCAGGAACATGTGGTGCGGGGTGGCCTCGCAGGTCACCTGGACACCGGCAGCCTTACCGGCACGCACGAGCTCCAGGCCATGAGCGGTGGAGATGTGCTGGATGTGCAGCTTGGCACCGGTCAGCTTGGCAATCTCGATGTCGCGGGCAATCTGAAGCTCCTCGCCGGCGGCCGGCCAACCCTCGAGGGCCAGACGGGTCGAGACCTTGCCCTCGTTGATCTGGCCGTGGCCGACCAGATCCTCGTCCTGGCAGTGGCTCATAAAGACCTTGCCGAACATCTTGCCGTAGTCCATGCAGCGACGGAGCATGCCCGCGCCCTGCACGCCGCGACCATCGTCGGTGAAGGCGACGGCGCCGTGGGCGACCATATCGCCCATCTCGGACATGGCCTCGCCCTTAAGACCGCGGGTCATGGCGCCCGACGGATAGACGCGGCAGTGGCCGACCTCGGCAGCGCGGGACTTGACGAACTCCACGACGGTGCCGTTATCGGTGACGGGATCGGTGTTGGGCATGGCGCACACGCCGGTGAAGCCGCCCTTGGCAGCAGCGCGGGTGCCGCTCTCGATGTCCTCTTTGACCTCGTAGCCAGGCTCGCGCAGATGCACGTGCATATCCACCAGGCCGGGGACGAGGTACTTGCCGGAAAGGTCGCGGACCTCGGCTCCCTCGACGGCGAGATTCTCGCCGACCTCGGCGATCTTGTCGCCGTCAATCAGGACGTCAACGACACCGTCAAGCTCGACAGACGGGTCGACGACGTGGGCATTCTTAAGAAGCAAGGCCATTATCGGCACCTCCAAGCAGCAGATACAGGATAGCCATACGCACGCAGATACCGGCGTAGACCTGCTCCAGGATGACGGAGCGTTGCGGGTGGTCGGCCATATAGGAGTCGAACTCGACGCCGCGGTTGATGGGGCCCGGGTGGCAGATGATCGCATCGGGCTTCATGAGCTTCTCGCGGTCCTTGGTCAGGCCGAAGAGCTTGTGATACTCGCGAATCGTGGGGAACGGAGCGCCCTCAAGGCGCTCCTGCTGCACGCGCAGCATGTAGACGACGTCCAGCTCGGGCAGGACGGAATCGAGGTCGCTCGTCACGTGGTCGCAGCCCAGGACCTCGGGCGACGGCGGCAGCAGCGTGCCGGGGGCGACGGCATAGGTCTCGCAGCCCATAATCTTAAGGGCGGGGATCAGCGAGCCGCAGACGCGGGAGTGCGCGATATCGCCTACGACGGCGACCTTCAGACCGTGGAAGTCACCCTTGTGCTCCCAGATGGTGTACAGGTCGAGCAGGGCCTGCGTGGGATGGTTGTGCTTGCCGTCGCCGGCGCAGATGACGCTCGCGGGCGAGTTCTGCGTGACGATGTAGGGAGCACCGGCGTGCTTATCGCGCACGACGATGCAGTCGATCTTGTAGGCGTTGAGGGTCTCGACGGTGTCGACGAGGCTCTCACCCTTGACCGTGGAGGTCGAGGAGCCGCCAAAGTTGAGGCTGTCGGCCGAAAGACGCTTCTCGGCGAGTTCGAAGGAGCTGCGGGTGCGCGTCGAGGGCTCGTTGAACATGTTGACGATGGTCTTGCCCTTGAGCGTGGGGACCTTCTTGATCGCACGCTCGTTGACCTCAGAGAACGCCTTGGCGGTCTCGAGGATGAGCTTGATGTCCTCTTCGGAGTACTCGGTAATGTCGATCAGGTGCTTATGGTTGAACGCCACGGTACTACTCACCTCCCAGCGGCGCGGAGCCCACGTGGGAACCCGGCGCGACGTCGTTAATCTCGACGGCGGTGTGGCCGTCGACTTCCTTCATATATAGGTGCACGTTCTCCTCATGCGACGAGGGAACGTTCTTGCCGACAAAGTCCGGCGAGATGGGGAGCTCACGGTGACCGCGGTCAACGAGAACTGCCAGCTCGATGCGGCTCGGACGGCCCAGGTCCATGACGGCATCCAGAGCGGCGCGGATAGTACGGCCCGTATACAGGATGTCGTCCACCAGCACGACGCGCTTGCCGTCGACGCTGAAGGGAATGTTGGTAGCGTGGATCGCGGGAGCGAAATTGGTCGCATAGTCATCGCGGTAGAAGCTGATGTCCAGGCTGCCGAGCGGAACGTCGACGCCCTCGATCTCCTTGATCTCCTCGGCGAGCTTCTTTGCCAGAAGGTCGCCGCGCGTGACGATGCCGACCAGAGCGAGGTCTTCACAGCCCTCGTTGCGCTCGAGAATCTCGTGCGCGATGCGGGTCATCGCTCGATTGACGGCGGTCTCGTCCATGATGACCGCCTTGGGGGAAGTCGTGCCCATCGATCTCCTTCCTCACATGTCTTGACTGCTGACACAGTCAAAAAAATAGATGCCCGACCGCTTAAAGCGGACCAGACACCCACAGGAAGGGCTGCTCTTTGGCAGCTATGTAATTCCATGTGGGTATCTCGTACCCCTTTAATGGTCAAGGGATAGTGTAGCCAACCTCGAGCTTAATTGCGAGCATAAATACAGAACAATCCGTAAACGGAGCCCAATGCTCCATAAACCTATATATATTTGTGGGACGAGCTTGAAAACGCACGCACGAGCTGGCATAATCCCCTCTGCTGCACGCAAATCGGATCTACGTCCAGGGCCGTGGCGTGAGCACTATCGCCAAAAGAGGAATATCTCTGTGTAGATTACGCACAGGGAGCTGCTTCTGTGCTATAGTTCAGGCTTGTTTGTTAACGCGACATGTTCGTTTGTCGCCCAAGGAGGGTCAGTTATGTCCAAAGTTTGCGAAGTTTGCGGTAAGCACCCCGTTGCCGGTCGCTCCATCAGCCACTCTCACCGCGTCACCAACCGTAAGTTCCGCCCCAACATCCAGCGCGTTTACGTCGTCGTCGATGGTCACCGTCGTAAGATGAACGTTTGCTCCACCTGCCTCAAGTCCGGCAAGGTTGCGCGCTCCTAAATAAGGTCTTACCAACAAGTACCTCGGACTCTCCGGGTCAAAGACCTCGCGTTCATATAGAACTTACCAAAGGCGTCCTCCCCCACGGAGGGCGCCTTTTTGCACTCATTGGGGACAGACTTACATGAGTGTTTGCAGATGTCAAAGGAATCATAGCCCCACTCATTGGGGACACACTTAGATGAGTGTTTTCACGCATTGGGGACAGACATGACGCACGCATGCGGCGTCCCGATCGGCTCCGGCCCCTATCTCACGCTGCATCCTTCCAGCCTGCAGTAGCCTTGGTCACGCTTGTGGCGCCGATACCGGTGATACGGGCAATTTGCTTGACCGTGAGATGTGCCCGCCTGAGCCTCAGCAGGCAGGCATCGCGTTCGGGGCGTGGCAGGGCCTTGAGCAACGCAGGATCTATGCTCGTCAGGACTTCGCGCGCAACGAAAAGGGCCTCCTCATCGGGGATCCGCCGGCGCGGAAGAAACTCCACTGACCAGATGCGCCCGGCAACTTTCTTGAGATGCTCGCAATAGCGACGGGAGCCTCCGACAACATCAAGCATAGGGGCCGCATCACAGATGTCAAAGGGATCATAGCCCAGCTGATACGCCTTATAGCTTGACCAGCGGTACGCCTCGAGCGAGTCAAGCGCACCCTTCACGGGATTGAGATGAATATAGTCGAGCAGCTGCACTGCCTGCGTGTCCGACTCAACCGCGACCCGCGAATAGCGATTGTCAAACAGATGGCCCGTTCTTCCCGTTTTCCCATTGAAATACTTGGCATACGCCGTCAGCGCGCACTGCATTGCCTTTGAAAGGTTGTCATATGGGTCATCAACCATCAAATGGAAGTGGTTGTCCATAAGACACCAGGCCAACACCGCCACGTCATGGCACGCAAACCTGTCCGATATGTCCGATAGGAAACGATAGCGGTCGGAATCATCTTCAAAAATGATCTGTTTGGAGTTACCGCGGTCAAAGACGTGGTAATAGCCAGTGAGCGAAATTTCGCGGGCGCATCGGGGCATGGTCTCTCCTTTCAAAGCCGTACAGGCAACACCTAAAAGGAGAGAAGAAACGCGAAATGCTGAGCCTGTGACCTATTTATATCCAATCAGCGACAAAAACAGCCCCAAAACGACAAAATCGCAAATCGATGTCTGTCCCAAATGAGTGAAACCACTCATTTAAGTCTGTCCCCAATGAGTGGGGCGATGCACTGGCAGATAGTTTTAGTTAAAACGCTTCAGTTTATTGAAGCGTTTTAGTATGCCTTTTACGGGAATCTTACCGTTCGCCGAATAATTTCTTGCTATCATGCAAGACGTAGGGTAAATCTCCGATCGCAAGGAGACACAAATGGTGAAAAAGTCACCGGAAAACACTACTCCCGCAATTGTGGACAACGTAGAGGCGCTTGAGGCTAAGCTCGCTCAGATGCGAGAGGCCCAGGCGCTTTTTGCTACGTACGCGCAGGAGCAGGTCGACAAGATCTTCTATGAGGCCGCCATGGCCGCCAACAAGGCTCGTATCCCGTTGGCGAAGATGGCCATCGAGGAGACCGGCCGCGGCGTTCTTGAGGACAAGGTCATCAAGAACCACTACGCCGCAGAGTACATCTACAACGCTTACAAGAACACCAAGACCTGTGGTGTCCTGGAGCGCGACGAGGCTTATGGCATCACCAAGATCGCCGAGCCCATCGGTATCGTGGGCGCCGTCATCCCGACGACCAACCCCACCTCCACCGCGATCTTCAAGACGCTGATCAGCCTGAAGACCCGCAACGCCATCATCATCTCCCCGCACCCGGCTGCCGCCAAGTGCACCATCGCCGCCGCCAAGCTCGTGCTTGACGCCGCCGTCAAGGCCGGCGCCCCCGAGGGTATCATCGGCTGGGTCGATGTCCCCTCCATCGAGCTGACCAACATGGTCATGCGCGACGTCGACATCATCCTCGCCACCGGTGGCCCGGGCATGGTCAAGGCCGCCTACTCCTCGGGCAAGCCCGCCCTGGGCGTTGGCGCCGGTAACACCCCGGTCGTCATCGACGACACCGCCGACGTGCTGCTCGCCGTCAACTCCATCATCCACTCCAAGACCTTCGACAACGGCATGATCTGCGCTTCCGAGCAATCCGTGACCGTCATCGACACCATCTATGACCAGGTTAAGGCCGAGTTCCAGAAGCGCGGCTGCTACTTCGTCAAGCAGGGTGCCGAGATGGAGGCCCTGCGTGCCGCCATGTTCAAGAACGGCGCCCTCGATCACCGCATTCCCGGCATGGCTGCCGCCAAGATCGCCGAGCTCGCCGGCATCGAGGTTCCCGCCAAGACCAAGATCCTGATCGCCGAGGTCACCTCCACCGACCCCGCCAAGGAGGAGTTCTCCCACGAGAAGCTCTCCCCGGTCCTGGCCATGTACCACGCCAAGGACTTCCAGGAGGCCGTCGACAAGGCCGAGCACCTGGTGCTCGCCGGTGGCCCGGGCCACACCGCCTCTCTGTACGTGCACCCCGCCCAGGCCGAGAAGATCAGCCTGTTCGAGCACGTCATGAAGGCCTGCCGTATCGTCATCAATACCCCGTCCTCGCACGGCGGCATCGGTGACCTGTACAACTTTGGCATGAAGCCGTCTCTGACCCTGGGCTGCGGCTCCTGGGGCGGCAACTCCGTCTCCGAGAACGTTGGGGTGAAGCACTTGATCAACGTTAAGACTGTGGCCGAGCGCCGTGAGAACATGCTGTGGTTCCGCGCTCCCGAGAAGGTCTACTTCAAGAAGGGTTCCACGCCTGTCGCCCTCGACGAGCTGGGCAACGTCATGGGCAAGAAGCGCGCCTTCATCGTCACCGACCAGTTCCTCTTCAAGAATGGCAACACCCGCGCCATCGAGGCCAAGCTCGACGAGATGGGCATCGCCCACGACTGCTTCTACGACGTCGAGCCCGATCCGTCGCTGCAGTGCGCACGTCGCGGCGCCAAGCAGATGGCTCTCTTTGAGCCGGACGTCATCATCGCCGTCGGCGGTGGCTCCGCTATGGACGCCGGCAAGATCATGTGGATGATGTACGAGCACCCCGAGTGCAAGTTTGAGGACATGGCCATGGACTTCATGGACATCCGCAAGCGTATCTTCACTTTCCCCGAGATGGGCAAGAAGGCCTACTTCGTCGCCGTCCCGACCTCTTCGGGTACCGGCTCCGAATGCACGCCGTTCGCCATCATCACCGACAAGGAGACCGGCATCAAGTGGCCGCTCGCCGACTACGCGCTGCTCCCCAACATGGCTATCGTCGACGCCGACAACTGCATGACCGCCCCGCGCGGCCTGACCGCTGCCTCCGGCATCGACGTCATGACCCACGCCATCGAGTCCTACGTCTCCATCATGGCTTCCGACTACACCAAGGGCCTCTCCGAGCGCGCTGCTAAGCTCGTCTTCGAGAACCTGCCCTCCAGCTTCACGAACGGTGCCAAGGACCCGCATGCCCGCGAGGAGATGCACAACGCCTCCTGCATGGCCGGTATGGCCTTCGCCAACGCCTTCCTGGGCCTCAACCACTCCATGGCCCACAAGCTCGGCGCTTTCCATCACCTGCCCCACGGCCTCGCAAACGCCGTCATCCTGACCCGCGTTATGCGCTACAACGCCGCCGAGGCTCCCGTCAAGATGGGTACCTTCTCCCAGTATCCTTACCCCAACGCGCTGCACAACTACGCCGAGATGGCCAAGTACTGCGGCATCGAGGGCAAGGACGACAAGGAGGTCTTCGAGAACTTCATCACGAAGCTCGAGGAGCTCAAGGACTTCATCGGCGTCAAGAAGACCATCGCCGACTACGGTGTTGACGAGCAGTACTTCCTCGACACCCTCGACGAGATGACCGAGCAGGCATTCAACGACCAGTGCACCGGCGCCAACCCTCGCTACCCGCTCATGAGCGAGATCAAGGAGCTCTACCTGGACGCCTACTACGGCCGCGAGCCTCAGGATTACGCCGTCTGCTAGTTTTAGCACGGTTTTTAACGGCGGGGGTGCACGGGTGTTTCACACACCCCCGCCGTCGCTTCTATCGCATCGTTGAAAGGATGCAACCATGCTGCTACCCGATTCCAAGACCGAGCTCGTCCGCCGTGGCAACAAAGTCGTTTACGACCTGGGCGACAAGATCGTCAAGGTCTTTAACGAGACCAAGCCTGTTTCCGACGTGTTCAACGAGGCTTTGAATCTTGCCCGCATCAATGAGTGCGGCATCCGCAGCCCCAAGGCTCTCGAGGTTTCCCAGCTCGAGAACGCCAACGGCTGGGCGCTCGTGACCGAGAAGGTTCCGGGCACCACCCTTGCCGAGAAGATGACTGCCGAGCCCCAGCGCTTTGGTGAGTATCTTGAGATGTTCGTCGACCTCCAGATCGAGATCCACGGCTACACCTCCCCGCTGCTCAACCGTCAGCGCGACAAGTTCGCCCGCATGATCGACAGCCTTGATCAGCTCAATGCCACCACGCGCTACAACCTTCAGGAGCGTCTGGACGGCATGACCAAGGAGTTCAAGGTCTGCCACGGCGACTTCAACCCCTCCAACGTCATCGTCGGCGACGACGGCCAGCTCTATGTGTGCGACTGGGCACACGCCACCCAGGGCTCCCCTGCTGCCGACGTTGCCACCACCTACCTGCTCTTCGCCCTCAACAGCAAGGACCAGGCTGAGGCCTACTTGGAGCTCTACTGCGACCGCGCCGACATGCCCATGCAGGTCGTGCGTCAGTGGACGAGCATCGTCGCCGCTTCCGAGCTCGCTCGTAAGCGCAACGTGAACGATGAGTTCCTGAAGAACTGGATCGACGTCGTCGATTATCAGTAATATCTGAGCGATTTATTTCGCATCGGAGGCACAAGAAAACCCCGCAGCTCATATGGGCTGTGGGGTTTTTCTTTCAGATATCGAGGATGCCACAAGATAAAAGGACGGCCCCACATCTCCCCGATCTGGAGAAATGCGGGGCCGTCCCGTATATCGAACTACAAGCGAAATCGTCGATTAACGGCGGGCCGCCTTAACAAGCTCGGCAACCTTGGCGACGACCTCGTCGATCGCCACGTCCTCACGCTCGCCCGTGGCACGGTCCTTGAGCTCCACAGTACCATTCTTGAGGCCACGCTTACCCAGAACGACCTGATACGGGAAGCCCATGAGGTCGTTATCGGCAAACTTAAAGCCGGGACGCTCGTCACGGTCGTCGACGACGACCTCGATACCCTCGGCGCACAAGCCCTCGACGATTTGGTCGCAGACGGTTGCGCACTCCTCCTTTTTGGGATCGAGCGGAATCACCGCGACCTCGTACGGGGCAACGGAAACCGGCCAGACGATACCGTGCTCGTCATTGTGCTGCTCCACGACGGCAGCGAGCGAGCGGGACACGCCCACGCCGTAGCAACCCATGATGAGCGGCTTCTCCTTGCCGTCCTCATCCATAAAGGTGGCACCCATGGCCTCGGAATACTTGGTACCCAGCTGGAAGACCTGAGAGACCTCGATGCCGCGGGCAGCAGAGAGCGGCTTGCCGCAGTGCGGGCAGGGATCGCCGGCGACGACGGTGACCAGGTCGGCCCACTCATCGACGGTAAAGTCGCGCTCGGGGCAGGCACCGGTAAAGTGGTAGTCGACCTCGTTGGCGCCACAGGCCCACTGCTTGGACTCGCGCAGGCTCTCGTCACACACCAGGCGGATGCCGTCGGGCAGGTTAACCGGTCCGATAAAGCCCTTATGCAGACCGTAGGTCTGGAGCTCCTCGTCGGTCATCATGCGATAGCCTTTGCCAAAGACATGCTCGGCCTTGCAGTCATTGAGCTCGTGGTCTCCCGGGACAATGGCAACGACCGGTTTGCCCTCGGCGTCGATCAACGCCAGCGACTTGCGCGTACCGTTCTCGGGGAAGCCGAAGAACTTTGCAACGGCCTCGATGGTGCCCATGCCCGGAGTCTCGACCTTGGTAAGCGTACCGTCGCCAGGACCCTCGGTCACAACGACCTTGGTGCTTGCAGCCTCATCGTCGGCGGCAAAGCCGCAATCGTCGCAGTACACCAGCGATGCCTCGCCGGCATCGGCCAGCGCCATGTACTCGACGGAGGTGTCGCCACCGATCTCACCGGAGTCGGCGACAACGGGCAGGGCCTTGATGTAGCAGCGCTCGCAGATGTTGGCGTAGGCCTGCTTCATCTTGTCGTACTCCTCCTGCAGGCTCTCCTGCGTGGCGGAGAAGCTGTAGGCATCCTTCATGATGAACTCGCGGCCGCGCATCAGGCCAAAGCGAGGACGGAACTCGTCGCGGAACTTGTCCTGGATGTGATAGAGATTCACCGGCAACTGCTTGTAAGAGCGCAGCTCGTTGCGCACCAGGGCGGTGACGGTCTCCTCGTGCGTGGGACCCAGGACAAACTCACGGCCATGACGGTCGTCAAAGCGAACGAGCTCCTTGCCATAGGCATCGATGCGGCCGGACTCACGCCACAGCTCGGCATCGACCATGATGGGCATCATGAGCTCCTGAGCGCCGGCGGCGTCCATCTCGTCACGCACGATGTTCTCGATCTTGCGGATCGAGCGCCAGGCGAGCGGCAGATAGGAATACAGACCGGCGGCCTCCTTGCGGATCATTCCGGCACGAAGCAGCAGGCGATGGCTTGCGAGCTCGGCGTCAGCCGGATCCTCTTTAAGCGTCGGCGCATAGAGCTTAGACATGTACATTGCTCGAGTCATTTATTTCTCCTCAATAAGCTTGTCGACCTCGGCCATAAGCGCGTCGACAATTTGATCCTCAGCTACTTTACCAATGATCTGACCGTGCGAAAAGAGCAGGCCCTGACCTCGTCCGCAGGCAACGCCCAAGTCGGCATCAGATGCCTCGCCGGGGCCGTTTACGGCACATCCCATGACGGCAATCGAAAGCGGCGCTCTGTAGTTCTTAAGCCGCTCGGTGACTTCCTCGGCGATGGGAATCAGGTTGACCTGGCAACGGGCACACGTGGGGCACGAGACGATCTCGGGACCACGACGGCGCAATCCCAGCGACTGCAGAATTCCCCAGGTAACCGGCGGCTCCTCGACCGGATCGGCCGTGAGCGAGACGCGCATGGTGTCACCGATGCCCTCGGACAGCAGAATGCCAAGACCCACGGAGCTCTTGATGGTGCCCTGCAGCTTGGTACCTGCCTCGGTCACGCCCAGATGAAGCGGAACGTGGGGAATCTCACACGACAGCGCGCGATAGGTATCGAGCGTCGTTTGCACGCTATGGGCCTTGGCAGAAAGCACAATGTTGGTAAAGCCACGGTCCTCAAAGTGCCTGACGAAGCGCTCGCTCGACATCACGAGCTTTTCGGGCTGCGTGAGGTCGTCGCGCTCGGCGATGTCCTGCTCAAGCGAACCGGCATTGACGCCAATACGAATCGCACAACCCGCGGCACCCGCGGCATCAATCACCGCGTCAACCTTCGCCCAATCGCCGATATTGCCGGGATTAATGCGTAGCTTGGCAGCACCAGCCTCAACAGCACCAATAGCAAGCTTATGGTTAAAGTGAATATCGGCGACAATTGGCACCGGAGACTCGGCGCAGATAGTGCGAAAACCCACGAGCGCGGCCTCGGTAGGTACACTCACGCGCACGATATCACAGCCGGCCTGCGCCAGCGCGCGCACCTGCGCAAGCGTCGTCTGGGCGTCGGCGGTATCGGTGCAGGTCATGGACTGAACCACGACCGGCGCGCCGCCACCGATCTGCACGTCGCCCACGTACACAGGGCGCGTCAGCTCGCGGGGCAAAGGATGGGATAAAGACAATCCAAACACTCCCCTACAGAATAAATCGAAGGATGTCGGAACGAAGCATATAGACAAACAGAAGCGCAAAGAGCGCGATGCCCACATAGCTCACAATCGTCTGGACCTTGAGTGGCAGCTCACGACCGGCAACCTTTTGAATGATCTCGATGACCAGCTTGCCGCCATCGAGTGGTGGGATGGGCAGCAGGTTCATAAAGCCAAGCGAGAACGAAATGAGGGCGGCAAACGAAAGGAACGTGGCAGGGCCGGCAGCAGCAGCCTGTGAGGACATAACGCTAATACCCACGATCGAAGAAGACTGATCGAGAATCTCCATCGTATGCTGCGGCTGGAGTAGGCGCATCACGCCCTCCGCCGTCTGCGCAACATAGGAGAAGGAGAGGCGCGCCGAGGTGATGGGGTCCAAACGAACCACCTGCGTAGAGGCATAAACGCCCAGGCGTTCGTTCTCTTTGAGTGCGACCGAGGTCGAGCACTGCTTGCCATCGCGCTCATACTCAATAGCAATATCGTCCTTACCGGCGGCCTTGCCGATGGCATCGTAGACATCCATCCAAGTGGAACATGAGACACCGTCAACCGAAAGGATCGCATCACCGGCCTCGATACCCGCCTTGGCGGCAATAGACCCCTCGTCAACCTGACCGATCACGTTGGTATCCATCGGCACGGTGACACCCGCAATGGAATAGATGCTCATAAGAAGCAAAAAACCCGTCAAGATATTGACGAAAATGCCCGCGAGCAGCATAAAGGCGCGCTTGAGAAAGCCTTGGCCAAGATAGGTGTGCGAGCGCTCTTGCGCAAGGAACTCGACCTCGCCGCACGGCAGCTCCCACACATCGCCCTCGGCAGTCGCATGTTCGCGATCGAAACGGCGACCATCAAAGGTGGTATAGCCTGCCGTGTCTCGCGGCAACGTCTGATATTTGGTGGGATAGTAGCTCGGCGAGGGCTTCTCCCCTTCCTCATACCAGGGTGCGATGGAGCCCCAGCCCAGCAAAAGGGCGCATGCCTCGAGCACATCCTCCTCGGAAAGCTCGAGCTCGACAGCAAGGTCGGCCACGGTCACGCGACCATGACGATAGATAGCCGCGAGCACGCGATCGGCGCACGAGACATCGGTCGGATCCATACCGCAGATGGCAGCGTAGCCACCCAGCAGTAGCGGGGTCACGCCAAACTTGGTTCCAATGCGACGCGACGTGTAATGGATGTCAAAGCGGCAAGGCAGACCCAAAAAGAACTCGGTCACACGGACGCCGCAGGCACGCGCCGCCAAAAAGTGGCCGCCCTCGTGCAAAAACACGAGGACGGAAAGCATCAGCAGGCCCCAAAAGACCGATGAAAGAACGCTCAGAACAGTATCCATAAATCGAAAAAGCAATCCTTATGGGTTAGGAACGGGTTGCGGCGAGCACCTGCGCAGCTTTTTCACGCGCCCACGCATCGATGTCGTGAAGCTGCTCAAACGAATCGACCGCCTGCATATCGTGGGCATCCATGCAGGATTCCACAATGCGATCGATATCGGTAAAGCTGCAGTCGTCGTGCAGGAAGGCATCGACGGCGACCTCGTTGGCGGCATTGAGCACGCACGGCATGGTGCCACCCGTCTTGCCGGCACGCTCGGCCAGTGCCAGACAGCGGAAGGTATCCATGTCGGCAGCATCAAACGTGAGCTGTCCCAGCTCACGAAAATCGATACGAGGCGCCGGGGTATCCCAACGCTCGGGATACGAGAACGCGAACTGGATGGGAATACGCATGTCGGAAGCACCGAGATGCGCCATCACAGAGCCGTCGGCGAACTCGACCATAGAGTGAATCTTGGACTGACGCTGCACGACCACGTTAATGAAATCGAGGTCGCAGTTAAACAGATGCATGGCCTCAATGCGCTCCAGGCCCTTGTTCATGAGGGTGGCGGAGTCAATGGTGATCTTGGCACCCATGGCCCACGTGGGATGCGCGAGGGCATCGGCACGCGTCACGCGATCGAGCTCGTCTCGCGTGCGGCCAAAGAACGGACCGCCCGAGCAGGTGAGCCAAATACGATGAGCCTCGCGCGGGTTCTCCCCCAGATAGCACTGGTAAATGGCGGAGTGCTCAGAGTCGACTGGAATAAGCTGGCCCGGTTGCGCCAACGGCATAAGCAAGTCACCACCGACGACGAGGGACTCCTTGTTGGCAAGGGCAAGGCGCTTATTCGAGGTCAAGGCCGCATGGCTCGCCTCGAGACCGGCGGCGCCCACAATAGCGACAAGCACGCAGTCGACATCGTCGCGACGCGCGAGCTCGCAAACCGCCTGCGCGCCAACGCCGAGCTTCGTTCCCACGGGCAACTCCTGCAGCACGGCGTCATCGCCATGATCGACATCGGCCACGGCAACCGCCGGAACCGAGAACTCGCGGGCAGCGGCAACGAGCTCGGAGGTACTGGAGTTAACGGACAGCGCCGTCACCTGCAGGCGATCGGCATGCTGGCGGCACACATCGAGCGCCTGGGTGCCGATAGAGCCTGTACAGCCCAGGATGGCAACGCGAAGGCGTCCATCGGGGCCATACGTCGTCTGGAAGGACATTACAGCACGCCTCCGATCATCAGCAACAGCTGCGCGGTGATGCAGCCGAAGATAAGCGAATCGCTACGATCGAGCATTCCGCCGTGGCCCGGGATAAGGTTGCCGGAATCTTTGACGCCCACACCGCGCTTGATGCGCGACTCGATAAGGTCGCCGATAACGCCCAGAATGGACACGACCACGCCGCACAGTAGCGCATAGGGCAGGCTGAGCTTGTAGAAGTGCGTCGCCCACAGGATGAGCCAAATCAAAACCGAGCCCAAGATGCCGCCGGCAAACCCCTCCCAGCTCTTTTTGGGAGAGATCTTGGGAACCATCTTGTGCTTGCCGATACGGCTGCCCACGATGTAGGCAAACGAATCGGAGACCCAAAGGGACGCGCAAACGCCCACTGAAAGCAGGGCGCCGGCAAAACCGGGCACGGCATCGCGCAGCAGCACGATAGCCGACAGCATAAAGCCAGTGTAGATGGGACCCATGAGCGTCACGGCCACATCAGAGATGCGGGTACGCGGCGACCAGACATACCAAATGCCCACAGCGAGCATCAAGGCAAAAAGCAGGGCATTCAGCAACATCGAATCGCCCAACGCCGACAGCGGAAAGAGTACGGCGGCAGCAATACCCATGCGCTCGTTAGCCATCTTGCCATCGAGCCTTGTCATACGGAAAAACTCATAGCAGCACAGACCGCTCATGACGGAAACAAAGATGGCCGTGGGCACGATACCCAAAACCAGGCACAGGATAAAGACAACGGCGTAGACGATACCGGCGGCGGCACGGGTAATAAAGCCCGCCAGCCACGAACCGGTGCCGCTCTTCGCTGCAGGCGCTCCCGCAGTGGCAGCTTTGCGCGCAGGCGTCTTGGGAGCAGATGCCTTGGGACGATCGGACACGATTAAGCCTCCTCGGTCTTGCTCAGTCCACCAAACCTACGGTCACGGCCCTGATAGGCCAAAATGGCGTCGACAAGGCCCCAACGATCAAAGTCGGGCCAATAGGTATCGGTGACGTAGAATTCGGAATAAGCCACCTGCCACAGCAGATAGTTCGAAAGGCGCAGCTCACCAGAGGTGCGAATCACAAGCTCAGGATCGGGAAGGCCGGCAGTATAGAGGTGGGAAGCCACCATGTCGTCATCAATTGCGGCAGGATCGATCTTACCGGCGGCAGCGTCGAGTGCAATCTGACGGACAGCGCGGGTAATCTCGGCACGCGCACCGTAGTTGACGGCAAGCGCCAGCGTCATACCGGTGTGATCGGCGCACTCGGCAAGACCGCGTTCAAAAACGTCGCGAGTCTTCTTGGGCAGCGCTGAAATATCACCCAAAAAGACAACACGCACGTTTTCGCGCTTCAGAAGCGGCAGCTCGTCGATGAACGTCTTGGCAAACAGGTGCATCAAGACGTTGACCTCATGCTGCGGGCGGTTCCAGTTTTCGGTAGAAAACGCATAGGCCGAAAGCACGTCGACGCCCAGACGCACGCAGGCGGTAATAATCTCGCGCAGCGAGACGATACCTGCCTTATGACCCTCGGTGCGTGCAAGACCGCGCGACGTGGCCCAACGACCGTTGCCGTCCATGATGCACGAGATATGGTGCGGAATGTTATTGAGGTCAAGGTCGGAAAAACCGACGCCCACAGGGGCGTCGGCAAAGTACTCGACCAGTTTATGCTCGTCGTATTGCACCTTAGATCTCCATGACCTCGGCTTCTTTTTCCTTCAGAAGCTCCTCGACCTTGGCGACATACTCATCGGTGTGCTTCTGGACCTTGGCCTGCTCGCGACGGACATCGTCCTCGGTGAGCTCCTCATCGCGCTCGAGCTTGTTGTTGAAGTCGCGACGGATGTTACGGATAGACACCTTGGCCTGCTCGGCGTACTCGCGGCACTCCTTGACGAGCTCGCGACGGCGCTCCTCAGTAGGAGCCGGGAACGGAAGACGAACGACGGTGCCATCGGAGTTGGGGGTAATACCCAGATCGGAAGCGCCGATGGCCTTGACGATAGCGTTGATGAGGGCCTTGTCCCACGGCTCGATGAGCAGCATGTGAGCCTCGGGGGTCTTGACGGCGGCAACCTGCGTGACCGGCGTGGGGACACCGTAATAATCGACGGTGATGTCGGACAGAATGTTGGCGTTGGCGCGACCGGTACGGACCTTGGAGAAGTTATGCTTGAGGGACTCGAGCGACTTGTCCATATGGGCGGTGATGTTCTCTGCCATGCTTAATCCTCCTGATAGACGAGCGTGCCGACGGGCTCACCCGCGAGCGCGCGTTTGACGGTGTCCTCGCCATCGATGTTGAGGACCAAAATCGGCATACGGTTATCCTGGCACAGGGCCGTAGCTGTGGAATCCATAACCTGCAGGCCGCGAACGAGAACCTCGTGATAAGTAATCTTGTCAAAACGGACGGCATCGGCGCACTTGACGGGATCCTTGTCGTAGATGCCGTCAACCTTGGTGGCTTTAATCAGAATCTCGGCGCCGATCTCGCACGCACGAAGAGCCGCGGCGGTGTCGGTCGTAAAGTACGGATTACCCGAACCGGCGGCAAAAATAACAACGTTGCCCTTGGAAAGGTGGTTGATAGCGCGACGGCGAATATAGGGCTCGCAGATCTCGTTCATCTGGATAGCGCTCATCACGCGGCAGGGAACATCGTTATGCTCGAAGGCATCCTGCAGGGCGAGCGCGTTCATAACGGTTGCCAGCATGCCCATGTAGTCGGCCTGAGCACGCTCCATGCCACCGGCAGCGCCTGCCATGCCGCGGAAAATATTGCCGCCGCCGACAACGACGCCGACCTCATGGCCAACGGCGAGCAGCTCCTTGACCTGCTTGGCAAGATGGTCGGTAACCTTGGGGTCAATGCCATATTGGCCGTCGCCCATCAGTGCTTCGCCGGAAAGCTTAAGAAGCACGCGTTTATATCGGATGTCGGACAAAGCGATCCTCCTTTAATTAGACTCTCAATATGATATCAAAGGCTCTGATAAGAGCCATGAAAAAGCAGGCTGTGAGTAAAACCCACAGCCTGCTCATTACCAGCTACAAGAGCTTATTTACTCGCCACGGACCAGACGGTCAAAGGCAACGACGGTAATGGTGTCGCCGAGCTCCTTGGAGACCTGCTCAGCGTACTTCTTGATGGTGAGGGAGCTGTCCTTGATGAACTCCTGCTCGGTGAGCACGGACTGCTTGTAGAACTTCTCCAGACGGCCGACAGCCATCTTCTCCTGGATAGCCTCGGGCTTGCCGGACTCGGCAGCCTGAGCCATGTAGATCTGCTTCTCGTGCTCGACGGTCTCGGCCGGAACCTGATCGCGGGTAGCGCAGATCGGGGCGACGGCGGCAACCTGAAGGGCAACGTCGTGAGCGAAGGTCTTGAAGGACTCAGCCTGAGCGGTCTCGGCCTTCTCGAAGGCGAACTCGACGAGGACGCCGATCTTACCACCCATGTGGATGTAAGAAGCGAGCGCGCCGTTCTCGGCCTTGCGGGCAGCGAAGCGGGAGATCTTCATGTTCTCGCCCATGATGTGAATCATCTCGGTGAGCTCGGAGGAAACGGTCTCCTCGCCCATCGGCTTCTCGAGCAGAGCGTCGACATCGGCAGGCTCGGTGGTAGCGACAACCTCAGCGACCTTGGAAGCAAAGCCGGTGAACTTGGCGTTGGAGCCAACGAAGTCGGTCTCGCAGGAGAGCTCGAGCAGAGCGCCGGTCTTGCCATCCTCGGAGACGAACGCGGCTACAGCGCCCTCATTGGTCTCGCGGCCAGCCTTCTTGGCAGCCTTGGCGAGGCCGTTCTTACGAAGAACGTCGACAGCGGCGTCCATGTCGCCGTCAGCCTCGACGAGAGCCTTCTTGCACTCCATCATCGGGGAGTCGGTCATCTCGCGGAGCTGCTTGACCATAGCGGCGGTAATCTGGGCCATTGTGGTTCCTTTCAAAGAGATGAAAAAGAATTAACTAAGACTGATTTACTCGGCCTTGGGCTCAGCGGCCATCTCGGCCTCGGAGACCTGCTCCTTGCCGGAGCCAGCGAGGCAGGCGTCAGCCATGAGCTCGCACATAAGGGTGACAGCAGAGATAGCGTCATCGTTGCAGGGGATGCCGTACTCGACCTCGTCGGGATCGGAGTTGGTGTCGATCAGAGCGACGACGGGGATGTTCAGGCGCTGAGCCTCCTTGATGGCGTTCTCCTCGCGCTTGGTGTCGATGACAAAGAGAGCCTGGGGCAGACCCTTCATGTCGCGGGCGCCACCGAGGTTGGTCTGGAGCTTGGTGAGCTCCTTGCCGAGAACAGCCTGCTCCTTCTTGGGGAGCACTGCCATGCGGCCGTCCTCGACCATGGCCTCGAGCTCTTCCATGCGGTTGATGCGGGAGCGGATGGTGACGAAGTTGGTCAGCATGCCGCCGAGCCAACGCTGGTTGATGTAAGGCATGTTGGCGCGCTCAGCAGCGTTCTTGACGGCCTCCTGAGCCTGCTTCTTGGTGCCGACGAACAGCACGTTGCCGCCCTTGGCGACGTTCTTGACGAAGGTGTAGGCCTGGTCGGCGTCGAGGATAGTCTGCTTGAGGTCGAGGATGTAGATGCCGTTGCGCTCACCGAAGATGAACGGCTTCATCTTGGGGTTCCAGCGACGGGTCTGGTGACCGAAGTGGCAGCCGGCCTCGAGCAGGGTGCGGATATTAATCTTGGTAGCCATGTTAAACCTCCTGTGGTTTGCCTCCGCGCGGGGTCATCCTCCAAAACCAACCCGGACATGTGCTACCAAAGCCCGGGCACCACGGTATGAAGTAGCCGCGCGTGCGTGATAAAAACCTGTTGCCGTGAAGCAACCCGATGAATGATAGCAGGAATGCATCTTCCTGCCAACCCGCAATCAAAACCACACACCTGAGCGCGGCGCGGGACGTCCCAGCCACTATTCGCCGCGGGGATGGGCTTGAGCCACAGCCCGCTTAAGCCGATCGGGTGTGAGATGCGTGTAGATCTGCGTCGTGGACAGGCTCGCATGACCCAGCAGCTCTTGAACCGAGCGCAGGTCCGCGCCGCCCTCGAGCAAGTCGGTCGCAAAGGTATGGCGCATCGCATGCGGGGCGATGTCGGCCGGAATGCCGGCGAGCGTCGCCAGCATATGAAACCGCCGCCTGAGCATGGCGGCACTCATGCGATTACCGCGCGCCGATATAAGCAGCGGATGCGGCCCGGTAGCGGGGTCACGACGCTTTGCCTGAGCGAGCAACTCCGGCCTCCCCTCCTCAATATAGAGACGCGTCGCCTCGAGCGCACGACGATACAGAGGGACGATACGTTCTTTGCTCCCCTTGCCCCACAGGCGCAGCGTGCGTTCGGACCACGCAATGGACTCCACATTGAGTGCTGCGAGCTCAGAGATACGGGCGCCCGAGGCATAGAGCAGCTCGAGCATCGCCGCATCGCGCAGTCCCGCGGGTGTTGAGGTATCAGGCGTCTTGAGCAGCGCCTCCACCTGTTGGGTCGTCAGCACACCGGGTAGATCGCGCGGGAGCTTGGGCGAGGAAATTGCCGAGACCACATCGCCCTCCACGACCCCCTCGGCAGCCATCCATCGATAGAGCGATCGGATAGCCGACAGATGCGCCGCAAGCGTTCGGGGAGCCACCTGCTCACGCGAAAGCTCGGCAAGATAGCGGCGAATGGTGCGCACGTCGGCAGCGAAAGCATCGATATCCTCGCGCTCGCACCAGGCAGCAAAGCGCTCCAGCCTCGAGCCGTAGGCCGTCACCGTGTTGGGAGAAAGTCCCTCGACACGTGAGATATAGGCGATAAACGAGTCGACGGTGTCGTACAGGTCAAAGGCTATGACCGGTCGCCTCCAAACAGATCAGGACGAGTGGCCAGATAGGCATCAAGGGCCTCGAGCGCACGGTCCGCATAGGCCTGGTAGCGGTCGCGCTTGCTGCGGCGCTTACCATCCTCGAGTGGCGGCACCAGGCCAAAGTTGACATGCATAGGCTGATAGCCCACGGTGGCAGGATCGGTCGCATAGCCCACGAGCGCACCCAGGGCGCCCACGCGCGGCAACTCGACGCCCGCGACACCGATAGCCTCGGCATAGGTGTTGAGCGCCGCGAGCAGACCGGTCGCCACGGCTTCCATGTACCCCTCGGTGCCGGTGATCTGACCGGCCAGGCGCACGCCGGTACCGGGCACGGCAAAGGTGCCATCGAGCACGTGCGGGGCGTCGACAAAGGTATTGCGGTGCATGACACCGTAGCGGAAGAACTCAGCGTTCTCCAGGCCCGGCACCATATGGAAGACGCGCTTCTGCTCGCCAAAGGTCAGGTTTGTCTGGAAGCCCACCAGGTTATAGGCGGTCTTCTCCTTGTTCTCGGCACGCAGCTGAATCGCCGCCCAGGGGCGACGTCCGGTACGCGGGTCGGTGAGGCCGACGGGCTTCATGGCGCCAAAGCGAATGGCGTCCTTGCCGGTGCGCGCAACTTCCTCGGCAGGCTGACAGGCCTGGAACAGATCGCCGCCCTCAAAGTCCTTGAGCACCACGCGGTCGGCCGTGGTAAGCGCCTCGATAAAAGCCTCATACTCTTCCTTGTTGAGCGGAGCGTTGAGATAGTCGCCGCTCCCCTGCTCCTCGTAGCGCGACTGCGAGAACAGCACGTCCATATCGAGCGTGGAGGCATCGACGATCGGCGCCGCGGCATCGAAGAACGCAAGGGCGTCGCCACCGACGAGCTTCATGACCTCCTCGCTCAGCGCAGGCGAGCAA
>JAIIWC010000112.1 GCA_022745215.1 Collinsella sp. | reverse complement strand
TCATTGACATCGACAACCATGAATGCATGACTTTAGGTTCCATTCATACGCCAGATTGTAAGACCTTGGATAATATGGGCAAGAATCTCATTGATTGGTATAGTAGCTATCTTATCCCGAACTCGCGTATATAATGGTGGGTTTCCAGTTCTGTGTTCTCAAAAGCAGACAGAAAAGTCCCCATTATTGTTGTTAATATAAAGCTCTGATATTTAGAAGTCGTCTAAACTTTTATGAAGTTCAATCTTTACCTTTCTTTTTGACCTTTCATCGGTCGTGTAGCTCGCTACACTCCTTCTTCAATACCAAAAATCGCTTCAAAAATAAAGGCAAATTTTGAACTTCATAAAAGTTTAGACGACTTCTTTTTCTGATAGTGTTCCACAAAATTTCTAATCTTCTTTTCTATTTCATCTGTCATGTCTGAATACGTTCTCATTTTGATTAGTAAAGTGTCAACTTATTCAGTACAAGACATCTCTGCCTTTTCTTCGGACTGCTTACAACGATTCTATGCTGTCACGATAACTTCTCAACTGTTCTTCGCTCAATTCCGCCTTTGCATCTCTTAGTTCTTGCAGCAACGAAACTCTGTCATGAGGCAAGGAACCGGTAAATGGTACAGGATTGCTAACCGTTCGCCCCAGAATATGCGTCTGGATATGCAGATGCTCTATGAGTGTTATCATTTCATCGAAACGCTCATGCTCTGTTGCCTCCTCAAACTTACCTTCTTGAATTTCTTGGTAGAGTTGGCTTTCTGGAAACAATGTTAGCGAGAGGAAACCTATGCTTACTGGGTGAAGTTGGTTGAAAACCCCTGCCGAACGCAGAGCGTTTCTTTCACCATTTCCATGACCACCTAATCCGACGAGATAGAAGAAGTGATAATGTATATCTGCTTTTTCAAGTTTACGGCATTGTTCAACGATGTCTTCGGACAGATACCCTTTGTTGACCCTTGTTAGAGTTTCACTGTCGCCACTCTCTACGCCAATGGTAAGATAATCGAAACCTAAGTGGTGGAGCTGATGCAGTTCCTTTACCGTCTTGTTGCGAATATCCGTGATTCGAGAGAAACAACCGATGGTAGGGTGTCCTTCGCCTACATATTTTCTGATGAGCAATGCAATGTCAGTCAAGCGGTTCGTGGTGAGCACAAAAGGATTGGCACCAGTAAGAAATATACGGTGAACTCGTGGTTGGAAAGCATGGACTACTTTTAAGTCTTCCTCTATTTCCGACATCGGAGACATTCGGAATTTCTGCTTGCCATAGAGCGTGCAGAACCTGCAGCGATGCCAAGTACAGCCAGCTGTGACCTGCACGAGTTGTGAAGTGGCTTCATAAGGAGGTCGCCACACCGGACCGTCAAAATGTAATGTGGGTTGCATACTATTTCCTTTCTTTTTTACGTTATTATAATGGTATCATCAAAATTGATGGTGCAAAGGTAAGGAGATGCCGACAAAAGAAATCATCGTATTGGCTTTATGCCCCTAACCAAAAGGTAAGTATTGAAGATTATGAAGAAGAAACTCAATTATGATTATTGCCAAGCCGCTCCTGTCTTGGAATGGATGAGTCAGAAGTGGGCATTGGTCGTGATGCTCCGTATAGAGGAATACGAAAAGGAAAGCATCCGTTTCAGCGAACTTTTCCGAACTATCCCCCAGGTTTCTGAAAAAGTACTTGCGTCAACGCTTGATTATCTACTGCAAGAAGGACTTGTTACAAGAGAGAGATTTGAAGAAGTTCCTCCAAGGGTAGAATATTCTCTCACACCAATAGCCAAGGACTTCTTGCGAGAAATCAGTTACGTCATAGAATGGGGGCAGCTGCATT
>JAIIWC010000111.1 GCA_022745215.1 Collinsella sp. | reverse complement strand
TGTCGTTGCCCTCGCTCATGATGTACTCGGCGGCCATGAGCAGCTCATCGATCGTGCCGGACATGCCGCGCTTAAGCAAGATCGGAGTCTTGGTCTTGCCGACCTCTTTGAGCAGAGGGAAGTTCTGGGCGTTGCGGGCGCCGATCTGCATGACGTCGATCTTCTTGTCCAGGAAGACCTGCACGTCGCGCGGGTCCATGATCTCGGTGACGATCGGCATGTCGAGCTCGGCAGACGCCTCGCACAGCAGGTCCAGGCCGGCGGGGCCCATGCCCTGGTAGGCGTACGGGGAGGTGCGGGGCTTGTAGGCGCCGCCGCGCAACATCGTGGCGCCGGCGGCCTTCACGCGGCGGGCGATGCGGATGAGGTTCTCGCCCTCGACGGAGCACGGGCCGGCGATGACCTGGAACTGGTCGCCGCCGATCTTGACGCCGTGGCCGCAGTCGATGACGGAGTCCTCGGGGTGGAACTTGCGGTTGGCGCGCTTGAACGGCTCGGAGACGCGCTGCACGCGCTCGACGACGTCCATGGACTCGAGCAGGAACGGGTCGATCTTGGTCGTATCGCCCACCAGGCCGATGATCGTCTCGTTCTCGCCGCGCGAGACATCGGTCTTCAGACCCTTTTTCTCAATCCAGCTGACGATATGGCTGACAGCCTCGTCGCTGGCGCTCTGCTTTAAAATTGCAATCATGGTGTGCCTCTCACCTCGATGGATAACCCTTGCAAAAACGGCCCGCATCGCGAGCCGTGTATATATGGTGCATGAGAGTTTATACTATCTGATTCGCTTTTGCCTTCTAAAGTGAGCCGTTGCGCCACGTCTTCCCCGGAATTGCAAAGCTTTTTCTTTTATTTTGATAGCCCGTGGTGCACTTGGGTATAATGCCAACCGTTGGCCCTATTAGCTCAGGGGATTAGAGCGTCTGCCTCCGGAGCAGAAGGCCGTTGGTTCGAATCCAACATGGGGCACCATCGAACGTAAGACCGTCCGAACCTCGCATGGTCCGGGCGGTTTTTCTTATACCGACGCGACGTGATGGGACGTGGTATGGCAGCAACGGATATCGAGCGCGGACTCTCGACCGCCGAGGTCGAGGAGCGCATCGCCGCCGGTAAGATCAACCGCAACATGGAGCTCAAGACCAAGTCGGTCCGCGAGCTCATCATCGAGAACCTCTGCACGCTGTTCAATTTGATCAACGTGATCTTGGCGTTCCTGGTCATTTTGACCGGTTCGTTTAAGAATCTGACGTTCCTGTTCGTGGTGTTCCTCAATACCGCTATTGGCGTCATTCAGTCCATGCGTTCCAAGAAGATGGTCGATAAGCTCACACTGCTGACCTCCAAGAAGGCCATCGCGGTGCGCGACGGCTCCGAGGTTGAGCTCGACCTGGATCAGATCGTGCTCGACGACATCATCCGCCTGGGGCGTGGCGACCAGATTCCCGCTGACGCCGTGGTGGTTTCGGGCGAGGCGCTCGTGAACGAGAGCCTGCTGACGGGCGAGAGCGACCTTATTAAGAAACAGCCCGGTTCCGAGCTCATGAGCGGCAGTTTTATCGACTCGGGCCTGCTGCGCGCCCGCGTGATCCATGTCGGCGCCGACAACTACGTGGCCAAAATTAATAACGAGGCCAAGTACGTCAAAAAGGTCAATTCCGAGATCATGAACGCGCTTAACGCCATCGTGCGGTTTGCGAGCATCATCATGATCCCGCTCGGTTTGGCGTTGTTTTCCTCGAGTGTGAGCGAGCTGTGGGATGCCGCGGGAACCCCGGGCGATAGCGCGCTTTCGTGGTGCTTCTCCGAGCTGTTGGCTGGTCATGTGCCTTCGTCGGCGCTGCTGTCCACGG
>JAIIWC010000052.1 GCA_022745215.1 Collinsella sp. | reverse complement strand
GGCCATTGCCAACGATGCCGAGCGCAACGTTGCCGTTATCGGCGGCGGCCCGGCCGGTCTGGCGACGGCGTTCTTCCTGACGCGCGCCGGCGTGCCCGTCACTATCTTCGAGGCCCGCGACTCTCTCGGCGGCGTGGTCCGTCACGTGATCCCCGAGTTCCGTATCGCGAGCGACGATATCTCCCACGACGCCGAGCTTTGCCTGGCCTTTGGTGCCAAGGTGCAGCTCAACGCCCGCGTGGAGTCCATTGACGAGCTCAAGGCCCAGGGCTTCACCGACGTGGTCGTGGCAACCGGTGCCTGGATGCCCGGCTCTGCGGGCCTGGGCGAGGGCGCCGAGCTCGACGTGCTGGAGTTCCTCGAGGCCGCCAAGAAGGGCGAGAAACTCGAGCTGGGCGAGGATGTCGTGGTCATTGGCGCCGGCAATACCGCCATGGACGCGGCCCGCGTGGCCAAGCGCCTGGCTGGCGTGAAGAACGTGCGCTTGGTGTATCGCCGCACCAAGAAGCAGATGCCCGCCGACGAGGAAGAGCTCGATCTTGCTCTTGCCGACGGCGTTGAGTTCTGCGAGCTGCTGGCGCCCAAGGCACTCAACGGCGCCGTGCTGACCTGCGACGTTATGGAGCTTGGCGAGCCGGACGCAAGCGGCCGTCGCAGCCCTGTCGCCACGGGCGAGACCGTCGAGCTTTCCGCCACCACGGTGATCTGCGCCGTGGGCGAGGGCATCGATGCCAGCCTGTACGACGCCGCGGGCGTCGAGCACGACCGTCGCGGCCGCCTTGCCGCCACCTCCACCGGCGTCGAGGGCGTCTGGGCTGCCGGTGACTGCCGTCGCGGTCCGGCCACCGTGGTCGAGGCTATCGCCGACGCCGCCGAGGTCGCCCGCGCCATCGCCGGCGTGGACTTTAACAAGTACGCCGACTGCAACGAGCAGGCCGGTCGCGAGGACACCTGCTACGAGCGCAAGGGGTCGCTGTGCCGCGACAAGCGCAACTGCACCAAGACCCGCTGCCTGGGCTGCGGCTCGGTGTGCGAGGTCTGCTGCGACGTGTGCCCCAACCGCGCCAACGTGGCAATTAAGGTGCCGGGCCTGGCCAAGCATCAGGTGGTACATGTCGACGGCATGTGCAACGAGTGCGGCAACTGCGCCGTGTTCTGCCCCTACCAGGATGGTCGTCCTTACAAGGACAAGCTCACCCTGTTCTGGAGCGAGCAGGACATGGAGAACTCCGAGAACGAGGGCTTCCTGGCCGTGGACGAGGATCACTTTAAGGTCCGCGTCGCCGGCACGGTCCGCACCGTCTCGGTCGATGCCGTCAACACCGGCCTTCCCGAGGCCGTCCGCCTGACCATCAGGGCCGTGCGCGACAACTATTCGTACCTTCTTAAGAAATAGGCGAGTCTTTTATGGCCAAAGCTATTCAACATAATGTGGCCTACGTCGCCTGCGGAAGCGGTTGTGCTTCCGCAGGCGGCGACGCCCGCTGCAGCGAAGGCTGCATTGGCTGTGGCGCCTGCGTCACTGCCTGCCCCCACGGCGCCATTGCGCTGGTCGATGGCATCGCCCGCGTGGATCGCTCAAAGTGCACGGGCTGTGGCCTGTGCGGCATGGCGTGCCCGCAGCGCGTGATTGCCTTCGTTCCCGGCTATCAGAACATTCTGGTGCGCTGCAACAACACCGATAAGGGCGCCATTGCCCGCAAGATCTGCGACACGAGCTGCATCGGTTGCGGCATGTGCGCTAAAAAGTGCCCCGCCGGCGCTATCCGCATCGAGGACAACTGCGCCCATATCGATGGCGCGGATTGCCTGTCCTGCGGCATGTGCGCCGTCGTCTGCCCGCATGGCGCCATCCACGACCGTACCGGCATCGCCGCCGGCGTGTAGAAGGGAATCACCATGGCACAGGAATTCACTTTTACCGTTAACGGCGTCCAGCACACGACGACCCAAAACAAGCCGCTACTGCGCTACCTGCGCGACGACCTGCACATTCACTCTGCCAAGGACGGCTGCTCCGAGGGCGCCTGCGGCACCTGCACCATCCATGTGGACGGTGCGGCTGTGAAGGCGTGCGTGCTGACTACCGCCCTTGCCGCCGGCCGCGACATCGTGACCGTCGAGGGCCTGCCCGAGGACGTGCGCGAGGCCTTTGTGTACGCCTTTGGCGCCGTGGGCGCCGTGCAGTGCGGCTTTTGCATCCCCGGTATGGTCATGGCGGGTGCGGCGCTCATCGCCGAGGACCCCGAGCCCACCGAGGAGCAGATCAAGTACGCCATCCGCGGCAACGTGTGCCGCTGCACCGGCTACAAGAAGATCATCGAGGGCATTTTGCTGGCCGCTGCGGTGCTCCGCGGCGAAAAGCAGATCGATGAGGACCTGGAGCGCGGCGACGACTACGGCGTGGGCAAGCGCGCCTTCCGTATCGACGTGCGTAAGAAGGTGCTCGGTGAGGGCAAGTATCCCGACGACATCGACGAGCTCGACCAGCCGGACCTGACCTATGCCAGCGCCGTGCGCTCCAAGTATCCGCGCGCCCGCGTGCTCTCCATCGACACCTCCAAGGCCGAGGCCCTGCCCGGCGTGGTGGGCATCCTGCGCGCCGAGGACGTGCCGGTCAACCAGGTCGGCCACCTTATCCAGGACTGGGACGTCATGATCGCCCAGGGCGATATCACCCGCTGCGTGGGCGATGCCATTGTGCTGGTGGTTGCCGAGGACGAGGCGACGCTCGAGAAGGCCAAGAAGCTCGTAAAGATCGATTACGAGCCGCTGGAGCCCGTGCGCAACATTGTCGAGGCCAGGGCTGCCGACGCTCCGCGCCTGCACGACAGTTTCTTTGCCTTTGGCAACACGGTGGAGCTCAAGGACAACGTGTGCCAGAGCCGTCACGTGACGCGCGGCGACGCCGCCAAGGCGCTGGCAGAGAGCGCGTTCACCGTGACGCAGCGCTTTACCACGCCCTTTACCGAGCATGCCTTCTTGGAGCCCGAGTGCGCCGTGGCATTTCCGTACAAGAACGGCGTCAAGGTGCAGTCGACCGACCAGGGTGCCTACGATACGCGCAAAGAGTGCGCCCATATGTTTGGCTGGGATAACGAGCCCGAGCGTGTGGTCGTCGAGACCATGCTCGTGGGCGGCGGCTTTGGCGGTAAGGAGGACGTGTCCATCCAGCACTTGGCCGCGCTCGCCGCATATAAGTTCCAGCGTCCTGTGAAGTGCAAGCTCACGCGTGCCGAGTCGCTCGCGTTCCATCCCAAGCGCCATGCCATGGACGGCACCTTTACACTGGGCTGCGACGCCGAGGGCAACTTTACCGGCCTGGACTGCGAGATCAACTTCGATACCGGTGCCTACGCGTCGCTGTGCGGCCCGGTGCTCGAGCGCGCCTGCACGCATGCCGTCGGTCCCTACAAGTACCAGAACACCGACATTCGCGGCTTTGGCTACTACACCAACAACCCGCCCGCCGGTGCGTACCGTGGCTTTGGCGTCTGCCAGTCCGAGTTTGCGCTCGAGAGCCTGATCGACCTGCTGGCCGAGAAGGTCGGCCTGGATCCGTGGGAGATTCGCTTCCGGAACGCCATCGAGCCGGGCGAGGTTTTGCCCAACGGCCAGATTGCCGATTGCTCCACGGCGCTGAAGGAGACGCTGCTCGAGGTCAAGGATGCCTACTACGCGCATCCCGGACACGCCGGTATCGCCTGCGCCATGAAGAACGCCGGCGTGGGCGTGGGCCTGCCCGATGCCGGCCGCTGCAAGATTCGCGTCGAGAACGGTGTGGCTGTGGTCTATGCCGCCACGTCCGACATCGGCCAGGGCTGCAACACCGTCTTTTTGCAGGACGTTGCCGAGGCATGCGGTCTGCCGCTGGGCTGCATTGCCAATGGCGAGTGCTCCACCGAGAACGCTCCCGACTCCGGCACCACGTCTGGCTCGCGCCAGACGGTCGTGACCGGCGAGGCCGTGCGCGGTGCCGCCTTCCTGCTGCGCGATGCCATGGTTGGCATCGAGGCCGGCAAGCCTGCGCCCGCCGCTCCGGTGAGCGCGCATGGCGACGGCGTCAAGATCGAGTACGACGACGGTCGCGCCTACCAGCTGCGCACACAGGAACTCGTCGCCGGCCAGGGTATGCATCCTCAGGACCCTGCGGCCACCATCAAGGCACTCGAGGGATGCGAGTTTGGCTACGTGTATCTGGAGCCGACCGACAAGCTGGGCGCCGACGTTCCCAACCCCAAGAGCCACATCTGCTACGGTTTTGCCACACATGTGGTCATTCTGGATGATGACGGCCGCGTGAGCGAGGTCTATGCCGCACATGATTCCGGCAAGGTGGTCAACCCCATCTCCATCCAGGGTCAGATCGAAGGCGGCGTGCTCATGGGTATGGGCTATGCGCTGACCGAGGACTGGCCGCTCAAGGACTGCGTACCCCAGGCAAGGTACGGCACGCTCGGGCTGTTCCGTGCGCCCGAGATTCCGGATATCCACGCCATCTACGTGGAGAAGGACGAGCTGCTGCCCGTGGCATACGGCGGCAAGGGCATCGGCGAGATCGCAACGATCCCCACGGCGCCCGCCGTGCAGAATGCCTACCGCGCGTTTGACGGCAAGCTGCGCCCGGATCTGCCCATGGTGGATACGCCGTACAGCCGCGCTCGTCACCGCGGGTAGAGTAGAGCGCGGACGGCCATCGCTGACTGCCGTCTGCGCTTGCCATCAACTGTATAAGCTGCGCCTTTGGCCCCAGCTCCATCGTGAGCCGGGGCCTTTTGCTTGGAGCGGAAACTGCGTCCCGGAATTGGCGCTCAGAATGGGATGCGCTTTCCGGTTGGAGCTTCAAACGGAAAGTGCATCCCGGAATCCGCGCCTGGAATGGGACACACTTTCCGGTTGTCGTTCACTTGGAAACTGCATCCCAGTTTGAGCGTTCATTCTGGGACACGCTTTCCGTTAGGCCTACCATCCGGAAAGTGCGTCCCGTTTTGAGCGTCCAGACTGGGACGCGCTTTCCGCCAGCGTGGCTGCTGGGAAAGCATGTCCCAGATTGGCAAGATGCGACGAGGCGAGTCGCCGTTCAGCGGCCCCTACAGCTCCACGTCGTTAAGCCATGCCGGCAGAGCGGTCTGCCGGATGCCTGCCGTCTGCAGCTTTTTCGCGAGCATTCCTGCCGAGCGGACCTCGTTCATGGTAAAACGCAGCAGAGGGTGACCGTAGAGCGACAAGTGCGCCTCGCGCTGTCGTTCGGCAACGAGCGCCTCGGCGGTGGTGCGTCCGGCCAGCATGGTCTGGTCGGTATATTTGATGAGTCCGTCGAGCTCGCCCAGTGTGAGTTCCCGCACCTGGCGTTCCCAGGCAAAGTCCGTTCGTATGGGCTTGGCCGAATCGAAGGGATCCGTCAGCTCGTATTGAAGCCAGTCGGGCGCAAAGCCCGTCTCGATCATGACGGCTCGGGCGACCGATTCCCCACCGCTTTCGGCGCGGGCGTCGGCATATCGAAGTGTCGTGAGGGCGGTGCGAATCGTGCGACCATTGCGGGCGGTCGCTCGTTGCTCGACGGCCTCCATCAGCTGTTCCCGCACAAGGCCGAGCTTTGAGATCGCCGAATCGGCAATGGGCATACCGTCGGCAAAACCGGTCTGCAAGAGGCAATCTGTAACCGTTTGGATGGGCGGCGTTACCGATATGCCGGCTCTGAGTATTGCTCCGGCCGGCTCAATCTGGTGCCGCTGAATATGTGCGCCCGGGCGAGCCGACAGCTTTGTCGAGCTGCAGACATGCACGACATTCAGGTGTCGCCACGAGACCTCGAGCCCCAGCAGACAGGCGGCCGAAAACGAGCAGAACGTCCAATCGGGGTGGATGATCGCAAGGGCGCGGAGGATTTCGCAATGGCGTTGCGCTCGGTTGAGTTCATCCCAGCGCGTTTTTCGCGCAAACAACCCCGGCATGGGCGAGACAACCGTGCCGCCGGTGCGCCGAAGGAGCGCTTTTCGGATCGCCGTGCTCGGGGGAATCAGACAGCGCCCCTCTTGTTCGGCTTGAGTGAGCAGTTGGTCGATGAGCTGGTTATTGCAATGGGTCATGAGCTACCGCCTCCTTTTGGGTAGCAAAAACGTATCAGCTGGAACTTGCCGCTCAGCTGACCAAAAGCTGACCAAAATCTAACCATGCAGGTAGATGACCTGCTTTTGGCGACATATTTCTTGTTTGAATCGGTGGGCGGTGATCGGCGACCGTGAACGGTAGCTGGATATGAAGTCTTGGTAAGTTTCGGGACGTGTACTTTTTGAAAAAGAGCATTCTATCTGCTGTTTTGTGTTTCTGGATCGCATATTTGAAGGCATGTGATAAGGGCGGCGGACTGTCGCCTTGTATCTGCGGAAACTGTGACCCGGAATTGCCACTCGGAATGGGACGTGCTTTCCGGATCGCCCTTCAAGCGGAAGCTACATCCCAGATTTCGGCCTCAGAGTGGGATGCCGTTTCCAGATCGGGCCTCAAACGGAAATTGCATCCCGGAACGAGCCCTCAGAGCGGGATGAACTTTCCCAACGGGCCGCATGCGGAAGCTGTGTCCCGGAATTGTCGCTCAGAACGGGACACGCTTTCCGGATGGGATGCTTGGCGGAAACTACGGCCCAGTTTTTGGCTCCAGAACGGGATACATTTTCCGGAACGGTCCACGTGCGGGGGTGTACCGCCCCTTTTCGTGCTCCGCTTATCGAATTACGTTATAGCTAGACATATTATAGGAAGGTATAATATAGCTAGCTATAACGTAAAGGAAGGATGGCCCTATGTTTATCGGAAGAACAGTGGAAATGTCCGAGCTCAATCGACTGTATGACACGGGCTCCTTTGAAATGCCTGTGATTTACGGCCGCCGTCGTGTGGGTAAAACGCGCCTTATCACAGAGTTCATCCAAGGCAAGAAGGCTATTTACTTTCAAGCTCGTCGTACCAATGCGGAAGCAAACCTGCACGGCTTTAGCCAGGCGATACTTGCAGGCTCGGTTGGTGCCGCAGACGTGTCGTTTCGTAGTTTTGACGAAGCGTTCGATGCATTGGCCACCATGGCTCGCACGGAACGTTTGGTTGTCGTGATTGACGAGTATCCCTATCTCGCCCAATCGAATCCCGAAATCAGCTCGTTGCTGCAAGACAAGATCGACCACTTGTACAAAGAGACCAGGCTCATGCTGATCCTATGCGGCTCGTCTCTTTCGTTTATGGAGGAACAGGTGTTGGGCTACGAGAGTCCGCTATACGGTAGGCGTACGGCCCAGTTTAAGATCATGCCGCTCGATTTTACGACGACCCTCGGCCTGTGGCAGAGCATGAGTCGCGAAGATGCTGCAGTTTGCTATGGCATGACGGGCGGCATTCCTGCATATATCGAGAAAGTCGATCCTGCCGCACCGCTCAAGGATAACATCAAACGTCTTTTTCTTACTCCTACGGGCTATCTCTTTGAGGAGCCGAGTAACCTGCTATTGCAAGAGTGCCGCAATCCTGAGCAATATGATGCGATCGTGCAAGCAATTGCTCAGGGGCGCTCGAGGATCTCGGAGATTGCGAGCTCTACGGGAATCCCTGCGAGCAATGTAAAGAGCTATGTGGATAAGCTGGCGTCGCTTGGGATTGTCGAGCGCGAGCTGCCCCTAAACGAGACGAGCAATAAGCGAGCCGTGTATCTGCTGAGCGATCAGATGTTTAGGTTCTGGTACAAGTTTGTTCCGCAGAACATCGGGCTGATTCAAAACGATATGGCCGAGATGGCGTATAAACGCATTGAGTCGCACGTATCGGATTACATGGGTACGGTCTTTGAGCTTATATGCAGGCAATATGTGTACGAACTCGCGCGCGCAGGCCGGCTCGATGTGGTTCCGGCGAGCGTCGGGCGCTGGTGGGGGACGGATAATCGCACGCATACGCAGGAAGAAATCGACTTAATTGTTGACGATGGCGAGGGCACTGCTCTGTTTGCGGAGTGCAAATGGCGCAATGAACCGGTGGGCGAAGACGTGCTGCAAAAGCTCGTGCACCGAAGCGAGCTCTTTAGACGGCAACGAAAAAGCTATGCACTATTCTCAAAAAGCGGCTTTACGCAGGGATGTCGGGATGCCGCGGATAGCAGGGGAGACGTCAAGCTGATCTCGTTTGCCGAGATGTGCGAGCGGAGATAACCAAGCGCTCTGATGTGATGCTCGGAATGGGACGCGCTTTCCCGTTGGCGGAAAGCACGTCCCAGAATCCGGGCAATTCGCTGGTCCGGTGGTTGAGCAAGCGCCGCGCCAAGGATGCCGAGCGTAAAACCTACAATGAAAACGGCGTAAAAACTGCATTGAGAATGGCGTAATTTTGCAGGATGACGTCGCCCGCTGGTGCTGCAGGAGCGGTGACCTGCAAACCTTGGGTTTTCGGACGAGCTTGTGCGAGAGAGCAAGCCAGTATGTGCGCTCGAAGGCCCGCGTTCGCGTGCGCCCCAAGCGCTACTTCTGCGACCCGTCACTTGCGGCGGCGTTGCTGGGGGCTACCCCTGAGCGGCTGCTTGGCGATATGCAAACGTTGGGGATGCTCTTTGAGAACCTCGTTCTGCGCGACGTGCGCGTGTTCCTTTCCACCTACGGCGGTGCCGACAACAGTGTCCATTATTTCCGAGATGAGAAGGGCCTTGAGGTCGATCTGATCGTTGAGCACGACGGGCGCTGGGGAGCCATCGAGGTCAAGCTGAGTGATGCGAAAGCAGACGATGGAGCGAGAAGTCTCAAGGCGCTGGAGAGGAAAGTGCTCTCCAATCCTGCCGCCCAGAATGCCGCGCCGGCGTTTTTGGCGGTCGTGGTTGGAAAGGGGGGCATTGCCTACACACGCGACGACAGCGTGGCGGTGATCCCCATGGCGGCACTTGGGGCGTAGTGGTTTTGCGGGTGTGCCGTGCTTCCATTACCGAAAATCCATTTGTTAGACCTGGCGTCCGCGGGTAAAATAAGGTCGACGGCAGCCCAAGTAGAGTGGAGCTGGGCAGCGCCGTTGCTTGGTCAAGAGGTCAGTGCCTTAATGGCAGCGACTTGTTATGCTTCGAATGCTGCTTGAGTGCCTCGGAAAGTTCGATAAGCGCCGTGAAGAGCAAGACCAAAGCAACCAAGAGCTCTACGAGCTCTGATGGGCCCGGGATGACCGCTGATTCAAGTCACCGGGCCTCAATCTTTTTCATCCATTTGAATAGAGTGGGCGGCGCTCTTGGGGTCGACTGTATGGCGCGTGCCTGTCGCGTATCGTTACTCTTCCTGCTGCTTGGCAGGCAAGATGTAGACGTTCTCGGCGTCCACGGCGATCTGCGCGGGGCGGTTGTAGAGGGTGTCGATCTCCTTTACGCTCTGCTTGAACGGCGTGACGTCGGGCGTCTTTGCCTGATGGAGCTTCTCGAGGAGTTTCTCGGATTGCTTGTCGTTGAACTTTCCGATGCTCTCTCCTGCACCCTCGAGCGCCTCGTCGATGAGCGAATGTTCGCCAACGGGGGTCTTTGCGATGGCATGACCGAGCAATTTGCCCGCGGACGCGATGCCGCCCAGCAGTGCCGCATCGACGGTGTCGGCAGTTCCCGCCTCGAGGGCGTCGTAACACTCGGTGTAGAGTTTACGGTAGGCGAGCGAATCGGCCTCGATCTTCGCGGTGGCGTCCGCGAGCTTTGCGGGCTCGAAGTTCTGGGCGAGCATAGGTTCGAGGAACAACGAGAACGCGTGGACGTAGGTGGCGAGCTGGCAGTCTTTGAGGTAGTCGAGCACCTTGTCGAGGCGTCTGCCCAAGCCGTCTCGCACCTCGATGAACCCTTTCTTTTTCAGGTCCGACTGCGCCAGTGAGCGGAAGAGTTCCATGTCCTGCGCGGACGACTGCTTGATGTCGAGCACCTTCATATGGGCGTTTGCCATGTAGGTGGCGTTGCCGTAGTTGAGGCCGTAACCGTTGAGGATGTCTGCGAGCGTCTTGAGGTTGCCACGCATGTTGGCCTTGTCGCGCTGACGCATGTACTCGAACATCTCGTCGACGGACTCCTGGATGGAGTCGAGCTTTTGGTTTATCTGCGCGATTGCGGCTGCCATGAACAACGACGTCGGGTCGTAAGGCACTTGAGTGACGCTCGTGGCGATGTCGCCCTCGACTACGTGGAAGCGCGCCTGTCCAAAGCCCTTGACTGCGTCGCGGTAGCCCCCTGTGAGACCGCTGCCGTCCTTGAACGAGTTGAGTTTCGACGGATCGAGCGGGTTGCCAAATTTGTCAGTCGCCTGGAGCAGCGTGGGTACGCTCACCGTGTTAGTGACGGTGCGAAACATCGAGGGGAGCGAGGCGAACGCCACGCCGAGCTGGGGAATTCGCTCGAGCGGCAGCTTGATGGCGCCGGAGATGTCCGCCCGCTCCTGGGTGAGCGCGAGGTGGATTTTGGTCGATGCGAGCTGTTTTGCCACGAGTTCCTCTCGGCCGCCGTCCGTCGAGGGTTTGATCTCGTTGTCTGCCATAGCGTGCTCCTTGTTTGCGTTGATCGCCGTGGGCATTATCTCATCGCTAGGTGGCTTGCCAGAGCGGGGTAGAGACCGAGCGTCTGGCAAAACTCGTTAACTGATTGCATTTCAGCGGATTGGGTTGATTGCAAGAGAAGGACGGCTATCCATCTGCCCTTCCCAGTTGAGTTCGCTTTGAGCTACTGTTCGTGCCTATGCTGCTTGGGTTCAAGCCTTCTCGCTGCCGCGAAGCAGGCCGTGGCCGCCATGGCTAATGCGATGCTGGCCATCCAAGCGGAGTCGCCGGTTACGGCGAGCTTTGGTTCATCGGTTGTCGTGTGTCCCGACCTTTTTGTAGACGCCTCGTCGGCGTCCTTTTCAGGAGTGGCAGGATCACTTTTGTTGTCGCCGGGTGAATCTACATCGGTCTTGCCGCCCGCCTGCTCCCCTTGGGCCTTCCCCTCCACGGTGAAGGATGCATCGGTCGCCGTCTCGTCCTTCCAGACGGCCGTGACGGTGTGTCCGCCGGCGGCAAGCGTGTCCAGATAGGCCGGCTTGAGCTCGATAATCGTGCTGCCCTTGGTTGCGGTGTAGTTCTCAGCGGAGACCTCATTTCCGTCCACGAGGAGACGCGTGAACTCATCGAGAGGACCGCTGAAGCGGAAGGTCAGACCGTCCTCGTTGCCCTTTGCATATGCCTGCCCGTTGCCCTTGGTGGCGGCATACAGCGGGGCGGTCACGTCGAAGGTGACGTCCTCCGCGTCGTCGACATCAAAGGTCCGGACGCCGGTCTTGCCGTTACGCTCGGCGTAGGCGGAGCTGTAGGCGAAGGTCTCATGACCCGCCTTGTCGAGGACCGCGAGGGCATGGATTTCAAACGAGCCCATCGAGAGCGACGTGGGGAACTCGATTTCGATATAGCCTCTTGCCGCATCGTAGCTGCAGCTCAACGTTTTACGGGCCTTTACAGAGTTCGGGTCCTCGACATAGCCGGGGTCGCCGAGAATCGGGGAGACAGACTTCACGCCGTCCGCGTCGCCTACATTGCAATAGATGCGGAGGAGCCCGCCGACAGGGACTCTCTTCGCGGAGATGGAAACGTTCGAGACCGTGGGCGGGTTCCGGTCGATCGCGCTGCCGGTCACCTCGAAGCACAGCTCGCTCGGGTCGGCAACCGAGAAAGTCGCGCCCGAGATGCCGTTGGCCCTGGCGTAGGAACTCTCGTACACATCGGTCTCGAACCCTAGGTCATCGGTGACCGAAAGGCCGATCAGCCTGTGCCTTCCGATCCTATTGCTGTCGAATGTGAGGTCGAACCCGTCGATAGACGAGCCTCCGTGATAATAGGCCGACGAAACGGAGCAGCCGTCGTCCTTATCCTCCCAGCCCCGCTGCAGTATGGGGGAAACGGAGCGAACACCGTCCGGGTCCGCGACGGACCAAGAGATGTGGAAGTCGGCACCGGTCGCGACCTCCCTGCTCGAGAGCGACACGGAGGACACGGTCGGCGGGTTCTGGTCCGCGGGCCCCTCGGTCACCTCATAGACGAGGGGGCTGGTGGCGAAGGTCGGAGAGTTGAGTCCCTTCTCCTCGGCATACGCCGCGTCGTAGACATCGGTAACCCATCCAAGGCTATCGGTCACACCGAGGCCGATGATCCGGTACCTGTAGGGCCGGTCGCTCGGGGAGGTGGGGATATCGAAGCCCGCGGTCGTGTCGCCGGTCGACCGGAAGGCGAGGCGGGAGCTGTTGCCCTGGTCCCCGTCATCGCTATCGACGACGACCTCGACTATCGGCGTGACTGACCGCACCCCATCGGGGTCGTCCACATCGTAGCCGACATGCAGCGTGGAGCCGGCCGTGACTGTCGTCGCGGATAACGTCACGTTGGAGATGCTGGGCGGGTTCGGGTCCGACGCGGCGAGGGCGGTTGAGGGCAAAGCTAGCGCTACGGCGGCGGACAGCGGGACGAGCAGGCTAAGCGCGAAGCGCCTGGAGAATTTCAAGGAGGTCATTGACGATGCCGATCTTCCATAATTGTTGCAACGATACCAGTATATCTTTGGCCCACGCTAGCCAGATGTTCTTTCCGCGAACGGCTCGTTAGTTTAGAGACGGCGTATGGATGCCCGTCTCGTCCAAGTTTCTCGTAAGGGCGATTATGAGGGCATGAAGAGACTTTCTCGGAACAATCAATGGGGGATATCAAAGAAATGCTGGACGCCGCCCGATCGCTCAATGCCTTTGAGGCGAAATGCGGCGCATCGGCTACGTTGTTGAGATCATTTATCGAGCGATACGTCATTTCAGCCGAGGCCACCATCATGAGGCTTCTGTTCCTACACCCCCGCGATCCCACGTGCAGCGCTCAGCAGCTCGTACTCCCTTTGGCTCCACTGGCACAGCTCGGCCGCGTCGACGGCGTCGCGGCACAGGTCCAGGAACACCTCGGCTCCCTCGCAGAAGCATTCACGGGCAAATTCTCCTGAACCGTTCGCGATGCATGCGCCGTCGGCGAAGAGCTTCCAGTTGGACGGCTCGCGCGAGTCGTCTCCGAGCAGCTTGATCTGCAGAATACGTGGGTTGCCAGCAGCACAGAGCTCTTCCTCGAGCTTCTGTATGGTAAAGCGCATCTGGTGGGAGAGGCCGCTCTTCACCAAAGCCGAGGTGTAGCCGCTCGGCTCGTCTAGAAGATGCATTCGTTTTGGCTTGATGATCAGGTTGTGGAAGTTACGCTCGCTGCGCACAGAGAAATTGTCCATACGGACTCCTTTCATCGATGTTGGCAGGGCCACCGTGCCTCTTGGCCGGTTGGCGTCGGGATCGTGGAGCCAACTCTCTACCCCGACTCTGGATAAAACACGCCCGCTCCTTGCGGGCACGATGGAGTCTATCAACGTGTACGGACAGAAATCAAGCGCCGCTTGCGAAATGACGCGCGGGCGGCGTTGGTTTCCCAAGTGATTATTCGGCTTAAATCCGAAAAAGTGTCGAAATCTCCCGTGTAAAAGTACGGAAAAGTGTCAAATTCGATAGGCAAATTATCCGGAAAAGTGTAGCTGGATGACAAAACAGCACTTAGAAGCCGGTGCTGGATGCGGGATCCTGCGGCCGCCTTCAGCTCTCGCTACTCATCGTCCCCGTCGTTGGGGTCGCCCTTGAGGGTGTTGATGTCCAGATACTCGTCATCGTCCTCTTTTTGCTGGGTCTCCGACTCCGCTTGGGTGGGGCCGGAGAACAGCCGGAATCCCTCAAACGCAATGACGCCGAGCAGGGCAATGACAATGGCGATAAAGGCAACCTTGACTGCCTGCGGAAATTCCGAGAAACGCAGCGCCTTTTCCTCGGCGTAATAATCGGCGAAGCGCTCTTCGCCCGTGCTTTTGGTATACGCCGGCGCGGACGCGGCCTCCGGGTCATATTCCGGTGCAGGCGTGGCAGCGTACGGATCGTTGAGATAATCGCTCGATGTGGTGCCATAATCCTCGGTCTCGATGCGACCGGCGTCAGCATAGCCATCGGAATAATCGGAATATGCCGCACCGCCCTCATAGCCCGCGGCGCTCGTGTTGGCGGCAAAAAGCGGGTTAACTGGAACGTCGAGCGCCGGCATGCCGGTAGAGGTCTCATCCAGATCGGCTGCAGCCCAGGAATCGTAGGCAACCTGATGGGCAACGGGCTCATCGAGCCTTGTGACCGGAGGCTTGCGTGCCGCAGGAACAGGCAACTGCTGGGCGCTGTACATAACGGTGCTGTCGGCCGATTTGCCCTGCGTCGCTGCAGCGAGAAATGCCGCCGTCTCGGACGGGTCGCTTGCGGGG
>JAIIWC010000110.1 GCA_022745215.1 Collinsella sp. | reverse complement strand
AGCGGTCGACCTTGGTGCAGTCCTTGCCGCTGAAGGCACCGCCGCCGTGACGGCCGTAACCGCCGTAGGTGTCGACGATGATCTTACGGCCGGTGAGGCCCGTGTCGCCCATGGGGCCGCCCACGACAAAGCGACCGGTGGGGTTCACGTAGATGTCCGCGTTGTCCCACGGCATGTTCTCAGCGGCCATGACCGGGGTGATGACGTGCTCGATGAGGTCGGCCTTGATCTTGCCCATGTCCTCGATCTCGGCGGCGTGCTGCGTGGAGATGACGATGGTCGTGACCTCGACGGGCTTGCCTTCCTCGTAGCGCACGGTGACCTGGGTCTTGCCGTCGGGACGCAGGTAGGGCAGGGTGCCGTCGTGACGCACCGCTGCCAGGCGCTCGGCCAGGCGGCTTGCCAGGTAGTGCGGCATGGGCATGAGGGTCTTGGTCTCGTTGGAGGCATAACCGAACATCATGCCCTGGTCGCCGGCACCGATCAGGTCTATCGGGTCGGTGGTAGCGCCGGTCTGGGTCTCGAAGGACTCATCAACGCCCTGGGCGATATCGGGCGACTGCTCGTGGATGAGGCTCATAACGCCGCAGGTGTCGCAGTCAAAACCGAACTTGGCACGGTTGTAGCCAATGCGGCGGATAACACTGCGGGCGATTTCCTGCACGTCGACGTAGGCCTGGGTGCGAATCTCGCCGGCGACGATGACGGTGCCGGTGGTCACGAGGGTCTCGCAGGCGCAGCGGACGTTCTCCACGTTGGCAGGCACGCCGTTGGGGGCGATGTAGCCCTGCTCCTGGAGCTCTATTTCTTTGGCGAGGATTGCGTCGAGGACGGCGTCGCTGATCTGGTCAGCGATCTTATCGGGATGACCTTCGGTCACCGACTCCGACGTAAAAACAAAGGACCCGTGTTGGGGTGGGATGGAACGAAGTTCTTCTGACATGATTGTCCTTTCAATAACGTGTCCCGGCGACCGTTACCATTCCGCCGGGCTCTCTATGCAAGGGCACATCATAGCGCGTAAATCAAACATTCACACCCTTTCCGCACCTACTCATTGGGTACTCATTGGGGACATGGTCATTGGGGACAGACTTAAATGACCAACCTTGCTCATCGGGGACAGACTTAAATGACCAACCTTACCTAAGTGCCGACAGGTTGCCCAAAGACTGGTCATTTAAGTCTGTCCCCAATGAGTGGGTCGGTGCCCTTTGTGCGGAGGTTGCTTTGATGCTTTATACTGGTGCGGTTAGACATCCATCCTGCAATCGAGGAGATTTCCATGGCATCAGACGTTCGCGTCCGCTTTGCACCCTCACCGACGGGCAAGCTGCACATCGGCGGCGCCCGCACCGCTATCTATAACTGGGCTTTCGCCCGTGCTAACGGCGGCACGTTCATCCTGCGCATCGACGACACCGACCCCACCCGCTCCACCGATGAGAACACGCAGGTCATCCTGCGCGCCATGCGTTGGCTGGGCCTGGACTGGGATGAGGGTCCCGAGGTGGGCGGCGATTTTGGTCCCTACGCTCAGACCGAGCGCCTGGACCTGTACAAGCAGGCCGCCCAGAAGCTTTGGGACGAGGGCAAGGCCTATCCCTGCTTCTGCACCAAGGAGCAGCTCGACGCCGACCGCAAGGCCGCGCAGGAGCGCAAGGACCCCTTCCAGGGCTATCAGCGCCGTTGCCGCGATCTTGATCCCGAGGAGGCCCGCCGCCGCATCGAGGCCGGCGAGTCCTACGTCCTGCGCATCAAGGTGCCCGAGGACCGCGGCGACGTAGTCATCCACGACGCCGTCCACGGCGAGGTGACCTTCGACGCCAAGGAGCTCGACGACTTTGTCATCTTCCGCTCCGATGGCACGCCCACGTACAACTTCGCGACCGTCGTCGACGACGCCATGATGAA
>JAIIWC010000051.1 GCA_022745215.1 Collinsella sp. | reverse complement strand
TCGACGAAACTGGAGAGGAGGTATTACGAGCTCCTGTGCGAATTGGAGAGAACGCTCCCGCAAACTGCCTCTTGACAACTTATAGGAGCGTCGGTTTTGCGAATCAATTGAGTCATTCCCTAAATCGCGAATCAAGGGCCTGATTCGCCCAAATTGTGCACGAATCAGTCTTTGGGCGGCACGATGCGACACGCATCGACAACACTCGGACTGGATTAGTCACTGAGCGGGAGTGCTTGAAACGAGGCGATTGAATAACTCCATCTGTTTTGGTTAAAACAAAAAAATATGACGCGCGCCTGCAGCATGAAGGAGAGGGAATCCTATGAAAATCGTTGTATTGAGTGGTAGCCCGCGTAAGGGCGCCAATACCGATACCATGGTCGAGGTGTTTGCCGAGACCGCGCGTGAGGGCGGTAATGCGGTTGAGGTCGTCCGCGTTGCCAGCAAGAAGATCGCCGGCTGCTTGGGATGCCAGTACTGCTTTGCCCATGAGGGCATCTGTGTGCAGAAGGACGACATGGCCGACGTGATCGAGTCGCTGATAGACGCCGACATGGTTGTCTTCGCTTCGCCCATCTACTGGTTCGATATCACCGCGCAGGAGAAAGCCGCCATCGACCGCCTGTACGCCTTCGGTGCCACGGGTTTCCCGTTCACCAAGACGGCCCTTTTGCTCGATAGCCACAGCGAGGGTGTCTATGATGCGGCGATCGCTATGTACAAGTCAACCTGCGCGTACTGCAAGTGGGAGGACCAGGGCATTGTCACGATTGGCGGCATGACCGAGCGCGACAGCATGGCATCGTCGCCCAAGTTGAAAGAGGTGCGAGAGCTCGCTCGCAAGCTCGCCTAAGGACAAGAAGAACGCATGGCAATCAGCGTTGGTGGAAATGCTTGCTATCCTTACCAAGAGATAGGGGTGTATTCCCTCAAGTGCCGTATAGAACATTTTTAAACGCAGAAAAATAACTGAAAACAAATTAATCCGCGTTAAAATATTGTCAAACAGAAGTTCATGAGGGAAGGTTGCGTATGCGTCGCAAGGCAGACGAGCTCCTTAGGGAATGGCGAGACAGAGCTGATAGAAAACCTTTGCTGGTCAAAGGCGTGCGCCAGTGCGGCAAGACCTATCTGCTCAGAACGTACGCCCAGGATCTTTTCGAATCGGTTGTCTACGTTAATCTTGAGAACGACCGGTCGGCGCGAGCGGATTTTTCGGGCGGTCTTGACCCTCATTCGATCGTACGCGCGATCGAGGCTCGTACGGGACAGCGTATCGTGCCTGGCAAAACCTTACTGTTCATTGACGAGATCCAGGCATGCGAGGAAGCGCTCACTTCCCTAAAATACTTTTGCGAAGATGCTCCCGAGTATTACGTTGCGGCTGCTGGGTCGCTTCTTGGGGTTGCCATTAACCATCAGTCGTATTCGTTCCCCGTTGGAAAGACCGACTTGATTGAGATGACTCCACTCGATTTCGAGGAGTTTCTCTGGGCGATGGGGCACGATCAGCTGGTCGGCGAGATACGCTCATCATTCGAGTTAATGAGTCCTCTTGCGCCAAGCCTTCATGAAAAGGCGCTTGGGCTCTATCGACAGTATCTTGTTGTTGGCGGAATGCCCGAGGCGGTCCAAACGTATATCGATGATCAGTCAATCATTGATGTGGCCGAAAAGCATCGGATTATTCTCGACGGATATTCCGCCGACACCAATAAATATGCTGATGAACGCTTGAGCGCAAAGACGCGTGCGTGCTTCGATTCCATTCCACAGCAGCTTGCCAAAGAGAATCGTAAGTTTCAATACAAGGTAGTGCGAGCGGGGGGCAATGCGTCTCTCTTTGGAGATGCTCTCGACTGGCTTGTATTGTCGGGTACGGTGGCGCGCTGCAGCCTAGTCGGGCAGATCGAAAGCCCTTTAGAGGCCTTCGTTAACCCTTCTGCTTTTAAAATCTATCAGGCGGATACAGGACTGCTCGTCTCCAAGGCCGGTGCTCAACGCGCCGATATTCTTGCCGGCATCGGTGGCACATTCATGGGTGCACTTACCGAAAACTACGTTGCCCAACAGCTTTCAGCCATGGGCTATCCGCTGCATTATTGGGCGCGAGATAATCGTGCGGAAATCGACTTTGTAGTAGAGAAGCAGGGATGTTTGTCTGCGATTGAAGTCAAAGCGGGAGAGAACACAAGATCTCGAAGCCTGTTCTCACTTAAAAAGACCCATCCGGGCGTGCGCCTTATCAGGCTATCGACTAAGCCCTTTGGAATGAATGATGGGCTTATGTCTGTTCCACTTTATGCGGCATTTTGTCTATAGGGATGATGCTGCTGTAATGCATGGGGCCCGGAGCGCGATGTTGCTGCGCTCCGGGCCCCGCTGCTTAGTTAAACCATGACGGTTTGGCTGCCGTCGTCCTAGTCAAACAGGCTCGGCATGTCGTTTTCTTTCATGAGGGCACCGGCAGAGGGGAGGCTTTGCGCGGTGAACTTTTCGGCCGAGACGCCGGCACCGAGGATGTCCTCGGTCGTGCCGACGGTGGTGACCGAGCGGCCCTTCTTGGCCGTGAAAGCCTGGACGCCCTGCGTGTTGGTGGTCGTCTTGGTCTTGAGCAGTGACGTGTTGAAGTTCATCAAACGATAGTCGCTCGAGACCAGCGCGATGTCGCGATCTTCCTTGAGCACCTGGGCATACAACAGCTTGCTGCCACCGTAGATGGCGTTCTTGAGGCGCTTGCGGTTGGTCTTGGTGACGTATCCAGAAAGCGCGACGCGCACCACGCGGCCGTTCTCAAAGACGAACAGCACGTCGGCCTTGTAATCCTCGGGGTCGATGACCCAGATGACGCTCTCGTCGGGTTCCATCTCAAGATCGGTCGGCAGGTACGAGCCCAGCTGGGCCGACTTGGTGTCCTCAAACGCTGCAACCTTGCACTTGTACACCTGGCTCTTGTTGGTAAAGACCAACAGCTCGTGGGTGTTGGAGGACGGGAACTCGATAAAGGGTTTGTCGCCGTCCTTGTACTTGAGCGTGGTCGCCTTCTTGAGCACGCGGTCTGTCATCTTCTTAAGGTAGCCATCGCGCGAGAGCATGATGGTGACCGGGTACTCCTCGACCTCGGGATCCAGGCTCACCTCGATGACCTCATGGGGCTCAATCCTGCCCGTGCGGCGCGGCATCACGTACTTCTTGTTGACCGCGGCCAGCTCGTCGCTGATGACCTTCTTGATGTTTTCCTCGCTCGAGAGGATCTCCTCGAGCTCGGCAATCTCGCCCTCGAGCTTGGCAATGTCCTTGGTGCGGTTGAGGATGTACTCCTCGTTGATGTTGCGGAGCTTGAGCTCGGCAACAAACTCTGCCTGGGTCTCGTCGATGTCGAAACCCTTCATAAGGTTGGGCACGACCTCGGCCTCGAGCTTGGTGCCGCGGATGATGGCAATCGCCTTGTCGATGTCGAGCAGAATTGCCTCAAGGCCGTGCAGCAGGTGCAGGCGCTCGGACTTTTTGCCCAGGTCAAAGTTAATGCGGCGGCGCGTGGACTCAATACGCCACTTGACCCACTCGTGCAGGATCTGGCGTACGCCCATAACGCGGGGATAGCCGTCGACCAGCACGTTAAAGTTGCACGAGAACGAATCCTGCAGCGTGGTCGAGCGATAGAGCTTCGCCATGAGCTTGTCGGGGTCGACGCCGCGCTTAAGGTCGATAGCGATGCGCAGACCCGAAAGGTCGGTCTCGTCGCGAATGTCTGCGATCTCCTTGACCTTGCCCTCTTTGGAGAGCTTGACGATGCGCTCGATAATGACATCGGTCTTGGTGGTGTAGGGGATCTCGTAAACCTCGATGATGCGCTCTTCGGGAATCCAGCGCCAGCGGGAGCGGATCTGGAAGCTGCCGAGGCCGGTCTCGATAATCTTTTCCATCTCCTCGCGGCGGTAGATAATTTCGCCGCCGGTCGAGAAGTCGGGCATGGGCATGTACTCGAGCAGATCGCAGTCGGGATCCTGCAGGTAATGCATTGTGGCGGTACAGACCTCGTTGAGGTTGAAACCGCAGATATCGGATGCCATGGCGACGCCGATGCCTTTGTTGGCCGAGACGAGGATGTTGGGGAACGTGGTGGGCAGCAGGCGCGGCTCCTTCATGGCGCCGTCGTAGCTGTCGACGAAGTCGACCGGGTCCTTGTCGATGTCCTTGAAGATCTCGGCGCTGATGGGGGCGAGCTTGGCCTCGGTATAACGCGAGGCGGCGTAGCTCAGGTCGCCCGAATAGTATTTGCCAAAGTTGCCCTTCGACTCCACGAAGGGGGCGAGCAGCGCCTCGTTGCCGGTGGCCAGGCGCACCATCGTCTCGTAGATCGCGGCATCGCCGTGCGGGTTGAGCTTCATGGTCTGGCCCACGATGTTGGCGCTTTTTTGGCGCTCGCCCTTGAGCAGACCCATCTTGTACATGGTGTAGAGCAGCTTGCGGTGCGAGGGCTTAAAGCCGTCAATCTCGGGGAATGCACGCGAGACGTTGACGCTCATGGCGTAGGGCATGTAGTTGACCTCGAGCGTCTGCGTGATCGGCTGGTCGGTGACCTCGGAGTGCAGGCCGATGACGTTCTCGGCGTTGACCTGCTTTTTCTTTGGCTGGTTCTTCGTCTTCTTCTTTGCCACGATTTCCTCTTGAACTTCTTATGGGCCGTCGTTATCGATTTGCTGCTATTGCAGGTCCAGCTGGTCCAGGTATTCCTTGCCGTGCTCGGAGATATGGCGCTTGCGGCCCGCTTCGTCGTTGCCCAGCAACAGGTTAAACATGGTCTCCATCTTGGTGACGTCCTCGGGCTCCACCTTGATCAGGCGACGCGTCTCGGGGTTCATAGTGGTGAGCCACATCATGTCCGGGTCGTTCTCACCAAGACCCTTGGAGCGGTTGATCGAGCACTTCTGGTCGCCGATCTCTTTAAGGATGCCGTTTTTCTCGAGCTCGGTGTAGGCAAAGTAGGTCTTCTCTTTGCAGTTGATCTCGTAGAGTGGCGACTCGGCGATATAGACGTAGCCCTCGTCGATAAGCGTGGGCACCAGTCGATAGAGCATGGTGAGTACGAGCGTGCGGATGTGGTAACCGTCGACGTCGGCGTCCGTACAGATGATGACCTTGTTCCAGTTGAGGTTGTCTAGGTCGAAGGCGCCAAGGTTCTTGATGCGCTTGTCCTTGATTTCGACGCCGCAGCCCAGCACGCGCATGAGGTCCATGATGATGTCGGACTTAAAGATGCGCGGGTAGTCCTCTTTCAGGCAGTTGAGGATCTTGCCTCGGACGGGCATAACACCCTGGAACTCGGCATCGCGCGAGGTGCGGATGGCGCCTGCTGCCGAGTCGCCCTCTACGATGTAGATCTCGCGACGGTCCTTGTCCTTGGAGCGGCAATCGATGAACTTTTGCACGCGGTTGGCCATATCGGTCTTTTGCTGCAGGTTGGTTTTGATGCTCTGGCGCGTCTTCTCGGCGTTCTCGCGCGAACGCTTGTTGATGAGCACCTGCTCCATGATCTTGTTGGCAGCGTCTTTGTTCTCGATCAAGTAGGTCGAGAGGCGCTCCTTAAAGAAGGCAGTCATGGCCTGCTGGATAAAGCGGTTGTTGATGGCCTTCTTAGTCTGGTTTTCGTAGGACGTCTGGGTGGAGAAACAGTTGGTCACCAGCACCAGGCAGTCCTGGACGTCCTGCCATTTGATGCCGCTCTCGTTTTTGTTGTACTTGCCCTGTTGCTTGATGTAGGCGTCGATGGCGCTAGTCAGAGCACTGCGGGCCGCCTTCTCGGGCGAACCGCCGTTCTCGAGCCATGACGAGTTGTGGTAGTACTCCTGCATCATGAAGGTGCGCGAGAAGCACATGCACGCGGTAATCTTGACGTTGTAGTCGGGCAGGTCCTCGCGGTCGCGACCGCGGCGGTCGGCCTCGATAAAGAAGGGCTCGGTAAGGTAGTCGGTACCGACCTTCTCGAGCACGTAGTCCTCGATGCCCTTGGGGTAGCAGAAGTCCTCTTCGGAAAACTCGCCATCGTCGCCCTCAATGCGCAGGCGGAAGGTCACGTTGGCGTTGACCACGGCCTGACGGCGCATGGTCTCGCGATACCAGTCGTGAGGGATGCTAATCGAGGTAAAGACCTCAAGGTCGGGGCGCCACTTGATGGTGGTGCCGGTGCGGTCCTCGTCGCTGGGCTCAATCTCGAGTGCCTTCTTTTTGGCGCCGACGACCTTACCCTTCTTAAAGTGCAGGGAGTACTTGTTGCCATCGCGCCAAACCGTGACGTCCATGTACTCGGATGCGTACTGGGTCGCGCACGAGCCCAAGCCGTTGGTGCCGAGCGAGAAGTCGTAGTCGCCGCCCTGGTTGTTGTTGTACTTGCCGCCGGCGTAGAGCTCGCAGAAGACGAGCTCCCAGTTAAAGCGCTTCTCGGAAGGGTTCCAGTCGAGCGGGCAGCCACGGCCGTTGTCCTCTACCTGAATGGAGCCATCGCGAAAGGCGGTAAGGGTGATGAGCTTGCCGTAGCCCTGGCGCGCCTCGTCAACGGCGTTGGACAGGATCTCGAAGGCGGCATGCGCGCAGCCGTCGAGCCCGTCCGAGCCAAAGATGACGGCGGGGCGCAGGCGTACGCGCTCCTCGTCCTTGAGCTGACGAATACTGTCGTTACCATAGTTTGCGGTGTTTTTTGCCATGCTCGCTCTCTCGATGCTCCTTTGCTGCGTTTAAGTCATATAGATAGTCAAGGTAGCATAGCCCGGCCCATAGGCGATTCCAACCAACACGAAATCCATCGAACAATCGTTCGGATTAACGGGTAAAACGTGTCGTGCGGATTGTTGTTCCGAATCGAACATTGGGACAAGCGTCTCGTTTTATGGGCCACGGGCGTGCGTGTGCGAGTCCCTTTGGCCCATAAGGAACGCTGGCGGGTCGTTATTTGGGCCGTGGGTCACTTCGCCCGCGCCGTGTTTCGTCATACGCTCATAGTGGAAGCCGATGCCACGGGGACGGCGAAGGCCTCGGGCAACGGATGAGCTACAAGCCGAAAGGAGCGGTGAGGATGATGAAGCCCATGACGAAGAAGCTGCTGTTAGGAATTCCCACCGTGACGCTTTCGGCCGTGCTGGCGTGTACGGTGGCAGGCTGCGGCGGTAATGCGCCGAGTGGCTCGGGCGGGAGCGCACCTGTGCAGGAGAAGTCCAAGAAGGCCAAGGCCTATGAGTCGCAGACGGTCGAGGTGGCAGGCATTACCTATGAGTCGGTGGCTCACGGTACGTTCTATCGCGGTGATGCCAAGAAGCAGGACGGCTTTTACCTGCACATCAAGATTACCAACAACAACACAAAGAACAGGACGTTCAGTTCCTTTAACGTGCATGCTGCCCAGGGCGATCTTGAGGCAGGCGACCCGTTGTTTACTTCCGGCAAGGTGGCCGTGCTCGACTACGTTGCAAGCGAGGCTCCCGATGATCTGCACAAGGGAATTGACCTTTCCGAGAGGCCAGATATCGGTCCGGGCGAGACCGTTGAGTACGTGTATTTCTGGGCGCCCAAGACGGCGTACTACGGGCCCATCACTGTCGAGTTCGTAGACGCTTACGCCCCCGCCAAGAATCATGAGGCCATGCACTTTGACACCACGGACTGCGAGACCAAGGAGTTCAAGGCGGCCGGCGGCGTGGCCGATTCTGGCGAGAAGGCAGATTTAACGGGCATCGACTGCGCATCGTACAGCATCGAGGCCGCCGATGGGTACACGCTGGATTCGTCCGACGAAGAGCGCGAAAAGGCAAACTTCTTCCACGACGAGACTGGAGGACGCCTGAACATCAGCATCTTCCCGCGCTCGCCGGAGGAAGAGGTTGCAAGCCTAGAGCAGGTCTACGAAGGCAAGGAGACAACAACCGACCAGGTCGAGTACAACGGCATAACGTGGCTGCGCTTTACCGGTCCCGACAACGGTCATACGCTGTTTGCGACGGCTCCCGCAACGGGTGAAACCGTCCGCGTGTCGATCGGCTGGAAGATCGACTGGGATGCCGCTGTGCCCATGATGGAGGCGCTAAAGCTCAAGTAGCGCCGCGATTCTTACGTCAGGCGACTCAGGGCTGGCTCCGAGTTATCGGGGCCAGCCCTTTTTGGTGCTCGATGAGCAGGGCCAGTGCCTCGCGCGGTTTCGGGTGCAGTGGGGGCATCGTGCGCGCAATGACGAACATGATTTCCATAATGACATGTAACTAGGAGCTAGCGAGGCTTATCCGAATTGACCTCATCGGCGGTGTCTTTTTCGAGCGCCGTGCGACGGGCGCTGTAGGCGACGAGGCCGGCACCAGCTGCGGCGAGTGCTGCTGCGGCTGCGGTTAGGGGGACGTTGCTGTCGCCCGTGCCCGCAAGCGCGCCCGCTTTTCCGGAGCGCTTGTTATTGCCGTGGTCCTTGCCACTGCCGGAGCTGCTTCCTCCGGAGCCACCGCCCTCGTCAGTGCCGCCGCCACTCGAGCTACCATCGCCGTCCGCCGTCATCGGGGCGTCGTGAAGTCCTGTCGTATCCGCGCTGTCGCATACGCCGACCTGCACTTCCGAGCGTTCGCATGCTGCATCGGACACGTGAAGCTCGTGCAGTACGGCACCCAGTGCCGAGTTTGCGCCGGGTCGGATTTCCTCGAGCGTTACGGGATCGAGCGCCACCAGGTCACGCGCCTTCGCATACAGCGTTACGCGTTTGCCCACTTCGTCGCTCCAACTCTCGGGGATGGCGAAGCTCATGCGGAACTGTGCCGTGCAACCCGGTGCCAGCACGGCGTTGCCGTTGTCGGCTACCAGTGGGTGCGTTGCAAAACATGCGCCCAGCGTCTCGAGCGCGTATTTCACGTGTGCCATATCGTTGGCCGAAGCATCTTCGGCAAGCTCTGGATCGTAGATCGAAGCCATGCGTGCGTTCGCTCCGAATCCGATGGATGCGCTGGAGAACGGCTGGCTGGAGCCCTCTCGGTACAGATCGATTGTGCCGGCGGTCAGCAAAGTGTTGCCGTCGTTTCGCACCGTGACCATGAAGGATTCGCCTGCTGCTCCGGGCACCACCGCGCCTGAGGTAGCGACCGCGCCCGTCGGAGTGGCACACGCCACCAGAGGCACTTCGATGCCGTGCAGCTCTGCCTCGCTCTTCTCCGCGCTCACAATGTGCGTGGCGAGCGCGGAGAGCATGCCTCCCGACGTCAAAAATGTCGCTATCTGATCGATGGGATGGTCCAGCTCGCACATCACGAACGGCTCCGTGAACAGATCGCCTGCCAAGGTGCTGGCGAAGATGCGGAAGTGCTTGCCCATCACTGCTACCGGGTTGCCTTCTTCGTCGTAGGTTTGTCCCACCTTGCCATCGGTGTTCTCTACATAGAGCACACACCTGCCGTTGTTGCTTACGCTAAACGATGCCGGGCCACAGCCTGCGGCACCCACGGGCTGCGTTGCAAATGCCGATGCGCCTCGCGTCCAAGTAATATGCTGCAGCTGCTCGTTGACGGTGGCCAAAAAGCCCGAATGTTGTGGCCACGGCACCGCATGGGGTACCGTGGCGTCTGGTGGCATAACGCCCCAGCCCGCAATGGACTGGCCGATCACGGCGTACGATGCGCAGCCGCAACCGTCTGCGGTCTCGTACGCAACGGGCACCACCATTTTGCCGTTGATATTCTCGGGTTCGCCCAGCTCGATACTCGACGGTGCTTGCGGAAAGCGGAGAACTTGGCGGAACGTCAGGCTGTCGCCCGAAACGTCCGACCACAGGGTAAAGCACTCCAGCGCAACCTCAGCCTCGCTGCCGAGCGCCTTCTCTGCGGTGGCTCCGCGGCGGTGGAGGTAGGCACCCGACAGGCGCCCGTCGACCAGCGTCTTGCCCACCGTGATACGCGGGCACTGCAGGCAATGGTAGCCATCCTCTTGCAGGCGGCCGTGCGAGATGCTGCGCCATGACGTATGCGACACCACATGAACTCCGTCGTTGCTTATGCGCAGGCGCACAACGGACAGTATGCCGGATGTGCTTGCCGCATCGAAAGGGGTGTTGTCGCCGTCGCGGCGCTCGCCCGAGACCAGCAACACGTAGGCGTCTTGGTTTCCTCTTCCGTCCGTATATTCCACTACGTCGAAGTCGTAATCGTATATGCCGTCGCGCTCCACGTCGTTCTCGCCAAACCCAAGGGGAAAGTCCACGGGCGTGGGAGCGGACCACGTGCCGTTTGCCTTTGTGTGCACCACCAGGCGCGAGCGACCATTGTCGCCGTAGCGCACCGAGGCGATACGGAATAGGCACTCCACGCCGGCGATCATCGTTAGCCTCATGTGGGCTTCGCTGAGCACGCCGGAAAACAGCACGTTGTCGCTCGAGGGTTTGATGCCGCCACGCTCGTCCTCCGACACGCCGGTAGAATTGGCGTTGGGGTCCGCAACGGCGTTCGTCGGCTGCCCGATATAGGCGTACTTATACATCGGCGCGGCGTTGTCGTCGTCCTCTATCAGTGCATGGACGAAATGCTCGATCTGTCCCGTGTCGTCGCTTTCTGCATCCGCCTCGAGCTCAATGCGCGTGACTGCCCGGTCCCAATCGCGTACGGTAGGCGCGACGTTTGCGGCAGTGGCCTTAACCTCGGCGCGTGCGAGCAGCTCGGCGTTGGTGACGATGGTGGCCGATGCGATAAATTGCGGCACGCCGCCCGCCTCGATGTTGCCGGGCGTGCCGAAGCGGGCATCCAGCGTGTAGGGCGTATCTCCACCCAATGCGAGCTCAGAGCGCTGGAGCACATACTGGTCGCCATTGTTCACCGACATATTCCACGAATCGATGAGTGTGGGCCACGACCCCGACCAAGCCTTGGTGGTCCACTTGAACATTACGAACTGGAGTATCACATCGACATCGACGTCCGCACCCACGCGCAGTCGCGGAAGCTGGTGTCCATCTGCCTTCTCGTACCCAATGAACAGCGTGAGGGATGCGGCGCCGCGCACGGCAGACGAAGCGACGCCTGCAACGCCGGCGCCAAAGGTGACGGCAAGCCCGATCTGGATGGTGAACGAGCCCGACGTGTTTGAATAGTCGAGCGAAATGTTTTTAAAAAACGCCGCGCCGCTGCCGTGCGTGTGGGCACCCACAGCGAGCGCCAGTTTTGCCAGCACCCAAGGGTTGACGTTTAGGAAAAATGGCACCGGTCCTAGGGTAAACTGCTCGGTCCAATTGAGGTCGGTTCTTACCTGGAAGAGGGCCTTAATATTGCCGTATGCGGGGTCGTTGTTGTTACCCCAGGTTTTGCCCACCCAATCGTAGGCGAGCGAGCCGTACAGCTGTGTGGCGATATCCATCGTGAACAGCGGCGTGCAATGGTGGCGAAGGAGCTTGGTGTTTCTTGGATCGGTGCCCGAACCGGCACTCATACTCTTGTACTGATTCCACTTCCCCTCCATTTCGTCGAGGTAGCGGTTTGCCTGCTTGGCGCCCGACTCACGCGGTGACTTCTTCCAGTACTCCGGATCCGGATTGCCCGAATCGTTCATATAGCTGGCTGGTTTGTATCCTCCGCCAAACAGCACGTACCCGGCAAACGAGAAATCGAAGAGGATCGGAAATGTGGGCATCCAGCACGTGAACTTATTGCCGCCGATGCCGGGAAACGCCGCGGGGAAATCAAACGGAGTGATCTCTTGGTCCATGGTAGTGGGGACGATAGTGGTCGAGCCCGATTCTGCCTTTGCGGCCGGCGCAGTGACAACGGCCATGGGGGAGGAGAGTGTGTAGGTCTTGCCCTGGTAGTCGAGGACAAAGCGCAACTTGCATCCTTCTTCCAGAAGGCCCGACGCTGCATCGAGGAACTTGTCTTCGAGTGTGAACGTCGCCAGATTATCCGCGCCCGATGCGCTGGCCTTGATCTGGCCGATCTGCGTGACGGTTTCGGGTGAGCTGCCTGCGGCAGGCGTCACTTTGTTGATGCGCAGCGTTGCCTGTCCGCCCTGTGGCAGATGTGCCTGCACGGTAAATGCGTGCGTATCGGGCTGCTCGTTTGCCGTGTCGTCCTTCGGCAATGCCATGAACGTGGCTTCAGCGTACTGGATGTCCCATTCGTCGAACGTGAGCTGGCGGAAGTACGGCTCGCCGTCGGAAAGCGGACGCGTGGGCGCGGTTATGGCGGTGCCGCCCTGGATACGCGCAAGGGGAATCTCGACATCGCGGTAGCCCGCCATGCTAATGGAGATGCCGCCGTTAAAGTCGCATGCGTCGAGGAGCGTTGCCTCGTCTACGTAACCTTCCGAAAGAGGGGCGACCTCAAAGATGGCCGTGCCTTCTTCATCGGTCGTGGCGGCGAGCTGCTTGCCTGCGGCGTAGCGCGACGTGAGCGTGACCTTGGCACCTGCGATAGGCGTATTCTTGTTGGCGACGTCGACCACGACCACGCCAAACATGGTGCGCGAGAGAACGAGCACCCTGAAGGGGTCTTTTTCGTCGGCATAGGCTTCGGTGGGCGCGAACGGCAATATGAAGGCGTTTGCGCTGCCCGGCACGCGAGGCAGCATGATGCCTGCTAGCGAGGATGCTCCGGCGATAAGTAACGAACGGCGATCAAGCATTTTGGGCTCCCATCCCGCAGGTATCGGTGGAAATAATCCAATTTTGCGAGAAGGTGCCCCGTGGCGGTAGTGCCGTTCAAGGGTCAAAATGTCCAATTTGAGCGCGCGAAAGCGCCAGGCCCCGGAGCGCTTTCGATACGCCGGGAAGTCTGACCGCTAGCGCAACATGTGGGTAACCAGCTCGGCGCGTGTGCCGATGCCAAGCTTTGCGTATACGTTGGACAGCCGATTTTTAACGGTACCCGGCGATACTCCCATATGGCGTGCGATTTCGGCGTTGGTCCACCCACGACAGGCGAGCATGGCCATGGTGAACTCCGTGGTCGTTAGATCGTCTGCCACGTCCTCGCCCGAATCGGGGTTGTGGATGCGCCGCCAACCGTAGCTGAATCGATACGTGATCTCGATGATGCGAGCGAAATCGTCGGGGTATTGCGTTTTTAGGCACGCCTCGATGAGCCCCTGTAAAAGGCCGTGGTGCTCGCCGATGAGCTCGATAAGGCCGTCGGGACGCGCAATGTTCCAAGCAGCTTCGAAGTGCGTCCTTGCGGCGTCGACGTCTTTGAGACTCATGCAGGCCATGGAAGCTGCCAGGTGCAGGAACAGTTCCGAGATGGGATAGCTTCCCTGTTTCATGATCAGGGCGTTTTCCGCCATGCCCAGACTGCGGCCATATTCGCCGCGCAGGTACAGGGCATGCGCCATCACGTAGCTGGCGAACAGGCGCAGGCCTTCGGGGAGATGCGCCGCAAGCGGATAAAACTCTTCGGCGGAATACGGGGAAGGCAAGTGCAGCAGGACGCTCGCGGCCGAGGCGAACAGGATATGCGTGGCGTGGACGGCGGGCGATTCCTCGTCAGTTGGCGTATCGAGGATGCCCGCAAGGCACCGACGGGCATCGGCGATACGGTTGAGCGACAGACTGACATATCCGCAGATAAAGCATGCGGAATAGCGCAGCGCGGGATCGTTGGCGTCAAGATAGGGGCGCGCCGTCTTGGCAGCGAGGGTGGCCTGTCCGCGAAAGTACAGCGCTTCTGCCGTGGCGATGGTGCGTGAATCGGGGTCGGAAATGCCTGCAACCGCAGCGTCAATCTGCCCCGGCGCAAAGGCAGTGCACATCAACGGCATGGGAACGCATGGGTAGCCATCGCAGTCCATCTTCCATCTCCCAACAGCTGGCAACAATAGCAGCAATTGTACTCCTGTTGCTCGGGACTGGAATTTGTGGGTATCGCCTACGATTATGCCGAACGTATAAAGGAAGAGTCTATTGGCGATGCTCCCAAGGTGGCTACCGAAGCCTAGCTGACCTCGACATTCGGAAAAAATGCCACCCCTGCAAAAAGCTCTGCCGCAGCGATGGGAAACGCATCTTCTAGGCATTCCGTCGTCTCCAGCCAGCGCTGGACTGCTGCTGTCGCCTGCGCGTTGGCGAGCGGGGCGTGGGGACCGTCCGGCGACCAGCGGTGACGGGCGAGCCCTGTCGCGTGCGTGGGCCTCCATCGGCGAAGACCCATGACCCGCATGGCATCGGAGAAGTCCACCATGGCGTCCAGCACCTTACCGTCCGGCACGTCCAGCCTAGCGGCCCTCTTGAACCCGAGGTCGAAGAGGGCGTCGTACAAGGCATATGGGGCCGAGCGGAAGTGGATCAAAAGAGCGTTACTTGACGTTTCATGCATAATGCCAACCGCCCCGCGACATCACGTTCGCAGCGCGCAGGGGCCGGAGAATCTTCGCGATGAGAGTTGACGTCTAATACCTTGCATCGTATAGTGTGTATAGCATAGTATATGACGAGAGGAGGTGTGCGGATGGAGGCACAGATGAAGCGCGGCTTCCT
>JAIIWC010000109.1 GCA_022745215.1 Collinsella sp. | reverse complement strand
ACGCTGGGACACGCGATCGAGAAGCTGAAAAACTTTGAACTTCTGCACGGTGAATGCGTGGCACTCGGCGCTCTGGCAGCGATGAAGCTGTCGGAAAACCGCGGCATGATCAAACCGGAGGAAACAAACCGCTTCAAAGAAGCACTGGGAGAATTCCATATCGGTACGCAGGTATCCGGGCTTGAGAAAGATGCGATTGTGGCAGCGTCCAAGAACGACAAGAAGATGGATTCCGGCATCATCAAATTTATTCTTATTCATTCCATCGGCGACGCCTACGTGGATCATCCCAGCTTTGGCATGGCTATCATCAGCCGCGTCCTCGACGCACACGGCTACAAGGTGGGCATCATCTGCCAGCCCGACTGGACCGACCCCGCCAGCATTACCGTGCTCGGCGAGCCGCGCCTGGGCTTTCTGGTCAGCGCCGGCAACATGGACTCCATGGTCAACCATTATTCGGTGACCAAGCACCGTCGTCACACCGACGCCTATACCCCCGGCGGAGAAGAAGGCCGCCGACCCAATCGAGCCGTCACGGTCTATGGCAACCTCATCCGCCAGACGTTCAAAGACGCCCCCATCATCATCGGCGGCATCGAGGCGAGCCTGCGCCGCCTGGCCCACTACGACTACTGGCAGGACAAACTCAAGCGCTCGGTGTTGCTCGATTCGGGCGCCGATATCCTCATCTACGGCATGGGCGAGCACGCGATCGTCGAGATCGCCGACGCGCTCGACGCCGGGCTGCCCGTCGACCAGATCACCTACATCAACGGCACCGTCTACCGCACGGGTTCGCTCAACGAGGTCTACGACTACGACCTGCTGCCCAGTTGGGACGACCTTTCGTCCGACAAGCTCAACTACGCACGCAGCTTTAACGTGCAGCAGCAAAACATGGACCCCATCACCGGCCATCGCTTGGTGGAGCCCTATCCCAACAACGTCTACGTGGTGCAGAACCCGCCATCGGCAACGCTCACCACCGACGAGATGGACGAGGTCGCCGAGCTCCCCTACGCGCGCGACTGGCACCCCGACTACGACGCCGCGGGCGGCGTGCCGGCGTTTTCCGAGATCAAGTTTTCCATCAGCTCCAACCGCGGATGCTTTGGCGAGTGCTCGTTTTGCGCGCTCACCTTCCACCAGGGTCGCGTGCTGCAGATGCGCAGCCACGACTCGATCATGCGCGAGGCCGAGCAGCTCACGCACGACCCGGAGTTTAAGGGCTACATCAACGACGTGGGCGGACCGACGGCCAACTTCAGCCGCCCGGCCTGCGACAAGCAGCTCAAGCACGGCGTGTGCAAAAACAAGCGCTGCCTGTGGCCGAGCGTGTGCAAGAACATGGTGGTGGATGAGAGCGGCTACACGCAGCTGTTGCGCGACCTGCGCCAGCTGCCGGGCGTCAAGAAGGTCTTCGTGCGCAGCGGCATCCGCTTTGACTACACCATGGCCGATGCCTCGGACGAGTTTTTGCGCGAGCTGCTGGAGCATCACGTCTCGGGCCAGCTGCGCGTGGCGCCCGAGCACGTGAGCGACGCGGTCCTGTCTGTGATGGGCAAGCCGAGCCGCGCCGTCTACGACGCCTTCTGCCGCAAATTTGAGCGCTTGAACCGCGAGTACGGCCTCAAGCAGTACGTGGTGCCGTATCTGATCTCGAGCCATCCCGGCTCGACGATGAAGGAAGCCGTGGACCTTGCCGAGGCCGTGCGCGACATGGGCTACATGCCCGAGCAGGTGCAGGACTTCTACCCCACGCCGTCCACCATGTCGACCTGCATGTACTACACCGGCGTGGACCCACGCACCATGCAGCCGATCTACGTGGCACGCGACCCGCGCGAAAAGGCCATGCAGCGCGCGCTCATCCAGTATCGCAAACCCGAGAACTACAAGCTCGTGCGCGAGGCGCTGGAGAAGGC
>JAIIWC010000050.1 GCA_022745215.1 Collinsella sp. | reverse complement strand
TCCTCGGGCGGCTCCGCTGCAGCCGTCGCCGCGGGCGAAGTCGCGCTCTCGCTGGGCTCGGACACCGGCGGCTCCATTCGCCAGCCGGCGTCGCTGTGCGGCGTGGTGGGCTTTAAGCCCACGTATGGCGCCGTGAGCCGTTACGGCGTGGTTGCCTTTGGCTCGTCGCTCGACCAGGTGGGCCCCTTTGGCCGCACGGTCGAGGATGTCGCGCTGGCCATGAACGCGCTTACCGGCGCGGGCCACGATCCGTTCGACTGCACCAGCCAGGATTGTGCCGTCGACTTTACCGAGCACCTCAACGACAGCATCGAGGGCAAGCGCGTGGGCATCATCCCTGCGTTTATGGAGGCCGAGGGCCTGACGCCCGAGGTCAAGGCCGCTGTTCAGCGCGCCGCCCAGGAGTTGCAGAACCAGGGCGCCGAGCTGGTCGAGGTCGACCTGCCGCACCTGGACGCCGCCATCGCCGCCTACTACGTCATCGGCCCGGCCGAGGCGTTCTCCAACCTGGCACGTTTCGACGGCATTCGCTACGGCTATCAGGAGGAGGGCTGCGCTAACCTGTCCGACCAGAGCTCGCTGTCGCGCGCCCACGGCTTTGGCGCCGAGGCCAAGCGCCGTCAGATGCTCGGCGCCTACCTGCTGAGCTCGGGCGTGTACGACAAGTATTACTACGCCGCGCAAAAGGCCCGTACGCTCATCACGCAGGACTACGACGCCGCGTATGCCAAGGTGGACACCATCCTCATGCCCGCCTCGCCGCGCACGGCCTTTAAGTTTGGCGAGATTAGCGACCCCACGCAGATGTACCTCTCCGACCTGTACACCATCTCGCTCAACATTTGCGGCAACGGTGGTATCTCGGTGCCGCTGGGCCTGGGCGAGGATACTCAGCTGCCCGTTTCTGCCCAGCTGGTGGGTCCGGCGTTTAAGGACCGTCAGCTGCTCACGTTTGCCCGCGCCCTGGAGCGCGGCTTTGCCGATGCCGCCACGGGTGCGCCCGCGCTTTCCGTCGCGCCCGATTTTGCCGGGAAGGGAGGCGAGCTGTAATGAAGGAGCTTTCCGAGGTCCTGCAGGATTGGGAGGCCGTGATCGGCCTGGAGATCCATACCGAGCTCACCGCACTCGATACCAAGATGTTCTGCAACTGCAAGCTCAGCCACGATGACGAGCCCAACGCCAACGTGTGCCCGGTGTGCCTGGGCCTGCCCGGCGCCCTGCCGGTGCCCAACAAGCGCGCCATCGAGAGCATCGTCAGGGCCGGTCTCGCCACCAACTGCGAGATCCAGCGCCACTCGATGTTCTACCGCAAGCACTACTTCTATCCCGATATGGCCAAGAACTTCCAGACCACGCAGGGTCCGGTCGCCTTTGCCATGTACGGTCACCTGGACCTGGACGTCACCGGTCGCGGTGCCGCCGAGCGCCCCGACTGCGCGTTTGGCGAGGCCGAGGCCCAGAGCCTGGCGAGCGCTTCGGCCAACGCCGAGGGCCTGTCCACGTCCATGACGTCAACCATGCGCGAGGGCAACCAGCGCGCCGGCCATCTGGCCAGTTATGACGCGTCCAGCCTGCAGATGCCCGAGCGTCGCGAGGACGGTTCCTACACGGTGCCCATCCGCATTTTGCGCATCCACATGGAGGAGGACGCTGCCAAGATGGTCCACGTGGGTGGTGCCGAGGGCCGCATTACCGCCGCTGCCGAGTCGCTTGTCGACTACAACCGCTGCGGCACGCCTTTGATTGAGCTCGTGACCGAGCCCGACTTGCGTACGCCCGAGGAGGCTCGCCTGTTTATGGAGAAGCTCCGTCGCATCTTTGTGACGCTGGGCATTTCGGACTGCTCCATGGAGAAGGGTTCCATGCGCTGCGACGGTAACGTGTCGCTGCGCCGCCGTGGCGAGACCAAGCTGGGCACCAAGACCGAGCTTAAGAACCTCAACTCGTTTAAGAGCCTGCATGATGGTCTTGCCTACGAGATTTGCCGTCAGGCCGAGGTGCTCGAGGAGGGCGGAATCATCTATCAGGAGACCCGCCACTGGGAGCCCAGCCGCAAGCGCACCGTGGTCATGCGTGTCAAGGAGACGGCTGACGACTATCGTCTGTTCCCCGATCCCGACCTGGCGCCCTTCGATCTGGACGACGAGTTCATCGACCGTTGCCGTGGCGAGATTCCCGAGCTGCCCGATGCCAAGCGCGCCCGTTTTGAGGCCGACTTTGGCATTAAGGCGGCCGATGCCGAGCAGATTGCCGGCGACCCCGAGTTTGCCGAGTTCTTTGAGGCTGCCGCTACCGGTATGGCTGGCAAGGAGGCGCAGACGGTCGCAAACCTGCTGGTCAACGAGATGATCGCCTACCTTAAGGGCGCGGGCGTGTCGCTCGCCGAGTCCGGCATCGCGCCGGCTCAGGTGGCGGCTCTCGCCAAGCTGCTGGCGACCGATGCCATCAGCTCCAACCAGGCGCACGAGGTCTTTGAGGCCATGGCTCAGACCGGCGACGACCCCAACAAGATCGTCGACGAGCGCGGCATGCGTCAGGTGAGCGACGCCGGTGCGCTGCAGCCGATTGTGGACGAGGTACTGGCAAACTGTGCCGAGCAGGCGCAGCAGTATCGTGACGGCAACCAGAAGGTCATCGGCTTTTTGGTGGGCCAGTGCATGAAGGCGAGCCGCGGCAAGGGCAACCCGAAGCTCTTCAACGAGTTGCTGAGAACGTCGCTCTCGTAGCTGCGAGGCCGGGGAAGCCCCGAGTCGCCGGGGTATTTCCTCCAAATTTCAAACAGTCCTATGCAAGACGAAGGCCACATTTAGTGGCCTTCTTTGCATGCGGAACTCATTTGGAGCAAACACCCCGGCGACTCGGGGCTTCCCCGGCCAGACGACACGGCCGTTCGAGTCAGGCGGGCTGAATGGAATAGAGTGAATGGGCGCGCCGTTGGCGCGCCCATTGTTTTGAAGGGAACTCATTTTGAGCAAGCACCCGCCCTGCCGGGGCTTCCGGGTTCTGCAACGACTCGGCCGTTCGGGTCAGGCGGGCTGGATTGAATTTGGTGAATGAGGGCGCCGTTGGCGCCTTCATTCTTTATATATGTTGGGAGCGCCAAGTGGTGGGGGTGGTGCCGGTGTGTTGCTTGAAGGCTTGGGCGAAGGCGGCCTGCTGAGGGTAGCCTAGACGCTCTGCCACCTGCGCTATCGTGAGCGCGCTATCGGCCAAAAGGTCCTGTGCTCGCTCCATACGGCGTCTGCGAATGTAGGCGCCCAGGGACTCGTCAGTTTGGGCCTTAAAGGTGGCGCATAGCTTGGAGCGGCTTGTGTAGAGCCTCTCGGCCACCTCGTTGATACCCACACGTCTGCCTTTGTCGAGCTCGCGCTCAATCATTGCCGTTGCTTCTTCGGCAATGGTTATGCTGGCGCGTGTGTCTGCCGCCTGCTGCGCCTGCTTGTGGGCCGCGCGCGAACAGGCGAGCTCCGCGACCATGGTCTCCACGATGCCTTGCATATAGACGTGTCCGCCTACGGTGCGGGCGCGGTCCTCGTTAATCCGGTGCAGTGTGTGGCAGATGGCGGACGTCGCTTCCTCGTGCCATGGCTCGGCAAACGCCTCAAAGACCCCTGCGAACTCGGTGGGATAGCGGTGCTCCAGTTCGTCAAAATATCCAGGCAAAAAGAGCACCGAGCGCGAGTGATAGAGCTGCCCTGCAAACAGCGGGCTTAACTCCTCGCCACAGTTATCTTGGATAAAGCTGCACACGGCATTGTTTGGCCACGGTCCATGCAAGAGTTTAAGGTTTGCAGGCGTTATGCCAGCCTCGGGCATGCACATGAGCGTGGGCGCGCTGACCTCGCTCACGCACGCGTACGGTTCGGGTGTGTACTCGGCTAGGTGCATGTTGTGCATCGGGGTAATGAAATGCTCCATGACGATGCAGGTGGGGGAAAGGGGCATGATCCATGCGCGTCCGTGCGCCCGATCGTTTGCCACCTCACCGGTAAAGACGGCGCCCTTGCCGGAAAGCTGCAGGCCAAACTGCTCAAACTGCGGTGCGTAGAGCTCGGTTATATCGGTTGCCGCCCGCCGCATTTGCAAAAGCGTCCCCTTCCTTTGCGGAAACGTCCACGCCTGGCTCAATTGTGAGCCATGGCCAACACGTCAATGATAAGTTGATGGCGGTTAACTCTCAAGCTGTTAGAAGGGAATCTCATGGCAAAGGGATCAAAAAAGGAAGGTAGCGGTATCGGCGAGCTGCTTGCATATGCCGGCGACCGTAAAATCCTAACGTATTTGGGCATGGCGTTCTCGGCGCTATCGCAGCTGCTGAGTTTTGGCCCGTACGTGTGCATTTGGTTTGTCGCGCGCGACCTTATCGCCGTGGCGCCCAACTGGAGCGAAGCCACCGGTATCGCGATGTATGGCTGGTGGGCCGTGGGCTTTGCCCTGGCAAGCATCGTTGTCTATTTTGCGGGGCTCATGTGCACGCACCTGTCCGCGTTTCGCTGTGCGTCCAATATCCGCAAGACCACGAGCGATCGCCTGCTTAAGCTGCCGCTCGGCTACTTTGACACACATGCCACCGGCGAGCTGCGGCGTATCGTTGACGGCTGCGCAGCTTCTACCGAGACGCTGCTTGCCCACATGCTGCCCGATATCGCGGGTGCTGCCGCCATGGTTGTGGGCCTGCTCGTGCTGCTTTTTGCCCTCGATTGGCGTTTGGGCGCGGCGTGCCTCATCTCGGTCGTCATTTCGTTTGGCGCCATGGCCACCATGATGAGCGGCAAAGGTGCCGAGTTCATGAAGGCCTACATGGGTGCGCTGGTCAAAATGAACAAGACCGGCACCGAATACGTGCGCGGCATCCCCGTGGTCAAGGTATTTCAGCAGACGGTCTATTCCATTAAGGCTTTCCATGATGCGATCGCCGAGTACGCGCAGATGGCGCAAAGCTATGCGGGCACGTTTTGCCGAGGCCCGCAGGTGCTCAACCTTACGGCGCTCAACGGCCTCGTGGCGTTCTTTTTGCCGGTGGCGCTGCTGCTGGCGCCGGGCGAGACGGACTTCGCGCGCTTTATGACCAACTTCACCTTTTACGCAATCTTCTCGGCCGTGGTGCCGACGGCCATGACCAAGCTTATGTTTGTGGGCGAGGCATCTCAGATGAGTGCCGATTCGCTGGCGCGCATCCGGAGCATCATGGAGTCCGAGCAGCTTCCCGTGTCCGCCCAGCCCAAGCACCCCACTGGTAGCGACGTGCGGTTTGACGACGTAAGCTTTACCTACGAGGGCGCCGAAGCACCCGCCCTCAATCACGTGAGCTTCAACGTTTCCGCAGGCAGCACCCTTGCGCTGGTGGGCCCCTCGGGCGGCGGCAAGTCGACCTGCGCGAGCCTGATCCCGCGTTTTTGGGATGCTTCTTCGGGCCGCGTGCTCGTGGGCGGCGTGGACGTTCGCGACATGGATCCGCACGAACTCATGGATCAGGTCGCGTTTGTGTTCCAGACCAACCAACTGTTCCGACAGACGCTTGCCGACAACGTGCGCGCATCCAAGCCTACGGCCACTGACGACGAGGTGCGCGCTGCCCTCTCCGCCGCCCAGTGCGATGACATCGTGGCCAAGCTTCCGCAAGGCATTAACACCATGCTCGGTGCCGGCGGGGCATATCTTTCGGGCGGCGAGGTCCAGCGTGTGGCGCTTGCCCGCGCCATCCTTAAAGACGCGCCTATCGTGGTGCTCGATGAGGCCACGGCGTTTGCCGACCCCGAAAACGAGGCGCTCATCCAGCGCGCCTTTAGCAAGCTGGCGGCGGGTCGCACGGTCATTATGATTGCGCACCGACTCTCGACTGTAGTGGGCGCAGACCAAATCGTGGTGCTCAACCAGGGCAGCGTGCAGGAGTCGGGTACCCATGCCGAGTTGCTGTCCCAAAAGGGTCTGTATGCCAAGATGTGGGCCGAATACGAACAGGCCGCGAGCTGGAAAATCACTGCTGCGACTGCGGATGCCGCCGTCACGAAAGGAGGCGAGGCCTAAATGTTCGCCTCATTCCAAAAGAAGTATTTCCTATCCGATAAAGGCGTCGCCGGCGTAAAACGCGGCATTTTCTGGACCACGCTCACCAATCTGGTCACCATGGCCGGTATGGGTTTTTTGTTCCTGGTCATGGGCGGTTTTGTCGAACATCTCGCCACCGGCGCCGACCTTCCGGATGCCCTGCCGATCGTGGGCGGCCTCCTGGTCTTTTTTGTGTTGCTCTTTGCCTCTAACTGGCAGCAGTATTACTACACCTACTGCATCTTTTACGAGGAGTGCGGCAAGCAGCGTATGGAGATTGCCGAGCGCTTGCGCAAACTGCCGTTGTCGTTTTTCGGCCGTCGCGACCTGGCCGATTTAACCGAGACCATCATGGGCGATGCTCAGGCCATGGAGCACGCTTACAGCCATGTGCTCGGAGAGCTTTGGGGTGCCATCATTGCGAGCGCCATCGTGTTTGTGGGATCGCTATTCTTTTGCTGGCAGCTGGCGATTGCGGCGTTTTGGAGCGTACCCGTGGCCTTCGCCGTGTTGTTTGTGACGCGTGGACCCATGACCCCGGTGTTCGACCGTGTTCGCGCCGAGAAAGTCAAGGTTACCGAGGCGATCCAAGAGACGCTCGACTGCGTGCGCGAAATCCGCGCCACCAACCAGGAGACCCATTATCTTGAGGGCCTCAACGCTGTTATTGACAACGAGGAGCGCGAGACCACCAAGGGAGAACTTGTCAACGGCCTTTTAGTCAACTCTGCTTTTGCTATTCTGCGCCTGGGCATCGCTACCACGTTGGTCACGGGTGCTGCGATGGTTGCTTCCGGCCAGATCGACTTTTTGGTGATGTTCGCATTCCTGCTTATGGTGAGCCGCATCTATGCGCCCTTTGACCAGTCATTGATGCTGGTGTCGGAGCTGTTTGCCGCCGAGTCGTCGGCCAAGCGCATGCGCTCCATCATGGAGGAGCCCGTGGCGCAGGGCAGCGAGAGATTCGAGCCCGCAGGTCACGACGTGGTATTCGACCATGTGGCGTTTGGTTATGGTGCTGGCGATGACGGCCGTGCTGGTGAGAAGGTTCTTACCGATGTGAGCTTTACCGCCAAGGAAGGCGAAGTTACGGCGCTGGTTGGCCCTTCGGGTTCCGGCAAGTCCACGGTGAGTCGCCTGGCAGCTCGCTTTTGGGACGTCACCGCGGGCAAGGTTACCGTGGGTGGCGTGGACGTTGCGGGCGTGGACCCCGAGGCGCTGCTGCGCGATTATGCCATTGTGTTCCAGGATGTGCTGCTCTTTGACGACACGGTGATGGGCAACATTCGCCTAGGCCGTCGCGACGCCACCGACGAGGAGGTCCTTGCAGCTGCGCGTGCTGCTAACTGCGACGAGTTCGTAAGCCGCATGCCGCAGGGCTACGACACCATGATTGGCGAGAACGGCTCCAAGCTTTCCGGCGGCGAGCGCCAGCGCATCTCCATCGCCCGTGCGCTGCTCAAGGACGCGCCCATCGTGCTGTTGGACGAGGCGACGGCGAGCCTGGACGTAGAGAACGAGACCGTGGTGCAGCAGGCGCTCTCCCGTCTGCTTACAGGTAAGACGGTTATCGTTATTGCCCACCGTATGCGTACGGTCGAAAATGCCGACAAGATCGTCGTGCTCAAGGACGGTGTCGTCGCCGAGCAGGGTGCTCCGGCGCAGCTCAAGGCGGCAGGCGGAGAATTCGCCCGCATGGTCGCCCTGCAAAAGGAGGCAGCAGCCTGGCAGCTGTAGGAATGTGACAAAGGGACTGTCCCTTTGTCACATTTCATTGAATATGATGAAAAAGTGGCGAAACAGCCCTAAAACTTCCGTAAATGTGATAAATATCACGTTTTACCCAGGGTAAAATGTGAGAAATCTCACATTTACGGAAGTTTTTTGCGGGAGGTCGGTCATGCAGCGTGATATCATCGCCAAGCTTAATGCTTGGAAGGCGTCGGAGTATCGTAAGCCGCTCATCCTTAAAGGAGCGCGTCAGGTTGGAAAGACGTGGGCGCTCAAGGAGTTCGGTCGTGCCTCGTATCGCAACTGCGTATACCTGACGCTGGAGGAGCCATCCCCCGGGGTTCAAAGCGAATATGCTCAGTTTTTCGAGGGCACGCGTGATCCACGGCGTATTATTTCAAACCTATCCTTGGCGTTTGGCCAGCCCATCGATCCCAGCGAGACACTGCTTATTATTGACGAGATTCAGGACTGCCCCTCTGCAGTCGGTGCTCTCAAGTATTTTTGCGATGAGGCCCCCGAATATCACGTCGCGTGTGCAGGGTCTTTGCTGGGTGTTTGTCTGTCCCGCGAGACGAGTGCCTTTCCGGTGGGAAAGGTTGAGTTCATGGAGATGCGCCCCATGAGCTTTTCTGAGTTTTTAAAGGCAGAAGGCGCCTCAAACTATGATGCGTATCTTGGCGGTCTTGATCAGATTGAGGCGATACCGGATTTCTTTCATGTCCGACTCGTTGAGCACCTTCGCCGCTATTTTGCATGTGGCGGCATGCCGGAAGCTCTTGGCAGGTGGGTCGAGACGAGCGACATTGCTCAGGTTGATAAAGTGTTGTCCGACCTCTTGGATTCCTATGAGCGTGATTTTGCCAAGCATGGTGGCCGTGCACAGTTTGCCAAGCTATCGCAAATCTGGAGTTCAATTCCAACACAATTGGCGCGCGAGAACAAAAAGTTTGTTTGGGGTGCGGTTCGTGAGGGGGCTCGTGCCCGCGAATACGAGGACGCTCTGGAGTGGCTCGCCGATGCCGGGCTGATTACGTCGGTTCGGCTTAATGCCGGCAGTGGGATACCGCTCTCGGCCTACGATGATCTCAGGGCCTTTAAGGTCTACTGCCTCGATGTTGGCTTACTACGCCGTATGGCAAGGCTGGATGCTTCCGCCTTTGCCATCTCGGACGCGTTGTTTTCTGAGTTCAAGGGCTCGTTTGCCGAGAACTATGTGCTCCAGGCATTGCTTCCGCAGCTGGATGCCGCTCCGCGCTATTGGACAAACGAGAAGCCGAAACACGAAGTCGATTTTTTGATTCAGGTCGGAAACGATATCGTTCCGGTTGAGGTCAAATCGGGAGAGGTCGTTCATTCCAAGAGTTTGAAATACTATGCCGACAAACATGCGGAGACGACCCCGTTGAGAGTCCGTTACTCCCTTAAGAACCTGAGGCTTGACGATGGGGTGCTCAATATTCCGTTGTATTTGGCCGACCGATCCGTCCCTCTTATCAAGAAAGCGCTCGCAGCATGACAAAGGGACAGTCCCTTTGTCATGCTGCGGGGCTGTGCGGATCGTTGTCTAATACTTTCCCTAGAAGTGAACGACTTAATTTGGACCCCCGAAGCATAGACACTTTTTGGCATCTGTTTCCTGCGGTTTTGTCGAGTTTTTCCTGTGGTTTTGCTGCCGAATAATGCGGATGCTTCGGGGGCCTGATTTCACTCGTTCACTTCTCAGGAAAGTATTAGACCTCGATCTGTGGGGCGGAGGAGGGGCATTCTCTGATGCCACGGAAGTGTGTTGCGACGAGTGGTTTGTCGAAAGCCGGAGATTTCCTGAACTTAAATTTCCAAAAAGTTAGTTATGACTGACCAAAATTGTTGGATAAACTATTTTTGATAGTGTGCTCGAGCAAGTTTGGTAACTCGGGTGCTGAGGCACCACGCCGCAATTCGTGCGGCAAAAGGGAGAGACAACATGAAGAAGTCGACGTTCAACACCCTGCTTGTCGGTGGCGGTTTTCTGCTTGGCACGGCCGGCATCAAGCTGCTCACCAGCGCTCCGGTAAAGAACGCCTGCGTGCAGGGCATCGCGTGCGGCATGCGCATCAAGAACGGCTACCAGGATATGGTCGAGCAGGCAAAGGCCAATGTCGACGACATGGTTGCCGAGGCTGCCTACATCACCCAAAGCGAGGCTGACGCGAACAACGCGGCTGAGTAGCGCTCCCAGGCACAAACTATGAGATTCTCGATTATCAGCGAGATCCCCGGCAGGACCCGCCTCCAGTTGGCGGGTCCTGTGCCAGAGAGCGATCTCGATGCGCTTCTAAAGCTCAGCGGCGAAATCGACGGCGTGCACAAGGTGCGCGTCTACGGGCGCATCGGCCAGATGGCGCTCGAATACGACGAGCCGCGCCGCGACGCCGTACTCGCCGCCGTCGACGCACTCGATGCCCAGGCCATCGCCGACGCCAAGTCGGGTTACGTGATGCAGCTCGAGCCGCGCAAGCACAAGCTTGTCATGGATCTGGCGACGCTTGTCGGCGCCCATTACGCGCGCCGTTGGTTTTTGCCCACGCCGCTGCGTGCCGTCTTTGTCGTGGCCGGTTACATGACCTTTTTGCGCGCAGCTCTCCGCGAGCTCGCGCAACCTCGCCTGACCGTTCCCGTGCTCGACGCGTCGGCCATCGGCATTTCGTTCGTCAAGCGCGACGTCGACACCGCCGGCCAGACAATGTTCCTACTCAACGTGGGCGAGCTGCTCGAGGACTACACACGCGCCATGAGCGAAAATGAGCTCATCAACTCGCTGCTCGACGTGCCCGACAAGGCGCAAAAGGTTATCGGTGACACCGAGGTGAGCGTCGCCGCCACCGAGCTTGAGCCCGGCGACCTGGTCGCCGTGCGCACCGGCATGTCCATCTGCATCGATGGCGTGGTCGAGCAGGGGAGCGCCATGGTCAACCAGGCGACCCTGACCGGCGAGCCGCTGGCCGTCGAGCGCAGCGTGGGCGATGACGTGTTTGCCGGCACCGTCGTCGAGGACGGCAGCATCCTGGTGCGCGTGCGCGCCAACACGGCCCAGACCAAACTGCGCTCGATCGTCTCGCTCGTTCAGACGGCCGACTCGCTTAAATCCGAGGGCCAGTCGCACATGGAGGACCTTGCCAACAAGATCGTTCCGTGGAACTTCCTGCTCGCGGGCCTGGTCGCGCTCACCACGCGCAGTCTCATTAAGACCTCCGCGGCGCTGATGGTCGACTACTCGTGCGCGCTCAAGCTCACGGGTTCGGTCGCCGTCATGACTGCCATGAGTGACGCCGCCAAGATGGGCGTCATGGTCAAGGGCGCCAAGTACTTTGAGTCGTTTGCCAAGGCCGATACCATTGTCTTTGATAAGACCGGCACGCTGACCGAGGCTCAGCCGCGCCTGGCCTGCGTGCTGACGACCGACGGTTGGAGCGAGGACGAGGTCCTGCGCCTTTCCGCCTGCCTGGAGGAGCATTTTCCGCATCCTGTGGCCCGCGCCGTCGTCAACGCCGCGGGCGAGCGCGGGCTCGAGCATCGCGAGCGCCATGCCGCCGTCGAGTACATCGTGGCGCACGGCATTGCCTCGTCCATTGAGGGGCGTCGCGCAATTATTGGCTCGGCACACTTTGTATTTGAGGATGAGGGCGCGCAGCTCGAGTCCGACATCAAGGAGCGCATCGAGTCCCAGATGCAGGGTCTATCGCCGCTGTACTTGGCGGTCGATGGCACGGTCGTGGGCGTGCTCGGCATCGAGGACCCGCTCAAGTCTGGGGTGCGCGAGGCCATTGCCGACTTGCATGCGCTGGGCGTCAAGCACGTCGTTATGCTCACAGGCGACTCTGAGCGAACGGCCGAGCGCATCGCGCGAGAGGCGGGCGTCGACGAGTTTAAGGCCGAGCTGCTGCCCGAGGACAAGTACGCCTACGTGGAGCAGATCAAGCGTGAGGGGCGCCGTGTTGCCATGGTGGGCGACGGCGTCAACGACTCGCCGGCGCTGGGTCTGGCCGACGTGGGCCTGGCCATGGGCGGCGGAAGCGACATCGCCAAAGAGGTCGCCGACATCATCCTGACCGATACAGACCTCGCGGCGATCGTGCGCCTGCGTCGCATGAGCCAGGGACTCATCGACCGTCTGACGAGTTCGTATTCCAAGGTGATGCTTACCAACTCGGCGCTTTTGGCGCTCGGCATTACCGGCGCGATTACGCCGCAGACGTCGTCGCTCCTGCACAACGGATCAACGATCGCCTATAGCCTGGGCAACGCGAAAGCGTATCTGCGGTAGCGGGTGTGTTCGCCCACGTTATTTGGCCTGCACCCGGATGGCATGCCGCCATTCGGGTGCAGACTTTTTGCGTTTGACCGCTTGCTAGCGTCTCTATATAGTGTGGCTAGCAGTGCTAGCAAGTGAAGGGAGCGTGATCGACGTGGGTGCTGTTAGCGGTATGGCGCAAGTGAATGTTCGCGTGGATCGCCAGGTCAAGGACCGTGCCGAGGAGGCGCTGCGGCTTTCGGGCGGGTCGCTGTCCGAGCTCATCAAAAAGGTTGTGGCCAAGGTCGCGCAGGGCGGCGGTCAGTGTGAGGAGGTGCTCGCGGCCGTCGACGACCGGCAGCACGCCATCGCGCCCGAGTCCCCGTTTGCCGCGTCGTGGGCGGCCGCGGACCAGCTCTATGCGGACTTGGGTATCGTTACGTTGTCTGGGTCCGACGACCGCGATTGGGAAACGGTCTATGCGGAGGCCATGGACGAGCACTATCGTAAAAAGGGGATGATCCTGTGAGCGGGGCGTCTCTTAAGGTCATGGTGGATGCCAACGTATGGGTCGATTCGTTTTGCGCCGATCATGTCGAGTCGCTTGCCGCGCGGGCTTTTATCGGGCAGGCTGCGGAGACAGGCACGTCGCTGTTCTTTCCTGTCCATATCGCTAAGGACGTGCTGTACGTTGTCCAGCACGAATTAAAGCGCAGCGTTCTTGCCAGCGGGGGATCGCTCGACGAGGCATCTGCCCGTGTAATTGGCGATGCGGCGCTGGCGTTTGTTCGGAACATGACCGAAAACGCCACGGCCGTGGGTGCAGATTCGTCGGACCTTTGGTTGGCCGACAAATACTTATCGCTCCATCGCGATTACGAGGACAACTTGGTGCTCGCCGCATGCAAGCGCGCACAGGTCGATTACTTGGTGACCAACGATCGCAAGCTGCTCGAACATGCCGATCTTGCAGCAAAGACCCCGCGCCAAATGATGCCGATTCTTGCTTTGGCCGAACGCGGCGGCGCGGCTATCGGTTGACGCGAACTGTTTGCGGGCCTCTTGGACGACGATGCGCCAAGGGACCCGCGTCTGCTATTTACGAAAGCGCGGTCTTAATGGCGGGACTTTCTGCGAGCTGCTCGGCTACCTTTTCGTCGGAGCTGTCGAGTGCGGCCAGACTGCGGTAGATCCACTCGTTGACCTGGGTGTTCTTGACGCCTGCGGTCTGCATAAGGGTGCCTACCTCGCGGATTGCTGCGAACAGATCGGCCTTGGGACCCGTGAGCTCAACCGAGGCATCGTGATGTGCAGTGACGCCGCGGTTCTCGCTCACGTGGTCGATAAAGCCCTTGACGGTCTCAAGCTGCTGGGCGAGGGCTGCATCGTCGTCACTGCCCAGCGAGACGAGGGCGTTCGACACCGTGAGGGCGGGATGTCCGCAAGGGACAAAGCCCTCGATGACATCCATAGCTTCGGTAATCGTAGTGCCCAGGCCAACAAGGGCATTGATGAGCTGCTGTTTGGTATCCATAACGGTCCTTTCGACGGGTCGATTTTGCTTGGCGAAAATATACGTGACGCGATCGGTAGCAAAAGTGCGAAGTCGTGCGCACATTGGGGTCTTCACAGCTCGTGCATAGAACAGCTGTCCGCTTTCAGAACGTGGTAAGATAACACTCCACAAGCGGGGCTCGCCTCGCATGTTCCTTGAAAAGTCGATGGGTGTTGGGTGCTCGTGCCCAATGCCATCCAGACTTTCCCGACATTCGGGGGCGACTGGTTTCGACACGATAGCTCTGAGAGAGGAAGCAAGCCGAGGTCTCCTCGCCTCGTTAAACAGGGGTGCCGTCAAATTGAATTGACAACAACTCTTCTTTTGAGCCTATGGCTCTCGCTGCTTAATTTATAGCGGCGCGTCAACCCGGTGATTTCCCCGACACCGGCGCGACGTCATTTTAGGGGAATGCTCCTGCGCACGTAATCGGTATGGCGTAGGCTAAGACCGAACCGGTTAGGACGCCGCGAGCGTGTCGCTGCGCGCAAAGCGTCCGAGAAAAAACCAGCGACTGAGCTTGGAGATGCCAATCAGGGGGCTTTCGTGGACCGGAGTTCGATTCTCCGCGCCTCCACCAAAAGTAACAGGCAGGTAGATATTCGTATCTACCTGCCTTTTTATTTCTAGTCCGCACCGCGGAGAATCGAACTCTATGCAGGGCGCGAGCGTTAAGCAAACGCGAAGCGTTTGTAGCGAGCGGGCGAGGACGCCGGCAGGCGGCCGAAGCCGGTGCGTATTTGCGAAGCAAATACGCGGATTCTCCGCGCAATGCCTCAACCCGATATAGATGCGATGCCGATTGAGTTTCAGCTGCCCATGCCCTTGCTCCAACTCTAGCCCCGCACCGCGGAGAATCGAACTCTATGCAGGGCGCGAGCGTTTGCAACAGGCGGGTGAGCAGTCAATTTGGGACGGGGCCATTTTAGCTACCCTGCCTGCCTGGTGATTTTTCTGGGACGTGTCTCTATAGTTTTGTCAACCGCGCGCTTCGCGACATTTCGGCACGACGCATCCGGGCGCCTTGCGCCCCCGCCTCCTCTTC
>JAIIWC010000006.1 GCA_022745215.1 Collinsella sp. | reverse complement strand
AAAAGGAACGTCCCTAAGCGCCGGCTGGCTGCATTAGGAGTATCATCGTCTGCGCAAATAAGCACGAAAGAGCATATTAGAGATTGAGAGCGTATGGCAGACACCGCATCTAAGCACATTGACATGACCACCGGCTCGCTGTGGCGCAATATTCCCCTGTTCGCCTTCCCCGTAGCCGCCACGAGCATCTTGGAGCAGCTGTCGAACCTCATCGCCACGGTCATCATCGGTAACTTCTCGGGCGACCAGGGAACCCTCGCCATGGCGGCGGTCGGCTCCAATGTTCCGCTTACCAGTCTTATGCTCAACCTTTTTATTGGCATGTCGCTTGGCTCCAACGTGGTCATCGCCAACGCTATCGGCCGCAACGATCAGAACATGGTCAAACGCGCCGTCCATACCTCGATTTTAATGGCACTCGTGGGCTTTGTCGTCATCGCGCTGGGCGAGATCTTTGCCGAGCCCATGCTCGCCGCGCTCAACGTTCCCGCCGAAACCATGCCGCTCGCCTCGCTCTACCTGCGCGTCTTTTTGCTCAGCATGCCCTCAATCCTGCTCTACAACTTTGAGGCCGCGATCTTCCGCTCCGTCGGCATCACCCGCATGCCGCTGCAGGCGCTCGCCGTGTCCACCGTCCTCAACATTGGCCTGGACCTCATCTTTGTCCCCGTACTCCACTGGGGCGTTGCGGGCGTCGCCATCGCCACCGCCATCGCCTACACCGTCAGCGCCGCTACGCTCTTTATCCGCCTGCTCAAGACCGACTCCGTCGTCCGCGTCACCCCACGCGACCTTGCCATCGACCCCGTCGCCCTCAAGCGCATCGTCAAGATCGGCCTGCCCGCCGGTATCCAAAGCGCCGTCTTTGCCGTCGCCAACATCATCATCCAGTCCGCCATCAACAGCTTGGGCACCGAGGTCATGGCGGCATCGAGCGCTGCCATGAGCCTGGAGTACGTGTGCTACAACCTGCTCAACAGCTTTAGCCAGGCTTGCACCACCTTTGTGGGGCAAAACCACGGTGCCCGCCAGATCGACCGTTGCACCAAGACCCTTAAGGTCTGCCTGGTCGAAGGTGGCATCGTCGCGCTCACTACCATCGTCATCATCGTCGGTCTGGGGCGCGAGATCCTAGCGCTGTTTAATAGCGACCCCAACATCGTCTCGATCGGCTATATCCGCGTGTGTTCGATCTTCCCGGCGTACGCCTTTAGCATGTTTTACGAAAACATGTCCGGCTACCTGCGCGGCTTTGGCATCTCGCTCATGCCCGCCCTCATCACCATGATCTGCGTCTGCGGCATTCGCTTCTATTGGGTATTCTGCGTGTTCCCGCACTTCCGTACCTTTGCGAACATCATGATGGTCTACCCCATCAGCCTGGGCACCACGGCATTCTTTATGGTCGTGGCGGTATTGCTCTGCCACCCGGCACGCACCTATCGCACCGCCCAAGCCAAAGCGACAGCCCGCTAAACACCGCACTCAACGTCACGCCAGTCATTAATTGACAATATGCGAGCTCATATAGTCGATAAAACGCCTCGTGGCGATAGGCATGGTGTCCCAGCTGCGCCAAGCTGCCACCACGTCGCGCGAGGGAGCATGCACGATGGGACGTACGCGGATATCGGCCCGCATGCCCTCGACGGTACGGCGATACAGCATACTTACGCCTAGGCCCTCCTCCACCATCGCCATGATGGTGTAGTCGTCGGTGACCTCACTCGTCACGTGCGGCGACAGCCCGTGCGCCGCGAATGCATCGAGCACCAGGCTCTGCTCGCCCTCATCCAGCAGCACAAACGGCTCGGACGCCAGGTCGGCGAGCGTTACCTTTTCCTTTGCCGTCAGCGGATGCGCGGCCGGCAACAGCGCCACCAACTCGTCGTGATAGACCACGCGCTTCTCGAGCCCGGCGGTAAATCCGCGTGCCGTAAAGCAAAAGTCAACCACGCCATCGTGCACCCACTGGGCGTTGCGCGTGTAATCGCCCTGCTTGAGGGTAAAGTGCACGCCCGGATGCAGAGCCCCAAAGTCGCGAATCACGCGCGGCAATACGGTGCGGCTCACGTTAGTAAACGTCGCGATTCGAATATCAGTCGAGGAGAGTCCCAGCAACTCCTGACGCTTGCCCTCAAGCTCGGCCTCGGCAGTTACGATTTGGCGCAGATACGGCAGGTACTGCTTGCCGTCGCGCGTAAGCGAGACGCCCTGCTTACCGCGCTCGATAAGCGTGGTACCCAGCTCGCGCTCGAGCGCCTTGACGGCCTGGCTCACCGCACTTTGCGTATAGCCTAGCTCGTCGGCCGCGCCCTTCAGGCTGCCGCGATCGACCACCATACAAACAATCTGATACCGCGATACCATCGTGCCTCCACATCAATGCAGCCGTAAAACGTTTTGCCAGGGCTTTTTCTACTAGCATTAGTATTTCTTAATCATACTGAAGATACATTCGCTTTACTACATCCACATCTGGGAGCAGAATCCTTTTTGCGAAACCGTTCTGTAACAAAAGGAGTCCCATGGATCGCAAAAAAGCAATCGCGCTCTCATTTTCCGTTCCCGTCGCATGGGGCTTTTCGTACCCCCTCATGAAGATTGGCATGGACAGCATGAACGCCACGAGCATCGTCGCGCTACGCTGCATCATCGCCTTTGCGGCCTGCCTGCTGCTCTTCCACAAGCGCGCTTTCCGCATCAACCGCGACCTGATGGTTCGCGCCGCCATCATCGGCGCCATCATGGCAACCGAGCTCACCTGCATGTGCCTGGGCTCTAGCCTCACCTCCGCCTCCACCGCCGGCTTTTTGCAGAGCCTGACGGTCGTGATCGTGCCGTTTGCCAACGCCGCCCTGCTGCGTCGCGCCCCCGAGCGCAAGGTACTCATCGGCACCGCCATCGTCACCTGCGGTATGCTGCTGCTCTCGGGTGCCGACTTTACCAGCCTGAATCCCGGCGCGATCATCATGTTGCTCTCAGCCTTTATCTATGCCAGCCACATTATCGTAGCCAAGCGCTTTGTCGAAGAAGTCGACCCACTGGCCTTGGGTGTTTGGCAGCTGGGCTTTGGCGGCCTGTTCTCGGGCATCGCCGCGTGCACCTTTGGCGGCTTCACGCTTCCCAGCACGCCCAACGAGATCGTCGTGGTCGTCGCGCTCGCACTCATCTGCTCTGCCTACGGCTTTATCACCCAGACGCTCGTGCAGCCCCACGTGCCTGCCGAGACCACCGGATTCGCTTTCTCACTCGAACCGGTCTGCTCTGCCGTCTTCTCGTTCTTCCTGGTCGGCGAGGTCCTGAGCCCCATCGCCTTCTTTGGCGCCGCCCTCATCCTCACCGGCGTGATGGTGGCAACCGTCGAGCTCCCGCGCCTTCGCTCGCAAGGACACGCTCACATGGCAGGAGCGCCCGAGCGCGTCTCGTAGACCCCACTCTTCATGCAGCCGCGGCATAAAGGCAACCGGTGCGCCTTTACAATAGATGCCAACAGAGCATCTGCCGTAAAGGAGCCCCATGGACACCGCAACTCGCGACCGCAACATAGCAACTTGGTTGGGCGATGCGCCGCAGCCGGTACGTGATACAACGAACCAGCTGCTCGAGCGCATCGCCCTTTTGCGTGTCGAGCAAACCATCTACCCGGCACAAGACGACATCCTCAATGCCCTCGCCTACACGCCGGCCGACCAGGTCAAGGTTGTCATCTTGGGTCAAGACCCCTATCACGGGCCCAACCAGGCCATGGGGCTGTCGTTCTCGGTCCCCGCGACGCAAACCAAGTTGCCGCCGAGCCTGCGCAACATTTACAAGGAGCTCAATGCCGATCTAGGCTGCCCCATTCCCGCCACGGGGGACCTAACCCCATGGGCACAACAGGGCGTCCTGCTTCTCAACACCACGCTCACCGTGCGCGAGCATGCCGCCAATTCGCACGCCAAGCTGGGCTGGAGCACGCTGACCGACTACGTCATCGAGCGCTGCTGCCAGCTGCCCCAGCCGGTAGTCTTTTTGGCATGGGGACGCTTTGCCCAGCAAATGGTTGAGGGCAAGCTCGCCGCGACCGGCGCGGGCAAGGCAACCGGCAAGTTCTGCCTGGCCTCTACGCACCCTTCGCCGCTTTCGGCCAACCGTGCCACGGCAGAACTCCCCGCTTTTATGGGGTCGCGTCCCTTCTCGGCAGCCAATCGGCTACTCGAACAGCGCGGCTCGACCCCCGTCAACTGGACTTGCCTCGGCTAAAAATCGATACATCAAAAACGCGCCCGACAGCTTTCCATCGGGCGCGTTTCCTATTCGGGCCAAATAAATTGTGTGCGGCCGGCCTCGCCGCCATCGATCAGCAGGCTCTGCCCGGTCATAAACCGGTTGGTCACGCCCACAAAGTAGATCCACTCGGCGATCTCCTGGGCGGTGGCCCAGCGCTTAAGCGGCGTGAGCTCCATAATCTGGTTCCACAGGTGCTCGTCTTCCATCACGCAACGGTTGAGCGGCGTGATAACGCCGCCCGGGTCCACACTGTTGGCGATGGCCTGCGGTGCCAGGCGGTTTGCAAGGTTCTTGGTATAGGCGATAACGCCGCCCTTGCTGGCGGCATAGGCGGGAAACTCCGATCCCGTATGCCCGCTCGCCGACCCCACATTGACCACGGATCTGATAGCCGGCGCCGGCTTGGCGGCAAGCCCCTCCCCCACAAAGGCGTAGCGCTCGGTCACGTTGATGGTGCCACACAGGTTGGCGGCGATGTCGTCGGCCGAATCCTGCGTACCGGCAACGTTCACGATTACCTGAGGCTCAAGGTCGCCTGGAAACGAGTCAGGCTCGCGGACATCAACGATCAGATGGCGGTAGCGCTCGTGCTCGATCGCCGCCGGCAGCAAGTCAAAGCCCACGACCTCGTGGTCCTCGTCCAAAAAGCGCCGCACGCATGCGGCTCCGATGCCGCCCGAAGCGCCCGTGATCAAAACCCGCATACTTGCTCCTTAGGCGATCGCGTGGCGCTCGAGGTACTCGGAGCCCACATTCTCGCGCTCCCAGCCACGCACGACCTTGTAGCCCACGGGGCTCAGGAAGACCTCGCACAGCAGCTCGGCAACGGCGCCAGTCAGCGAGCACATAAGGACCTGCACCCAGGTCCAACCAAAGAACGTGTGGCTCACCACAATGGCAAAGACCAGGTTGTCAATAAACTGGCCAACACCCGTAGACACATAGGAGCGGAAGGCGAAGCTCGCAAAATTATTCTTTTTGAGCATACGGCCGAGCGACTGGTTGAGCGTGGAGTTAACCACGGCAGAAACGAGCATCGCCAGCGAAGAGCCCAGCACCACATACCAGGTGCCGCCGATCGTGGCGTTGAGGGCGGTGTTGACCTCGATCATGCCCGTGTCGTAGTAGGCGCCCCACATGCCGGGCGTGAGCGAGCATGCCCAAAAGCACAGGCTCACGGCCAGGTTGACCAGCAGCGCGAGGATAGAGATTTTGATGGATGCCTTGGCGCCAAAGCGCTTGCAGATCATGTCCTGGCACAAAAACGAAACCCAGCTCACCACAAAGCCGCAATCGAGTGCCAGATACGGCAGGCTGATGAGCTCTTTGTTGGCCAGCAGGTTCATCATGATGACGCTCACGAAAAACAGCGAAACCGTTGCCGCGGGAATGCTCCGCAACAGGACCTTGTAGTCCTCCATGACCTTCTTGATCATTATGTACTCCTTTGGTTTTAGGTTTAACGAGCAGGATATCGGACCCGAACTGCTCGGACGCCCCGGTCTTGAGACGACGGTGGGTATGATAGCCGCTCATACGGCATCAGGCAAGTAAACGGCGCGGCAGCCCCGCAGGGCCACCGCGCCGATGCGCTAAAAGGCCACGTTGCCAAACTCCGACAGGATAAGGTCGGGGTTGTGGTCGGTTGCCCAGTCCACGTTCCACGGGCTCGTGAACAGCAGCAGCTTACCGCCGCGCATGTCCTCGACGCGCAGGGTGTCGCGCGTGAGCGAAAGGCCCGGGATATCGATGGTATCGGGGTCATTCTGGATCCAGCGGATGTCCGTATAGGGCAGCGGCTGGCGACGAACCTCAACACGATACTCGGCCTTGAGGCGGCGCTCGAGCACCTCAAACTGCAGTACGCCGACCACGCCCACGATGACGCTCTCCATGCCGGCGCCCAGCTCGCGGAAGATCTGGATGGCACCCTCCTGGGCAAGCTCCTCCATACCCTTGACGAACTGCTTGCGCTTGAGCGTGTCGACCTGCGTAATGCGAGCGAACATCTCGGGGGCAAACGTCGGAATCTGCGGATACTGCACGTGGCGCTTGCCGGAACACACGGTGTCGCCGATGCTAAAGATACCCGGATCGAACAGTCCCACGATATCGCCCGCGTACGCCTCGTCCACGATGGCGCGGTCATCGGCCATCATCGACGTGCCCGTGGCAAGCTTAAGCTTGCGGTTGCCCTGCACGTGGAAGGCGTCCATGCCGCGCTCGAACTTGCCCGAGCAAATGCGCACAAAAGCGATGCGGTCGCGGTGGTTCTTGTCCATGTTGGCCTGGATCTTAAACACAAAGCCGCTAAAGTCATCGCGGCAGGGATCGACCGGCTCGCTGGTGAGCGTATCGGTATAGGCGCGCGGCGTCGGGGCCAGACGCAGGAACTCCTTGAGGAAGGGCTCCACGCCAAAGTTGGTGAGCGCCGAGCCAAAGAACGCCGGGCTCAGCTTGCCGCAGGCCACGGCATCCAAGTCGAGCTCGTCGCCGGCACCATCGAGCAGCTCGATGTCGTCCATCAGGTTCTTGTGGTTCTCCTCGCCAATAAGCTCGTCCATGGCGGGATCGCCCAACTCGGCCTCGACCTCGGCGACCTTCTTGGTGGCGTTGGCGTGACCGTCGCCCTCAAAGGCAATGACGCGACGGGTCTGACGGTCGAACACGCCGCGGAAGTTGCGGCCGCTGCCGATCGGCCAGTTCATGGGATACGTATTGATTCCCAGGACATTCTCGATCTCCTCCATGAGCTCAAACGGATCGCGAGCCTCGTGGTCGAGCTTGTTCACAAAGGTGAAGATGGGAATGTGGCGCAGCGTGCAGACCTTAAAGAGCTTTTTGGTCTGGGCCTCGACGCCCTTAGCGCCGTCGATGACCATGACTGCGGCGTCGGCGGCCATAAGGGTACGGTAGGTATCCTCCGAGAAGTCCTGGTGGCCGGGGGTATCGAGGATGTTGACGCAGGCGCCATTATAGGTGAACTGCAGCACCGAGGAGGTAACGGAAATGCCGCGCTCCTTCTCGATGTCCATCCAGTCCGAGACGGCGTGCTTGGCCGAGCTCTTGCCCTTGACCGAGCCGGCAGTCTGGATGCTGCCGGTATAGAGCAGCAGCTTCTCGGTAAGCGTGGTCTTACCGGCGTCCGGGTGGCTGATGATCGCGAATGTGCGGCGCGACGAGATTTCATCCGACAGGCTTGCCATGCGGATCCTTTCTTGCATTGAGTGCATTACGTCGATGTAACCGCATTATTGTAGCCGCGAAATCCCGATCTAGGGCGCCTATCAGGACAAATTCATCAGTTGGGGCTCGGACGGTGGAATGTCAGCGGTGTTCCGCGACGGTTTTTCTCAATCTGTAACAGCTAGTCATCCAAAACGGGTCTTAGTGTTACAGATTGAGATGAATGAGTAGAGGGACGGACAGCCCCGTAATTTCCTCTTGCGTAACTGTGCATAGTGTATATATACTGTGCTTACCGGTTATATACACGTGTAGCCCAACAGCTAAGGAGCCGCTGTGGACATCATCCTATCCAATTCGAGCGATAAGCCTATCTACGAACAGATATCCTCGCAGGTCAAAGCTCAGATCCTTTCGGGCGCGCTCGCTGCGGGAGCCAAACTCCCCAGCATCCGCTCACTCGCGAGCGATCTTGGCGTGAGTGTCATCACCACCAAGCGCGCCTACGCCGACCTGGAGCAACTCGGCTTTATCTGCACCGTGCAGGGCAAGGGCTGTTTTGTCGCCGAGGGCAACCAAGAACTCTTACGCGAAAACCAGCTCTGCCATATCGAAGAGCTGCTTGCGAAAGCGGCGAGCCAAGCCGAAGCTCTGGGCGTCACGCGCGGCAAACTACACGAGATGCTCGACCTTGTAGCCCCCGAAACCATGCAGTAACCATCTGCAAGAAAGGCTATGCCATGCAAACCTTGCTAGAACTCAAAGGTGTATCGCGCCGCGTGAGCGACCGCTTTTCGCTACGCGATGTCACGCTTGCCGTAGAGCCCGGCCAGATCGTCGGCTTTGTGGGCGCAAACGGCGCCGGCAAGACAACGACCATTCGCGCCGCGCTCGGGCTTATAAAGCTCGATGCCGGCGAGGTGCACCTGTTTGGGCAGCGCTATGGCGCCGACGCGCCCGACGAGACTCAGCGCCACCTGCGCTCCCGCATCGGCCTCGTCCTGGACACGTGTCCCTTCCCCTCCACGCTCAAGGTGGGCCAGGTCGAGAGGCTCGTAGGCCCGGCATATCCCACGTGGAGCTGCGAAACGTTCGCCGGATTCATCGACCGATTTGGCCTCGATCCCAAGACGAAGGTCAAGGACCTCTCCCGCGGCATGGGCATGAAGCTGCAGCTCGCCTGCGCGCTCAGTCACCATGCCAAGCTGCTCGTTTTGGACGAAGCCACTGCGGGCCTCGATCCCATGGCGCGTGAGGAACTGCTCGATGAGCTACTCGCCTTTGTTTCCGACGGCCAGCGCAGCGTGCTGCTCTCAAGCCACATTACATCCGACCTCGATCGCGCTGCCGACCGCGTCATCTGCATCGATAACGGCTCGATCGTATTTGACCTGCCGCGCGAGAACATTACCGACCGCGCCGGCATCGCCCACTGCACCCAAGCACAGGCGTCCGAGCTCATGGCTTGCGTCGAAGGCGCCTGTGCCGCCCACCACGCCTATAGCGTGGACGTGCTCGTGCCCAACCGTCGCGATACGCTCGAGGCCTTTCCCGAGATTCCCTGCGATCGGGCAACCATTGATGACTATCTGCGCCTCATGCTGAAAGGGGCTTCGAAATGAAACGCGCCTTTATGTCTGAGCTCGCCATCGTCCGCACGCTTGTCCCGAGCATCGCGGGCGTCGGCCTGTTCATCTTCGTCGTACTGACCCTCGCCAACGCATCGGATGGCGATTCCGGTATGAGCGCCGGCGCCTGCGCGGTCAGTGCCATGTCGCCCATCATGGTCATGAACTCGCTGGCCGGCTACGACAATCAAAACGGATGGGAGCGTTATCGGGCAACGCTGCCCATCTCGCGCAAAGACATCATCTGTGCACGCTACCTGAGCATCATTGTCTTCTCGGCCGTCATGGCGTGCGCCGCCGCGCTTCTGGGCATCGTCTCTATCCCGCTCTTCAACAGCGCGGGCATGCCCTCGACGGGACAGATCGTCTTTGAGACCACAATAGCCTCCGCCGCATCGATGCTCATCTCCCTCATGATGGTGTTTTTGGCACAGCCGCTGTTCTTTCGATTTGGACACATGGAGGCGCTGCGCCTTTCCGTCGGCCTGTTCGCCCTGCTCGGATGCCTTGCCATGGCCACGCTGAGCTCCTCCAACCCCATCGGCAACTGGCTCATGTCGATTGCCGGGGCAAACCCCGACCCTGCCGTCCTCGGCTGCCTGTGCGCAGGAATCGCCGTACTGGCCCTCGTGCTATGTGCACTTAGCTGCATCGTCAGCACCAAGGTCTACCGGGCACGCGACCTGTAGGCGAGCGCGGTATCATCGGGCATGCGCCGCAGATCTGGCGCGGTCTATTATGAGGAGGTGTCCAACCCGTGTCGTGGGTTACGGCAGCATTTGCATCGGCTTTCTTTGCCGGCATCACATCCATTTTGGCCAAATGCGGCATCAGGCACACCGACTCCGATGTTGCGACCGCCATCCGTACTTGCGTGGTGCTCGTATTTGCCTGGGCAATGGCGAGCATTTCTGGATCCATCGGAGCAATCGGCGCCATTCCCGCCAAGGCCTGGCTATTCCTCACCCTCTCGGGACTCGCCACCGGCGCCTCGTGGATCTGCTACTTTAAGGCTCTCAGTATCGGAGACGTCAACAAGGTTGTACCCGTCGACAAGATGAGCACCGTGCTCGCCGTCCTCATCGCCATTGTGCTGTTTGGTGAGACAGGCAACCTGGCGGTCAAACTCGCGGGAACCGCCGTCATCACGCTCGGCACCTTTTTGATGATCGAGAAAAAGCAGTCCGCCGGCGCAGGGCGCAAGCAAGACCGAACCTGGCTCGCTTACGCCCTTGGCGCCGCCGTGTTCGCAGCACTCACCTCCGTCCTCGCCAAGATCGGCATCGAAGGTGTCGAGTCAAACCTGGCTACGGCAATCCGCACCTGCGTGGTACTGGTTATGGCATGGGCGATTGTGATTGCCAAGGGAAAGCTGGAGCATGTCGTGCGCATTGACCCGCGCGAACTCGCGTTTCTCGCGGCATCGGGCATCGCGACCGGCGCGTCATGGCTGCTGTACTACTACGCCATCGCTGCAGGCCAGGTGAGCGTCGTCGTGCAAATCGACAAACTATCGATTGTCGTATCGGTGCTGTTCGCACGCCTGGCCTTCAACGAAAAGTTGTCGCGTCGAAGCGCCATCGGCCTTTTCCTCATCGTGCTGGGCACCGCCGCGCTCACGATTTGGAAGTAGCGTCGGTACCAAGCGGGATCCAGCTCGCCTAGCTCACCCGCAAATCTGTGACAAATGGCACGTCCCCGGCCCGTGCGCAACGTTCTATAATGGAGACGTCATGGGCCTTGGCCCAATCTCGATCATCCAAGGGGATGTCTTTTTGGTCATTGTTCTTTAGGGAACGGTCAATCGCATACAAATTGAAAACGGCCGTCTTGCGGCCGTGGTTTGTTGCGCCGTTCCGCCTCCGTCATCTGCCACATATGCACCTGATAGGAAAGAACAATGAACTCTGCGAAATCTCAATCCTTCCCAAAAGCCACCAGCTTCGACACGGCACTCGTACGCTCTAAGATTATGGGGCCGAACCCCCTCAAACTCTGCGAAGAGCTGCTTCACGATGTGCATATCCCCTGCGGCGCCCGCGTCTGCGACCTTGGATCGGGCACCGGCATTACTAGCGCCCTGCTTGCCCGCGAATACGGATTTGACACTTATGCTGTCGACCTGTGGAGCGATCCTGTCGAAAACCGCGCGTTCTTCGATTCACTCGGTATTCCCCGCAACACGATTCACCCTGTAAAGGCGGACGCCTCACAGGGACTCCCGTTTGAGTACGACTTTTTTGATGCGGTCGCGAGCATCGACTCGTACAACTACTACGGCCGCGACCCGCACTATCTGAGCGAGCGCTCGCTCCCCTATGTCAAGCGCGGAGGCATGCTTTATTTGAGTATCCCCGGCATGGTTCGCGACTGCCACGACAACCTGCCCACTTGCCTGCTCAAATCCTGGACACCCGAGCAGCTCGACTATATGCACGACATAGCCTGGTGGCACGCCATGATCGAGCTGACCCCCGGCGTCGAAATTGTCTCGATGCAGCCTATGCTCTGCACGGACGAAGCATGGGAAGACTGGCTCGCCTGCGACAACGAGTACGCAGCAGGCGACCGCGCTGCCGTTGAAGCCGGCGCGCTCGAATACCTCAACACCATCGCCATTGTGCTGAGGAAGCTCTAAACAACAACCGCGCGAGGCCGTAAACAAACGGCCTCGCGCGGCTTCTTTAAAACAAGTTCTGAACAACCGTAAAGCGCAATACGCTACTTGCGCAGGGGCTTGGGCAGCGGAATGCCGGCGGCGATGGCTGCAGCGATAATCATGCAGACAATGCCCTTGAGCGGGAAACACATGAGCAGTAGGCCCACGACCATAACCGGCTGACGCATGACCGCACCCATCGTCGATGCCGTGCAGACGGCGACGCAAAAGACCGGATCGGCACCGGTGAGGATGGCAAGGCCGTAGCCCAGGCTTACGCCCGAGAAGATAACCGGGAAGAAGTGGCCGCCACGCCAGCCCATATTGATGAGGGCGGGGGTCAGCATGGCCTTAACAAGACCGGTCGCGATGAGCACACCGGCGGGGATGGTCAGATAGGTTTCCATAAGCACGTCGGCCTGCGTCTCGCCGGCAAACATGGTGAAGGGCAGAACCGTACCGCAAGCGGCAAGTACCAGACCGGCCAGCATCGCCTTGACGACAGGGCGCTCCCCTATGGCATGGGACAGTGCCTCGCTTGCATGCTCAGAGACAAAGTACAGCCAGCCACAGATTGTTCCGATCAGCGACAGAGGAATGAGCCAGGCAAGCTCCAGGTTGCCCACCTCGGCGGACTCGAACCTGGGCATGCCCATGCCGCCGCCCACAAGCTGGCCAAGCAGCAGGTAGGTGCCCAGACCGCCGGCAATCGCAATGCCGTAGACCACAGTCTTTTGCGCCTTGGGGAGCTTGATGGTGATCTCATCGGATGCGGGGTCCTCGTCGCCGTCGGCGCTACCGGCGAGCGGCGCCACAAAGCCAAAGACGGGTGCGGTGAAGAGCGCCGTCAGGGCAGCCTGGGTACCCAGCAGCGTGAGCTGTCTAAACTCGGCGCCAAAGCGACGCATGCGGTCGCCGACCCAGCTGCACAGACCCGCGATAACGCCGGTCAGGCCGGCCTCCGGTCCAATACTTCCGCCAAACAGCAGTGGCAGCAATGCCGCGAGCGAAAGCTTGCCCAGATTGTCATACGGGTAGCGTCCGTCTTGTTTGACCTTGGCCATCACCTGGTTGAGGTCGTCGGTCTTGGTGCCCGTCATCTTTTCGTACAGACCAATCAGCAGGCCGCCCAGCAGGCAGACGAAAAACGGGTACGGCAAAAAACCGAACGGACCGCTCGCGAGCTCGGGCGAAGCGACGCCCAGCGCGTGCGGAATCTCGGTCCACAGATAGTCGATGCCGTGCTCCATCGCAAAGAAGAACAGCCAGACCGCGGCGCCTGCGAACGCACCGGTCACGGCAACGCTCACTAAAAACAGCGCACGGTTTTTGGGTTTTGCAAGGTTATCCATCGGGTCCTCCCGTGGTCAAAATCGACAAGGATACGTTTTATTGTAGGGCGAGCGTTGCCCGAACGAGCCAACCGTCTGCGCCGCAAACGGCACCATTGGGAGTCATAGCGGAGCAGGCTCAAGACTTATCCGTTGATAATCGAGGCAATCTCGCGCAAATCGTCGGCAAAGTAGATGCCGTGCTGGCGCTGCGGGCTCGATAAGCCCTTATCGATCATGTGTCCGAGCAGTGCCTTGAGGTCGTTGTAGTAACCGTCCAGGTTATACAGGATGCACGGAGCACTCAGGTGCCCCAACGACACCGCGGACATGACCTCGGCAATCTCCTCGAGCGTGCCCGTCCCGCCGGGAAAGGCAATGAAGGCATCGCCAAGCTCGATCATCTTGGCTTTGCGCTCGGCCATATCGCTCGTCACGATGAGGTCGTCGATACCGTCATGTTGAAACTCGGCCTCGATAAAAAAGCTCGGCTCAACACCCGTCACATGACCGCCAGCATCGAGTACGCTATCGGCGAGCGCACCCATCAGGCCCGATTTGGACCCGCCGTATACCAGCGCGTGCCCGTTAGAGCCAATCCACGTGCCGAGCTCTCGCACTGCAGGCAGAAATGCCGGGTCGTTGCCGACGCTCGCGCCCAGGTACACCGTGATGTTCATATGCAATCCCCCTCATCGTGACGCGCGGCGCCAGTTCTAGCGTTGGCGGCGGCGATATTCGCGCGCACGGCGCGACAGGTCGGCGAGCTCGTCACGATCGAGCTCTTCCAAATGCTCAAGATCGTCCATAAAGCGCGCCATGGTGTCCTTTTGGCGCAGCTTGATGAGCGTATTGCAGTAGTTCACCGCCACACCCGTGAGCATGGCGATGTAGAAGATGCTGATGACGCTCAGGACGACGGTAATCGCGCGGGCAACCGGCGTCTCGGCCGGAATATCGCCAAAGCCGATCGTCGACACGGTCTCAAAGCTAAACCACAGGCCGTCGCCAAACGTTAGGGTCGTGGGCTCGGACAGCCAGACGGCCGTCGAGCACAGCAGATAGAACACAAGAAACAGGCCCGTGATGCGCGCAAAGCCAGCCTGGCGCAACACGTCGGCAAGCGTCCTCAACTTGTTCATCGCGACCCCTTTTCCCAGACGCCCAATCACATTCGCTCGTTATTGTCCCACACCCGGCACTTGGGGACGTTCCTTTTGTGCCGGCAGAAAGGGACTGTCCCCAACTGCCGGGAGTGACCGTTTAGCGGTGCGGCGGCTGAATGGGCAGGCTGAGCTGGTATCCTTATGCGAAATTGTCTCAACTCGATAGGATTTCATGTGAAACCTTCCGCCGTCCTTCGCTTGGCTCTATATCGCACCCTGGCCGTCGCGCTTGCCGCGCTCGCCATACTGAGCACTATCATGCCCGCCCCCGCCTTTGCCGCCGACTCCGATCAGCAGGTCAAGACGGTCCGCGTTGGCTGGCTCGTCAACAACAAAGGCTTCCAGGAGGGCACGCCGGGCGAGCGCCTTTCGGGCTGGGGTTATGACTACCTGCAGACGCTGTCATACTACACGCCGGGCTGGCAATACGAATACGTTAGCGGCACCTTCTCCGAGCTTATGGACATGCTCGAGGCTGGCGAAATCGACCTCATGCCCAACATCTCGTATTCAGCAGAGCGCGAGCAGAAGCTGCTCTTTTCCTCGAACCCCGAGGGCACCGAGCGCTACTACATCTACGCCAGGCCCGACCGCGACGATCTGGCCAAGGGCGACCCCCAAGCGCTCCAAGGCCTCACCATCGGCTGCAACTCTGGCGTTATGCAAACTATCGTCGGCCAGCAGTGGCTCGCCGACGAAGGCGTTACCTGCACCTATAAAGAAATCGACACCGGCGGCGGCCTCTTCGATGCGTTGGCAAACGGCGAGGTCAACGCCATCATCATGAACGACACGATCTCATCGCCTAGCGCCTCCCCCATGTTCTACGTAGGCTCAAGCGACTACTATTTCGCCGTTCCCAAAAGCCGCCCCGACCTTATGGACGATATCAATGCCGCCATGGCGGCAATCGCCCGATTCAACCCCCGCTACAATGACGAGGTCAAAGCAAATTACTCGGCCCAAAACAGCGGGTCATCATCACTTGACGGTGCCGAGACCGCTTGGCTCAAAGCAAACGGCAACACCATCACGCTCGGCTATCTTACAAACCAGCTCCCCTACTGCACGCAAAATGACGATGGCGAAATGGAGGGGTCGCTTGCCTCGCTCGCGACGACGTTGCACGACAAGTTTGGCATTAACGTTAAAACAGTCGCCATCGCAGACACCAAACAAATGATCAAAGCCCTTTCAGAAGGCACCATCGATGTCGCCCTGCCATTCTTTCGTGACTACTGGCTCGCCGAACAGGTGGGGGTCATCCAGTCAAACTCGACGGGAACGGTCTCCCTGACCGCCATCCACAGCAGCAACGACCTGAGCAAGGACCTCAAGAACATCGCTTGCACAAAGAGCGCTATCGTCAACCGCTTTGAGCTCGAGAGCCTGTTCCCCGACGCGACGGTAACCGAGTACCCAAGCGGTAGCGAGATGCTCGAGGCCCTCAATAAGGGGCAGGCTAATTGCATCATTGTCCCCAGCACGCGTCTGGAAACCATCCGCGACGCCTACGACATCGAAGATTTCGAAACGCAGGAACTCACCAACACAGCAGAGCTATCGTGCTTGATTTCGCGCGGCAATCCCCAGATCTTAGGAATCATTAATAAGGGTATCGTCAATGCCGGCGAATCGCTCTCCGCGAACAGTTATTCCCCCACATCGTATTCGGCTCAAGAATCCGATACACTTCGATTCCTCTATCGCAACCGCACCGCCATTGCCACCGTTATCATCTGCATTTTGCTGACCGGCATCGCCATCCTTGTCTGGTCGCTTCAACGCGCGCGGAAAGAGCGGCAGAAAGCCGACGCCGCCAACGCCGCCAAGACCGCGTTCCTCACGCGCATGAGCCACGACATCCGAACACCGCTCAACGGCATCTTGGGCCTTATTGAGATTGAGGAATTGAAAGAGGGCGATATAAAGGTCGCTCGCGAAAGCCGCGCCAAGGCGCGCGTCGCTGCCAACCACCTGCTCTCGCTCATCAACGACATCCTCGAAATGGGCAGGATCGAGGAGCGCAAAGTGACACTCGAGCACGAATCGTTCAACCTCAAGGAGCTCTGTGACGATGCCTTGGTGCTGTGCAAACTCCGCGCATCGGACCGTGGCATTACGCTGCTCAACGCCAGCGAGCCCTATGCTGTCGACCAGAGCATGATCGGCAGCCCCACTCATATCCGCCGAATCATCATCAACCTGCTCGACAACAGCATCAAATACAACAAGCATGGCGGCACCGTCACCTTCTCTTCCACCGTCAAACCGCTCAACGACGCGCGTGCACTCTTTTGTTTCACCATCGAAGACACCGGCATTGGCATGACGCCCGAGTTTTTGAAGCATATCTACGAGCCGTTCGCCCAAGAGGGCGACGACGCCCGCAGCAAGTTCCAGGGAACCGGCATGGGCATGCCCATTGTCAAATCGCTCATCGACATGATGGGCGGCACCATCGAGATCTCGAGCGAACTCGGCGTGGGCAGCACGTTCACTGTCCAGATTCCGCTCGATATCGACAAGAACCCTCGGGCCCACATAAAGCCAGCCGAGGCAATGCCCAACTGCTCGATTGCCGGCATGAACGTCCTGCTCGCCGAAGACAACGACCTGAATGCCGAAATTGCCCAGGCGCTGCTGGAATCCGAGGACGTTGTGGTGACCCGCGCGGCCAACGGCAACGAGGCTGTCGACCTGTACCTGTCGCATCCCGCCGGCAGCTTTGACGCCATCCTCATGGACATCATGATGCCCGGTATGGACGGTTATGAGGCAACGCGCGTGATTCGCCTGAGCGGCAAGCCCGACGCCGCCGACATCCCCATCATCGCGCTGACCGCCAACGCTTTTGCCGAGGACGCCAAGGCCGCACGCGACGCCGGCATGAACGCCCATCTGCCCAAGCCGCTCGATTTTGACAAGCTCAAAAACATTCTCGCCCGCATCAAGCAGCACGGTCCCAGTTCGCTATAGTCTCTCTCCAAGAACCATGCCCGATTGGAAAGGAATCCCGCGATGTTTAGGCCCCTACGCCGAAAGAAGCGCGCCATTACCGACGAGGCGGCGCGCGAGCTGCTCGCTACCTGCAAACGCGGCGTCTTTGCCGTCAACGGCGACGATGGCTATCCGTACGCCATTCCCGTCAACTACTTCTTTGACGCTGAGCACGACAAGATTTACTTCCACGGCGCCAAGGCGGGCCACAAGGTCGACGCTCTCAAGCGTGACGACAAGGTCTGTTTTACCGTCTACGGCAACGACTGGTACAAGGACGACGATTGGGCGCCCTACGTGCAGAGCACCGTTGTCTTTGGCCGTTGCCGCCTAGCGAATGACACCCCCGCATTTATCGAGAACAAGGTCCGTGAGCTCGCGCTCAAGTACTACCCCACCGCCGAAGAGGTCGAGGAGGAAATCGCCAAGGACATCAAGGGCGTTCAGCTGTACGAAATTACGATTGAGCATCTCTGCGGCAAGCAGATTCACGAGAAGTAAGCCCTAAAAGCAGGTCTCACAAAGAGCAATATGGCCCGGTTCCAACCAACATTGGAACCGGGCCATATGCTTATGAAGCGTCGGCGGCTATGTGCGCAAGCGCCTCTACGAGCTCCTGTGCACTCACAGGCTTGCTCAGATGCGCGTTCATGCCCGCCTCGCGCGAGAGCCTGCGATCGTCCGCGAAAGCATTGGCGCTCACGGCGATGATCGGCGTGGTCGTCGCATCCTCGCGATTGAGCGCTCGGATTTGGCGCGTGGCCTCGAGGCCATCGATACCAGGCATCATGATGTCCATAAGCACCACGTCGTACTCATACGGCGCGCTCGCGGCAAACGTCTCGACGGCGGACTCGCCATCCTTGGCGTACGTCACGATGGCACCGGCACGATCGAGCGTAAACTGCGCAATCTCGGCATTCAGGTCGTTATCCTCTACGAGCAAAACGCGCAGGCCCTGGAGCGCATCGCCGTCGCCCGCATCTACGCGCACAGCCTGAGGAATCTCGGAGCGCGTGCACTTCTCAAACGGCAGACGGATGGTAAACGTCGTCCCCTGCCCCAAAATGCTCGAAAAGCTCATGGTTCCGCCCATAAGCTCGACCAACTGTTTAGCAATAGGCGCACCCAGGCCAGTTCCCGATGAAGCGCCTTCCACCTGCTGCTCCTCGCGACAAAACGGCTCGTAGAGGTGCTGTTGAAACTCCTCGCTCATGCCAATACCGTTATCGGCAATCGTGTATTCATAGACAGGAACGCCATCCGCTGGCTCCACCTCGCGGCACACCAGGCGAACATAGCCGCCCCGGCGATTGTACTTGACGGCATTGCCGGCAATATTGAGCAACAAGCGTTTGAGGTGCGTCACGCTCACCCGCGCATAGGGATGATTAAGCGTCTGCTGATCGCAGATAATTGTCACCAGGCGCTCCTCGGCCTGGCGCTCCAGAATATCGCGCACCTCGTGGTTGAGGGTCACCAAATTTGTAGGAACAAGCTCCAGGTCGACCTGCCCGCTCTCCAGGCGACTCATATCGAGCGCCTCATTCGCAAGGTCGAGCAGCAGTCCCGATGCCGTCCAGATCTTTGAACGACACTCGGTCTGCTTTTGCAGATCGTCCGCATTGGCATCGCCAACCTCAACCATACCGCGGATGCCGTTGATGGGCGTGCGCAGATCGTGGCTCATGCGACGCAGGAACTCCGTCTTTGCCGAGTTGGCAGACGAGGCCTCACGCGCCGCCTTTGCCAGCTTGTCGCCATAGTCGCGCTCCTGCTGCAGCAAGTCCGTCAAACGTCGACGATCAGCGCGGCGACGCACCATCACAACAGTGGCTACAACACCGCTGTAGAGCACCAGCACGCCGGCAGCGACAGCCGCGACGACCTCAAAGTAGCGCTGCGCCGAGGCATAGGTGTACACGTAGAATTTTTGCGCTTTGCCGTATGTGCCCAAATACCACTCGCCGTTGACGTTGACCAGTCGGACTTTGCCGGGCAGGCATCGATCCTTAATTTCGTCGACAATAATGGCGTCCGTCGCGGGCAGGTCGAACACGCCCAATACGGTGGGTTCGACGGCATTGGTCGCAACGACCTTGCCATCGTTTTCGATCACGATATTGCCGCTATCGATGGTTTCATAGCCTTCGAGCAGGCTCTGCAGTTTGAGTGTATTGCTTGCAACTGCCTTCGCGCTCTGATGCCTTACCGCGATAACGATACCCTCGCCATCCTGCCGAGTCACGCAACCGATGTCTGCAACCGAATCATCCGCAAGCGTAATACGATCGGTATAGGACTTAAGCGGATGGGTTGCCACCTCCAGCACGGGCGCTTCTTTGAGATACGTAGCAAGCGATTCGTAGCCCACGTCATCCGTCGAGGACTCGGACATCAAGTTGCCCGATGCGTCCGTCACGATCAGTGCGCTCACGTTGAACTGGTCAGCATATTGCTCCAGCGCGGCGTTATCCACCGAGCCGTCGCGCTTTATATCGCGCGCCACCTCTCCGGCAATCTCCATCACGCGAGTCAGGTTTTTGGTCGCATAGGCGCTGTTAAACGCATCGTAGGAAAGGCTCTGCGTCGCCACGTAATCGACAACGTCGGCAAAGCGCTGCTCGGCCTGGGCCGTCGTGTAACCGTAGCTCATCATGCCGGCGACAGCCGAGAGTGCTACCCCCACCAGGGCGGCAAGGAGCCATACCCAGGTCGAATGATTGCCCTGCTCCTGAGCGGTGTAGTCGGGCGCATCGATCACGACAGGCCCTCCATATTCAAAAATGGTGAGGGGTCATCAAAGTACTTTGACACCAGGCGTTCCATGGTGCCATCGGCAAGCATTTCTTGGTAGGCATGGGTGAGTTTAACGTCGATACCGCGCGTGTCGTTGATATCGAAAGCGGTGCCCAAACCAACCTCCAGCAGCGGCTCGTTCAGAATGCGATACGTCACGCCATAGTCTTTTTCATAGGTGAGCAGCGAGGACTCATGTGCGGCGATAGCGTCGACCAGGCCCTCGACGAGCGCCGGGTTCAGGTATGAGCGGTCCGAGAAGCTGTAGAGCCCCTTGATTTGCGGAACCTTTCCATTGGTACGGTTGAGCAAAATGCCCTCGGGCTTGGTGGTGGACTGCACCCCCACGACCCTGCCCTCAAGATCGGCGAGCGTGTAGATGTCGCTTTCGGGATTGACCGCGACCACCTGGCGGCTCGCAAGGTACGGACCGGCCCAGCGATACTCGCTTTCGCGACCCGTCATACTAAAGCTACCCATGACACAATCGAGCTCGCCGCTCGCCAGCAGCTCTTTCTTCTTTTCCCAGTCGATCAGCTGGTATTTTGGCTTGTAACCAATGCGGGCCAAAGCCTCGGTCAATATCTCGACATCCAGGCCAACGATATCGCCGTACTCATCGGTATACACAAACGGTGGATAGAGGTCGCTTCCGACGTTGAGCGTCTTAAGGTCGTCGTCCTTGACCTGCGAGGCGTCCAGACCTTTTGATGCAGACGTCGAGGCTTCGTCATTCGACCCAGAACAGCCGGCTATCGCTACGACAAAGGCACACGCTACCGCAAGCGCACCAAACAACGATATGGCAACCGAGCGGCGATGTCTTTTCATCGAGCTCCAGACGATCCTGCTTACAGACTCAAATGGTTAAAAATAATAGCAAATGAAACCACTCGAGCGCCCAATGGTTACAGACGCTTTACCCTGCGGGGCCTTCTAGCCGACTTGGCAGAAGGCCCCGCATGCAGCGCACACTTACCGTGCATTAAAAACGTAGCGATTCAGGCGCTCGCACGCCTCCTGCACGCGCGAAAGCGGCAGCGCCAGATTCACGCGAATATGGCAGGGCCCGTGGAATGGACGGCCGTCCTGATAGCCTACGCCCACGCGCGCGCCCTCGTCGAGCAGCCACTGGATGTCACGGCCGTGTTCGCGGCACCACTCCGTGCAGTCCAGGAACACCATGTAGGTGCCCTGCGGACGTGCATAGGACACGCCCTCAAAATGCTCGTCCACGTAATCGCAGAAGTAGTCAACGTTGCCCTTGATGACCTCGTTGAGCTCGTCCACCCACCCGTAGCCCTGCGGCTGATAGGCACCGATGAGCGCATGCATCGAGAGGACGTTCATCTCGTTGTAGTGAGTCTTGTTGGACACGGCGCACACGCGGTCGCGCAGCGTCTCGTTGTAGATGATGTGATAGCTGCCGACTAGGCCCGCGAGGTTGAAGGTCTTGCTCGGTGCGTAGAGGGCGACCGTGCGCATGCGGGCGTCCTCGCTCACCGACTGCGTCGGGATGTGCTTGTGCCCAGGACGGATGATGTCGGACCAGATCTCATCCGAGACCACCACGCAATCGTGCTGGCGATAGATGTCCATGGCGCGCTCGATCTCGTCGCGCTCCCACACGCGCCCGCAGGGGTTGTGCGGCGAGCAGAACACCGCAGCATGGATGTGGTTTTGCTCGAGCTTGCGCTCCATGTCCTCAAAATCCATGCGCCACACGCCCTGCTCGTCGAGCTTAAGCGGGCTGTGGACAATGCGATAGCCAGCGGCTTCAATGGACTTGGTGAAGCCGATGTAGGTGGGGCTGTGAACGAGCACCGCATCGCCCGGCTGCACATAGGCACGTAACGTCGACACGACCCCGCCCAGCACGCCGTTCTCGTAACCGATGTGCTCGGGCGCCAGGCCCTCAACGCCGTTGCGACGGCTCTGCCACTCGATGATGCTGTCGAAGTACTCGGCGCGCGGATCAAAGTAGCCAAACATAGGGTGCTGGGCACGCTGAATGATGTGTTCCTGAACCGTCGGCACCGTCGCAAAGTTCATATCCGCCACCCACATCGGGATGCGGTCGAAGCCCTCATCGGGTGCGTTTGGCGCCATACCGGGGATCTCGCCCCAGGAGTCAACGGCGATGGCATCCATACCGTGGCGGTCGATAAGCGAGGTGAAGTCGTATTTCATGCTGGGCTCCCGTGCAAAGTGGATTGGTTCGGTAGGCGTTATTGTCCACCAGGATGGACGGCTTTGGCACGGGTTTTGGGGTTGAATTTGACTGATGAGGGCGGGCGGCCAGCTAGTCCTGAGCTTCGGTGACGGCCGTTACGGTCAGCTGTGTCCCATCGACCGTAAACGAAATATCGAGCCCGGCGTAAGCCAGGTGGTAAACGCGATCGGGCTCGTGCTTGCTTCCAGCACGGCGCGGATCTTGGCGAAGGACCTCGATCAGACCGGGCAGTTTTGTGGACGGGACCTTGTCTTGCAGCGTTTGCGGGAATTCGACGTTGAGCTCTTGCCACGGGCTGTCCTCGATCCAGCCGCCCGTCGCGTCGGAGTGGCAGTCCGCGAACGGAATGTAGGGTTTGATGTCGTAGATGGGCGTGCCGTCGCGCAAGTCGGCTCCCAGCACGTGGATGATGGGACCGTCAGCCGTGAGCTCAACGCGGTCGAGCTTTACACAGGTAAGGCCGATGGGATTGGGGCGAAACGGACTACGCGTGGCAAACACGCCCACGCGCTCGGCGCCACCCAGGCGCGGCGGACGCACGGTCTTTGACCACTTGGCATTGGTGCCGGCTTTGTCCTGCGTTTTGACATCGGCGGCGATGTCTTCTGCCGTGCCACCGGGCGTTCCATTTTCAAAACGCCAAAGCAGCCATAAGTGCGAGAAGGACTCGAGCCCTGCAACCGCAGCGTTAGAGGCAAACTCCGGCTCAAAGACAATGCGCCCATGTAGATGAGGCGCCAAAAAGCTGTTGCGCGGAATGCCGAACTTCTGCGGCAGATCGGTATGTATGTGTGCGATAGGTTCCATGCCGGTCATTGTACGGCATGGGCGCACGAGGCGCTGCGCGCAATCCCCCACCGCGGTCGCCGAACGTGCAACCAACGGTTGCTTGGAAGGGTGCCTACCGCCGCGTATGCTTAAGCCATCAACCAGCAGAGAGGAGCCGTCATGGCCTTTGCAGAAAAACTCATCGCCGTCCGTCGCGCCAACAATCTCACCCAAGAGCAGCTTGCCGCCAAGCTCTACGTAACGCGCCAAGCCATCAGCCGCTGGGAGCGCGACGAGGTCACGCCGGGCATCGATATGATGAAGCTCATTGCTGCCGTAACCGGAGAGCCACTGTCTCACCTGCTCGAAATGCCCGAACACTACTGCGAGAGCTGCGGCATGCTGCTCACGCCCGATGACTGCGGCACCGACGCCACGGGCGCCACGACCGACCATTACTGCAAATGGTGCTACGACCACGGCAAGTACACCTACGAGACCACCATGGAGGCAATGATCGAGGATTGTGCCCCGCGCCTGGCACAAAACACCGGCATGTCGCTCGACGAAGCCGTCTCGCTCATGGGCGCCGTCCTGCCGCAACTGGAGCGCTGGCGCACCGTTCAGGAAAACGAGGAGCGCTACGGTGCCGAGGCCCGGGCGCGCTATGGTGACGAAGCCGTCGATGCGGCAAACGAAGCGCTGCTAGACATGGACCCTCAGACATGGAACGACATGAAGGAGCTTGAGCGCGCCATTTTGGGCCAGCTCTCGATCGCCATGGACGATGGCGACCCAAAGAGCGATGAGGCCCGCAAGCTTGTCGTAATGCACCGTCGCTGGATTGGCCTCAACTGGGGCAGCGAACCCCAAGATGAAGCGTACCGGGGCCTCGCACGCGGCTATCTTGCCGACCAGCGCTTTGTAGACTACTACGACAAGCCATGCGGCACCGGGGCCACGGCGTTTCTAGTCCAGGCGATCGAGTCGTCGCTGGCTCATGCTTAGATTGCAGCGGCTTTGGGTATCTCAATCAAAACACCAACCGATTGGAGACCTATGGCTACTAACCACGAACTCGTGCTGTACGTTATGACCGGCTGCCCGTATTGCATTAAGGTGAAGCGCTTCCTGGCGGACAATGGCGTGACCATCCCCGAGCGCAATATCACGACCGATGCCGATGCCGAACAGACGCTTATCGCCGTCGGCGGAAAGCGCCAGGTTCCCTGCCTGTTCATTGACGGCAAACCGCTCTACGAGTCAAACGACATCATCGCATGGGCGCAAGAGAATCTGCTCTAGCACGTCCAACGCCAAAGCTAACGACCCAAACATGTACACCAGCATCCAAAGTCGACATATTTCGACATCTTTGGATGCTGGTGTACAGCTTTTAGGTAGTCATGGACGCTCTTAACCGGCTAATTGTTTGAGGCGACCTTTGGATTATGGCTGTTTGATGCCTCGGGAAAAAGTTTCCGAGGGGGCTGTGGTCAAAAAAGGGCAAATATGAGTACTGCTACCTGTTTAGTAGCAGCAATTTTGATCATTTCAGGAACTATTCAACGTCCCATGCGCCCGCAGACGATGCTATTTCTCCTCATATGTTCAATAAAAGTTGTTTCTAATGGGAACAAATCTCATCAGGAGCTACTATTTATAGCAAAATAAATGCAACCATAATGGCAACAGTACTCATATTTGCCATTTTTTGACCACGGGACGACTCTAAATGACAAAATCCGGCACTTGGACGTTCTTGTATGCCTAGCCATTGAAGGACACCCAACGACTACTCCAATTCGTGACACACTGTGTCGCGAATTAAGCTGGTCCCACTACCGAAGACCGGTGAGAGCTCCTGCCCAGAGTCTCGATAGCTTAATAAAACGCTCCCCTCCGGAAGTTCAATGAGCATCCGAATTCCAAGCTGAAAAGCAAAGGAGTATCGAAGCCGTCAATGCTCATTTCCTATCGATAAACCAAGTCAGAAGAAGCTGATTTGCTTGACAAACTGCTTGTATTTTTGTCTACAAAACTGTATACAAAAAGAGATTCTGAGAACCAGCGCTCGACATTATGCCAATCGATAGGAGGCGCTATGGATGCTAAGCAGCTCGAAAAGATGATGGGATTTGCCCCTGGAGAGCTTGAAAAAGCCGCAGAGGCGTACGAGAAAGATGAATGGCCGAAAGGTCGCACTATCAAGCTGGGAAGGCCGCCAATCTCTGATGAGCCGAGCGTCGTTTTATCAGCACGTGTGGGCGAGTCAGTTCTTGAAGCGTTTGACGAAAAAGCCAAACGCCATGGGCAAACACGTACGGAGCGGCTCAGAGAACTCATTACACTTGATGCAATGATTGCCTAGGCCCCACTCCCCCGCCGGACCCAAACATGTACGCCAGCATCCAAAGTCGACATTATTCGACATCTTTGGATGTTGGCGTACAGCTTTTTGAAACATAGTCATCGGGGACGTTCTTAAATGACTAGTCGTTAAAGAACGTCCCCGATGACTACTCGATGATAAGTGAGCGGCCGTCGCGGCGCGGTTTGACGGGAGGATAGGGGCCGTCGCAGTAACCGAGCGTTACGAATGCTCGGCAGATATAGTCCTCCGGCACGCCCCAAGATTTAAGCAGCTCCTGGCCTTCTTCCGAGGCAAAGGTTTTCTCGGCGCGGCTGACGATGCAGCTTCCAAGCCCCAGTGCATGGGCCTCGAGCGTCATGTTCTGCGCGATGGCAAACGCATCGGCGACGCTAAACAAAAAACGCTCTTGGCAAAAGATACAAAACACCGTCGGCGCATCGTAAAAGCCGTTTTTGATTGCCGGGTTGTCAATAACGCTCGGCTGATCGCAACTCACGTAATTGCCCACCAGGCCGGTGCGGCTAAAGCCCGCCATGTTCATGCGACCGATGCGTGCGGCAAGCTCGGCGTTGCGCACGGCAACCACCATGCTGCGCTGTCCGCCACCGGCGTTAGCGGCATAAATCCCCGCCTCGAGCACCTTCTCGACATCCTCGCGAGGCACCTGCTTGTCCGCATACTTACGGATCGAACGCCTCGTTTTGATAAGTTCGAGCGTACCCATGGCAGTCCTACTCCTCAATCTCTTTCCAGCATTGCGGGTCGGCATCGTACATATCGCCCGTGTAGCCATAGGTCACCGCGGGACAGCCGCGGCACCAACCAAAGAGCTCGCACTTGGCGCATTTCTTGAACTTCTTAAAATCGCGTTTGGCTTCCATTTGCGGAGAGAAGAAGAGCTCTTCCAGCGAGTTTTCGGCAACGTTGCCCACCTTGCTCTCCATACGACGACACGCATAGACGTCACCCGTGGGCAGCACCGTCATATGCCCCGTGCCGCAATGGCAGCCGTCATAGATCATGCCCGGCTTGGCGTCCTCGGGAATGGTGTACTTACCCTGCTCCCACAAAAGCAGCGTCCACAGGTGATCCTTGAGCTGGAAGAACGTCTTGCAGCCCGCCGCCTGATGGAACTCCATGCGCTCCTGCGCGGCCAGCAGCACATCGCGATACTCCAGCGGTTCCAAATGGAACTCGTCACGTTTTTGGCCCGACGTGGGGCAGTACCGACCAAAGGCGAACACGTCGACCTCGAGGCTTGCCACCAGATCGATGAGCTGCGGCAACTCGGCAGCATTCATGCTCGATACCGTGTTCATGACGGCAACCCAGATACCCGCGCGCTTAAGGCAACCAATGGCACGCATAGTCTCGGCAAACGAGCCGGGTTTACGGAAGTAATCGTGCGTTGCCTCGAGTCCATCAAGCGAGAGCTGGTATTTGCGACAACCCAGCTCTTTCATGCGAGCGCAGACCTCATCGGTCAGATGGAACGGATTGCCCATCACGCACCACATAAAACCGCGCTCGTGCAGGAGCTCGGCAAGGCGCCAAAAATCGGGATGAAGAATGGGGTCGCCGCCCGTAACGTAAAAGTACGGTTGACGACCGATGCGCTCACAGAGCGCCTGGGCCTGATCGACGACCTGGACCATCTGTTCCCACGGCATGCGCTTAAAACCGGCGCAGGCACCGTTGGCAAAGATATAGCAATGTTTGCAGCGCTGATCGCATTCATCCGTAATGTGCCATTGGAAGGCAAACGCAGGCTTTTGCATCGTGGGACTCCCTTGGTCGATGTTGAATCTGATGACGGTATTTGGGCTACAGGCGCGCAACGGCGCCGACGGGGCAATTCTCGGCACAGGCACCGCAATGCAGGCAATGCTTGGGCTCTATGCGATATGAGTCTCCCGGCTCGATGCACTTCTGAGGGCAGTGCTCAAGGCAGGCGCCGCAACCGATACACGCATCGGCATCGATGCAGAAGCCCTTGGCGGGCGCAGGTGCCATGCTCTCGTCCAAGGTGAAGACCGCGCGCTCGATGGGATGAACTCCCAGGTTAAAGTAGTCGAGCACTATGTTCTCGACCTTAAAGATAATGTTGATCTCGCGCGTATCACCGGGATAAACGTTAGCAAGATACGGCTGCTCGGCGTAAATCACGTCGCGCCAGTGAACTTGCTCGGACTCCGAGACGGGAGCGGCAACGCCGGACATGCGGATCATCTCGTTAAACCGCGTGTGAACGAGCGTTTGGACACGCCCATCGGCCATAAGCTGACGAGCCATCTCCTTGCCACGTGCCGTGAGAAAGTAGATAGCACGGGGCTCGTAATGGACGGCGCTTACGCAGCGAATTTGCGGCGCGCCACTCTCGTCCACGGTTGCCAGGGAGAGCGTCCCGGCAAGCTGCATCTTTTTGAGGCAAGTCTGAGCATCCATTACGAGTCCCTTCCTAGCGATTAGTTACTGAGCGTCGGCAGCGCCGCAAGCGGTGCCACAGGCCGGAGCGGCAGCCGGATCGGCGGTGCCGCAGGCAGGAGCAGCAGCCGGGTCAGCAGAGCCGCAGGCAGGAGCGGCCGCCGGATCGGAAGAACCGCAAGCGGGAGCGGCCTTGGGGTCGGCGGAGCCGCAAGCGGGCGCAGGATCGGCGGTACCGCAGGAGGCGAAAGCGGCGACGTTCTCGAGATTCTCGGACATGGCATTTCCTTTCGGTCGAGGATAGCTGGGCGAAGCCATCCAGTTTTTGACGCTCTTTGCGTCTATATGCATCATGCAAAAAGCGCGCAACGACCAAAAGAAGGCACCAATCTATTAGCCAGTTACCAAAAGGTAAGTAGTAGCCGCAAACGACAGCGGCTGCGATAATGAAAGCTGTCCACACGATTGAGGAGTCCCCATGCTTACCAAAGAAGAACTGCCTCCCTGCCCTGTTGCCACGTGTTTTCAACTCTTTGGCAACAAGTGGAAGATCTATATCATCCAACAGCTCATTAACCGTCCCATGGGCTTTAACGCGCTGCATCGCGCTATCCCCGGCATTAGCCAAAAGGTGCTTTCGTCCAACCTTAAGGAAATGGATGCCGCGGGCCTCATTACGCGCACCGTCATCCCCGAGACGCCCATCCGCACCGAATATGCGCTTAGCGAGCTGGGCCACAGCCTCATGCCCATCATCGATTCCCTTGTGGAATGGGGTACCGACTATCAGCAGCTTGTGCGAAACTCCTAACAGCGGCGGGCTTCTGCAAATTGAGCGCCGTGGGGCATATCGCTCCACGGCGCTTACCTTTTTGTGCCTTCTTTTACAGATGCGCGCCAGGCGGCACACTACTGTCGAGCGAAACCATCTCAATCGAACAGGAGGAAGGCCATGAATCAGGCCGAGCGCCGCGTTTGGCTTATCAAGGCATTGCTCGATGAGCGGCCAGACGGGCGCAGCATTGCTGTACCTGTCGGAGCCAACGAACAACGCGATTTGCTTCGAGCCCTTATGAACGTACGCCCGCCCGAGGCGCTTGCGGCCGAGACGCTCGACATACAAGACACCTACTTGCAGCAACGCCTTCTTGAGCGCGGCGGAGCGACCGATGCCAGCACGCTCCCCTACCGCGATCGCGTTGCCATCTGGCGCGGCGACATTACGCTGCTTAAGGCCGACGCCATCGTCAATGCCGCCAACAGTCAGATGCTCGGCTGCTTTGTGCCAGGGCATAGCTGCATCGACAACGCCATCCACACCTACGCCGGCATGCAGTTACGTCTGGCGTGCGCCAATCTCATGGACGAGCAGGGGCACGAGGAACCAACGGCGCGTGTCAAGGTCACACCGGCGTTCAACCTGCCCAGCAGCTACGTTTTCCACACCATCGGCCCCATCGTGCCCAGCCATAAGCCTGGCCCGCGCGAGGAATTGCTGCTACGTCGCTGCTACACCAGCTGCCTGGAAGAAGCGACACGCCGAGGACTCGGCACGCTTGCATTCTGCTGCATCTCGACGGGCGTGTTTGGTTATCCGCAAGATGCCGCCGCGCGCGTGGCCATCGATACCGTTCGTCATCATCTAGACCATAACGACCCCAACATTAAGGTGATCTTCAATGTTTTTCTCGCGTCTGACGAGGCAATCTACCGCAGCCTTCTCCAAACAAATCGATAAGCTCCGAGTCGCACTCGATGCATCTGACGCCGTGGTAATCGGTGCCGGAGCAGGGCTCTCGACCGCCGCCGGATACACCTATTCGGGCAAGCGTTTCGAGAAGCTCTTTGGCGACTTCGCCGCACGCCACGGCTTTACCGATATGTATTCCGGCGGTTTCTATCCCTATGATTCGCTCGAGGAGTACTGGGCGTTTTGGAGCCGCTACATCATGTGCAACCGATACGATCCCGTACCGACGCCGCTCTACGAACAGCTCTTGAGCATAGTGCGCGACCGCGACTACTTTGTGCTGACCACGAACGTGGACCATTGTTTCCAGCGCGCCGGCTTTGACAAACAGCGGCTCTTTTATACGCAGGGAGACTACGGCCTGCTCCAATGTAGCAAGCCTTGCTGTCAGGAAACATGGGATAACGAAGAGCTCGTACGCCATATGGTCGCCGCTCAACAGGACCTGCGCATTCCATCTACGCTCGTGCCCCATTGCCCCCATTGCGGCGCCCCGCTTACGATGAACCTGCGCGCCGACGATACGTTTGTGCAGGATAAGGGGTGGTACACTGCGGCCAATCGCTACCAGGATTTCCTGCGCCGTCACAGCAATATGCGCATTCTTTTCTTGGAGCTTGGCGTAGGCGGCAACACGCCCGTCATCATCAAATACCCGTTTTGGCAGATGACGGCCAAAAACGAGCGCGCCACGTACGCGTGCGTTAACCTTGGCGAGGCAGTCGCTCCGACAGAAATCGCCAATCGCAGCATTCTGATCGACGCCGGTGCCGAGCGCGTGATAGAGGCACTTGCCATTCAAGCCGTCAGATAGCGTGGGCAATACCGTCCTCAAACATGTACACCAGCATCCAAAAACGACATTTTTCGACATCTTTGGATGCTGGTGTACAACTTTTTGCAGGTAGTCATTGGGGACGTTCTTGAATGACTAGTCGTTTAAGAACGTCCCCAACGACTACTCGCTAGCCGTGGAAGCAGGCTGTGGGTGCGAGCGGTTGTTCACGGAAGACACGGTCGACGGCAGCGCGGTATTCGTCGACCTTCTTGGTCTTGCGCACGAGCTTGTGGACGGTGGCGGGATCGGCGAAAGCGCACTTGGCGTAGAACCACCACTCCTTCATGCGAAAGACCGCGTTGCCGCCAATCTCTTCTGCATACGCCGCGAACAGCATGTCGTGAAAACGTTGCAACTCGACGGCCGTGGCAGCAGGGCCGCCCTTGACCATGCGGGCAAGCGCAGGGTTCGTGAGCAAGCCGCGCCCCAGCATCACATGGCGCGTGCCGGGATAGGCCTCCACCAGCGCGTCCATGTCCTCAAGGTCAAAAACGTCGCCGTTGTATGCCACCGGAAACGGCGCCCGCTCCAGCGTCTCGCCATAGAACTCCTGACGCGGCGAGCCTGTATAGCGATCCTTCTGCACGCGCGGATGCACGATCAGCTCTGCCAGCGGCATGCGACAGTACAAGTCGAGCACGCGCTCGTATTCATCATCGCTCTCCAGCCCCAATCTGGTCTTTACCGACACCGGCAACGGCGAGCGCTCGCACACGTCGCTCAGAAACACTTCGAGCTCGTCCAAGTTGCGCAAGAAACCCGAGCCCTTGCCCTTGGCAACAACCGTTCCCGAGGGGCACCCCAAGTTGAGGTTGACCTCGCGATAGCCCATATCGGCGAGCACTTGCGCCGCCCACACAAACTCGTCCGCGTTTTTGGACATAAGTTGAGGCACCACGTTGAGCCCCTGGTTGTTGGCAGGGTCGACCTCCTTAAACGCCTTGCCGCCAAAGCGATTGCCCACCCGCGGCGGCGGCAAAAACGGCGTGTAGTAGCAGTCGAGCGCACCAAAGCATTCCGCATGCACACGGCGAAACACATGCCCGGTAATCCCCTCCATGGGGGCCAACGATAGAATCATCGAGATCAACTTTCAAATCAATGTGGCAAAGGGACTGCCCCTTTGTCACATGTTTAGACGGTTCAGCAGCTCTTCGCAGGCACGCGAACGCAGTCGGTACTTTTTCCATACCAAGAAGGATGCGATCTCGATAGCCGGCTCGAGCGGTACAAATCGTATATCAGAACTCGCATCAACTTGCAGCAGATGATCGATGCCCACGGCGCACGCCGCCCCCGAGCGGATGAGATGCGACGCGTTGCCAATCAGATCGAAATGCCCCACCACGTTGAGCGCCGCGGGGTCGAGCGTCCCGTCCGACCACGCCGCCAGATCAATAGCTTTGTTCGATGTGCGCGAACTCAGCAACAACGGCATCACAGCCAAATCCGCAGGAGTCAGCACGTCGAGCGACCCCCACGGCCCATCGCTTGCCACGGCAACGCCTACGCGATCGGCCTGCGGCATGCGAATCCACTCGTATTTGTCCAGGTTGACCGGCTCCAGCAGCAGGGCAAAGTCCAGCAAGCCTCGCTCCAAGCGTTCCTCGACCGCATCGGCATTACCCGTATAGAGCTCAATTGTCACGGCCGGATAATCACGGTGCAGTACAGCAAACGTATCCAGCACATAGCGCATGGCCTGCGTTTCTCCCGCACCAATGCGTATATTGCCGGCAATGCCGAGCTCCTGGTCACTCATCTCGGATTCGGTCTGCTCCACCAGCGCCAATATTTCCTCGGCGCGCTGACGCAGGCGCATACCGTCCCCCGTAAGCACGCACGATCGATTGGTCCGTTCAAACAGCTCAACGCCCAGCTCGCGCTCTAAGTCGGCAATCTGGCGCGACAGCGTGGGCTGCGTCACATGCAGCACATTGGCCGCCTCGGTCATGTTCTCCTCGCGCGCCACCGCCAAAAAATAGCGTAGGGTTCGCAACTCCATTGCAACCTCCCAATCCTGTCTGGCCGTCCCAACAGTCTATCATTCGCAATCCGTATATCCAGTCAGTCTTTATAGGCAATATACATTGCCAGCAGACCGACATACGCTATAGCCATCCCCTAGAGAAGATGGAGAGCATTATGCAATACACCACCCTCGGCCATTCCGACATCAAGATTTCCAGGCTTTGCCTGGGCGGTATGAGCTTTGGCGAGGCCAGCCCCGATTTCCACCAGTGGACTATCGGCCCCGACGAGACCCGCGCCGTCATCAAGCGCGCAATCGACGCCGGCGTCAACTTTATCGACACCGCCAACTGCTACAGCTTCGGCACGAGCGAGGAGTACATCGGCGCCGCGCTGCGCGAGCTGGGCATCGCGCGCGAGGATGTCGTCCTTGCCAGCAAGGTACACTTTAACGAAGGTGGCCTTTCCGCCGCGGCCATCAAGCGCGAAATCGAGGGCTCGCTCAAGCGCCTGGATACCGACTACCTGGACCTCTACATCATCCATCGCTTTGACTACGATGTGCCCATGGAGGAGACCATGGAGGCCCTCGACAGCCTGGTGCGCGAGGGCAAGGTCCGCGCACTCGGCGCCAGCGCTATGTACGCCTACCAGCTGCATAACATGCAGGTTATCGCCGAGCAAAACGGCTGGACCAAGTTCACGAGCATGCAGTGCCACTACAACCTGCTCTATCGCGAAGACGAGCGCGAGATGATTCCCGTGTGCCGCCAGTACGACATGGCCATCACGCCGTACAGCCCCATGGCATCCGGCCACCTGTGCCGCCCCACGTGGGAGAGCACCAGCACCCGTGGCACCACCGACAAGACCATGGTCAACAAGTACGACCACGATCGCGCCATCGATATGCCCATCGTTGAGCGCGTGGCCAAGGTCGCGGCGGACCACGACGTGCCGATGTCGCAGGTCGCGCTCGCATGGCACTGGGCGCGCGGCGTCGAGGCACCCATCGTGGGCTGCTCCAAGCCCGAGCGCGTCGACGATGCCGTGGCGGCACTCGATCTGACCCTCTCCCCCGCCGAGGTCGACTTCCTCGAGGAGCTCTACCAGCCGCACGCGCTCGTGGGGCCCAAGGGCCGCCCGGGCGAGAAGGCACTCGCCGGCACCACCAAGGTCAAGACATCCCGCTAGGCAACGCAATGGACGAAAAGGCCATCGCCAACCTACGCGACGCCGGTTGCTGCGACGCGCTTATCGGCGAGCTTTCGGAGCTGCCAAGTACATGCGCCCGCATTTGCCGTCTTAAGACCTACCGGCGCGACCTGCTCGAGCGCGTCCATGCCGAGCAGCGAAAACTCGAAACCCTCGACTATCTCATCTATACGCTGCAGCAAGAATGCCAAGCAAAGGAGTAACCCATGACCGTAAAGCAAACAGCAGGCCACGATGCACTCGGCGAGTTTGCCCCCGAGTTCGCGTACCTCAACGACGACATTCTCTTTGGTGAAGTATGGAGCCGCGAGGCACAGCTGCCGCTCAAGCTGCGTAGCATCGTTACCGTCAGCACCCTGATCGGTAAGGGCATTACGGACAGCTCGCTTAAGTACCACCTTGCAAGCGCACGCGCTAACGGCGTGACACGTGAGGAAATGGCCGAGCTGCTCACCCACGCCGCCTTCTATGCTGGCTGGCCCAACGCCTGGGCGGCCTTCAACATGGCAAAGGAGGTCTACGCCGACGATGCCTCACGCACCGACGGTCACGGCGGTTTCTTTGGCCTTGGCACGCCCAACACCGCCTTTGCCCAGTACTTCATCGGTCAAAGCTATCTTAAGGCACTCACCGATCCCGATGATTACCTGCCCATCCATAACGTCACGTTTGAGCCGGGATGCCGCAACAACTGGCACATCCACCACGCAAGCAAGGGCGGCGGCCAGGTGCTGGTCTGCGTTGACGGCGAGGGCTGGTACCAGGAAGAGGGCAAGCCAGCGCAGCGCCTGCATCCCGGCGATATCGTCGAGATTCCGGCAAACGTTAAGCACTGGCACGGCGCCGCAGCCGACTGCTGGTTCAGCCACCTGGCCTTTGAGTTCCCGGGCGAAGACACCAGCAATGAGTGGCTCGAGCCCGTGGACGACGAAGCCTACGGCGCCCTGGAGGCGTAAAGCATGAGCAAGAAAACACTTGTCGTCTATTACAGCTGGTCGTGCGGCAACACCGAGAAGATCGCCGAGCAGCTCGCCGATGCCTGCGATGCCGATATCGCTCGCATTGAAACCGTCGTGCCTTATCCCGAGGACTATCAAGAGACGGTCGACCAAGGCCAGCGCGAGGTTAACGCTGGCTTTATGCCCGAAATCGAGAACCTCGAGTACAACCCCGCGGACTACGACGTTATCGTCATTGGCACTCCTACCTGGTGGTACACCATGGCGCCGGCAGTCAAGACATTCATCGCCGAGAATGACTTTTCCGGTAAGACCGTTGTGGCTCTTTCCACCAACGGCAGCTGGCCGGGCAACGTAACCGCCGACATCGAGGACGCCTGTGCGGGCGCTTCCTTTGGCCCGGCACTTGAGGTCCAATTCGACTCCACCGGCGGAGATCGCCAAGAAACGCCGCAGAGCCAGGTCGACGCCTGGATCGAGCAGATTCGCTCACTTTAGCAACCCAAAAGAAAGGACATATCATGGACTACATCACTCTCAACAACGGCGTTAAGATGCCGCAGGTTGGCCTGGGCACGTACCTGCTTTCGCCCGACGACGTGCAGCCGTCCGTCACCTACGCTCTGGACAACGGCTACGAGCTCATCGACACCGCTAACGCCTACGTCAACGAGCGTGCCGTAGGCCGCGGCATGCGCGACTCCAGCCGCTCCCGCAATCAGATTTTCCTCGAGACCAAACTCTGGCCGTGCTTCTATGAGTCCGACACCGCCGTGGACGAGACTCTTGAGCGCCTGGGCTGCGATTACATCGACCTCATGATCCTGCACCAGCCCGCCGGCGATTACGTTGCCGGCTACGCTAAGCTCGAGGCTGCCTACAAGGCAGGCAAGCTGCGCTCCATCGGCATCTCCAACTTCAATCAGTCCGAAATCGAAAACTTGCTCGCCCACTGCGAGGTTATGCCCGCCCTTATCCAGGTGGAGTGCCACCCCTACTTCCCGCAGACCGAGCTCAAGGCGCTGCTGGACAAGCATGGCATCGTACTTCAGGCCTGGTATCCGCTGGGCGGCCGCGACAACAAGGTCATCCTCGAGGAGCCCGTCGTTCGTGAGCTTGCGGCTAAGTATGGCAAGACCCCGGCTCAGGTCATCATGCGCTGGCATATTCAGCAGGGCAACGTCGTGATCCCCGGCTCCAAGACGCCGTCGCATATCAACGACAACATCGACATCTTCGACTTCGAGCTCACCGACGAAGACATGGCGCAGATGGCCACCCTCGATCACGGCAAGCCCTTCTACGAGCGCACGGCCGAGAAGATGGCGTTCTACAGCACCTGGCACCCCGACGTCGAGGGCCAAAAATAAATACGAAAGGTTAGAAGCAAACTCTTATGGCACAATCGAACACCAACATCGACATCCTTCACGGTTCGCTGTGGCGCGATATCCCGTTGTTCGCATTACCTGTCGCCATCACCGGCATTCTCGAGCAGCTTTCGAATCTCATCGACACCTTGATGATCGGACACTTCTCGCCTGATGGCGGAACGCTTGGCATGGCGGCCGTAGGCTCGACCACACCAATTGCCACCCTGCTCATCATGTTGTTTGTCGGTCTCTCTTTGGGTGCGAACGTCACGATCGCGCATGCTGTGGGCGCCGGCGATCATGAGCGCGCGAATCGCTGCGCGCACACCGCCGTGGTCCTCGCGCTCCTTGGCGTCGTTGTGGCCATCCTGATGGAGCTCGTGAGTCGACCGGTTTTGCAATGCCTGAGCGTGCCGCCCGAGATCTTTAATGATGCCCTTATCTACCTGCGTGTATATCTGTTGGGCATCCCGGCGATCCTACTATTCAACTTTGAAGCCACCGTATTTCGAAGCGTTGGCGTAACGCGCATGCCGCTTGCGGCACTAGCCATCTCGGCAGCCCTCAACGTCGTACTCGACGGCATCTTCGTAGCATTCTTGGGCTGGGGCGCTGCTGGCGTGGCGCTCGCCACCGTGCTGTGCTACATCGTAAGCTCCGGGTTTCTGTTCACGCGCCTTCTCAAAGCGGACGAGGCCATTCGCATCGATCCCAGACGTCTGCGCATCGACCGCGAATCGGTCACCAAAATCGTTCGCATCGGACTCCCCGCAGGCATCCAGGGCAGTTTCTTTTCGTTGGCAAACATCCTCATCCAGACCTGCATTAACAGCCTGGGCGCGCAGGTCGTAGCAGCATCTTCTGCCGCACTTGCGCTGGAGTTTGTCTGCTACAGCCTGCTCAACTCGTTTAGCCAGGCATGCACCACGTTCGTGGGGCAGAACAACGGGGCAAAAAACCTTGAACGCTGCCGACAAACGCTCAAGGTTTGCCTTGTCGAAGACGCTATCGTCGCCATTGCGATGATTCTGCTTGTGGTCTGGCAGGGGCGTACGCTGCTGTCCGTCTTTAGTTCGGATGCCCAGGTCATCGACATCGCCTACGTACGCATATGCACGATCTTCCCTGCTTACGTGTTTAGCATGATTTACGAGAACATGTCCGGCTATTTGCGTGGATTCGGTATCTCGGTTCTTCCCTCGGCACTTACGGCAATCGGCGTATGTGGTGCCCGATGCCTTTGGGTCCTGGTCGTTTTTCCGGCAAGCCCAACATTCTCAACCGTTATGCTCGCCTATCCCGTGAGTCTCGGTCTTACCGCGGTGCTCATCACCGGCGCACTCGCCTACTGCAGACCCGCGCAACAAGCCATGCGCCTCAGCAGGGCCGCGTCGTAACAATCTCATGGCTGCGTCATAGCGCCCAAAAGCAAAGGGGGCCGTCAAACGACGGTCCCCTTTCTTGTTATTCATCCTTCGGCATTCTCCAGTCATCGGACGTAAAGAACGAGCGCCCTATTGCTCATTTATACTCAAGGACACACGTGTGTCACGGACAGAAGCGGTGAGAGTCGAGGACCCCATGCAGCAGCTCAGCGAACAGGAAGCAAAACGCATCCAGCTGTACTGCACGTACCCTAAGATCGCAGCAGCCGCGCTCGTCATGGCGTTCGCAGCATGCCTGCTGATGCTGCCGCTTCAAATGATCAACGATATCGCGTTTCACCAAAAAGAGTTCCAACCGGCGGGAATATATACGGCCATTGCGCTCACCGCGATCGAGCTCGCCATCTTTTGCTACTGTGCGCTGGTGCCACGTTTTGGAATGCAGGGCAAGCAGTGGAAAGAGCTGCAGAACAGGCTCGCAGTAGCCCAAACCAACAAAGACCGTTCCGCAGAGGTCGTCGGCGTACTCGCCGCGCAGGCCGCCTATGTCTACCTTACTTTTGATGCGGACGGCATGCTCGCGGACGTCGACTACACCAGTCAAATCGATCCCAAGGCAAGTCTTGCGGACAACCTCGCACGCGTCGAGCAGGACATCGCGACGCTCTGTGCCCCGCTCAATGGGCTGGATATTTCCGTGGCGACCCCAAGCCTCCTCACGTCATGCGACCTGTCGGATGAGTTTAAACAGGCGTTTTTGGCCGGCTCCCTGTACGAAGGAATCAGCCTCAAGACAGAGGACGACTCCATAAAGTCGTACTACACCTTTGACACCGAGTCCGAGGAAGAGTTCGACAAATACACGCACCCAGAGATCAGCCTCATGCTCTCCGCAAAGAAAAGCTAGGGGCTTACACTCCGGTTGTCACACGCAAGCAGCGTCATCATATTGAAGGTGAATGCTTTTCCCGAGAAGTGAACGAGTGAAATCGGACCCCCGAAGCATCGACACTTTTGGAAGGCTATTTCCTGCGGTTTTGCCATTCAAATCCTGCGGTTTTAACGTCGAAAAATGCGGATGCTCTGGGGGTCCAAAATAGGTCGTTCACTTCTCGGGAAAACCATTCAACTTCGATTTGCAAGCCGCCCAATGCGACAAAAGGAGCAGTCCCTTTGCCACACTATTCCGAGCGCAGGGCCTCCACAGGGTCCTTCTTGGACGCGCTGCGGGCTGGCAGCAGGCCGGCGACGACCGTCAGCACCACCGAAATCGCGATGAGCACCAGTGCATCTTGCACGGGAAGGCTCATCAGGTTGGGTACTTGCTTGGTCGCAAGAGCCCAAGCATTGACCGGGAAGCTCACGAGCACCACGGCAACGATAGCAAAAACACCGGCGATAAGGCCTTCGATAAAGGTCTCGGCATTGAACACGTTGGCGACGTTGCGCTTCGAGGCGCCGATTGCGCGCAGAATGCCGATCTCCTTTTTACGCTCCAGCACGCTGATGTAGGTGATGATGCCAATCATGATGGAGCTTACCACCAGACTGATGCTTACAAACGCGATAAGCACCAAGCTGATGGTGTTCACGATGTCGGTCACCGAACCCATGATGATGCCCATATAGTCGGTGTACGAGATGGCCTGCTCATCGTGCCCGGCGGCTTTGACCTTCTTGTTATACGCATCGATATGGTCGAGCACACGCTCCTTGGCCTCAAAGTCGCGCGGGAAAATCTTGACCGAGATGGGGTCGGCCTCGTCCGCATAACCCAGCGTGGTCAGGTTGTTGTCGTAGGTGAGCTTCGACGCCTTCGCATAGCTCATCATGAGCGAGCTCAGGTCCTCTGCGTCCATGTTGAAGTGGATGGCACGGGCAAAGGCGCTCGCATCCACGTGCATGGCGCTCGCTAGGCTAGAAAAGCTCGACGACATCTGCGTGGCCATCTGGTCCATGAGCCCCGCCGCGCCCGCCTTAAGCTGAGCCGAAACGGTTGCTGCAATCTGGTTACTGAGCGTCTGCATCACCTGGTCCATAGCCTGCTGCAAGTAAGGAGCCAGCTGCTTTTGCACGTAGTCGGTCATCGCCTGCTGCAGACGCTCGGCCAAGGCATCGCCGCCTAACGCTTTGAGCTGCGCCAAACATTGCTGCGCCGTGGCATCGTTCTCAAGATACGCCGAGAACGCAGCAGCGAGCTTCGACGCGTCCTTAAGGTCCTCGGGCGTCAGCGCCTTAAACTGATCGGACTGAATAAAGCCCTCAAACAGCTGGTTGGCAAGCGCGCCCACCTGCTGCATCTGCTCAGGCGTAAGTTCCAAGCCATCAAAAACACCCGAGAAATCGGGAGTCGGCGCCTTGGCCATGATGTCGCTGAAGTCGATGTCCTTGCCAACGCCCGAAAGGTCGATATCCAGGCCCGACAAATCGATACCAGAAAGGTCCATGCCACTGGCCGCGCCCGAGAGCGCAGCCGCATCGAACGAGAACGCGCTCTTGAGCGCCGCCTCGTCAACGCTGAACATGCTGCCCAGGTCCACGCCCTGCTTGGCCTCGCCTTGCAGCTCGTCAAACGTTTTGCCGGTAAAGACATCCGTCTCAGGGTGAGCAAGCTGCTCCTGCACAATCTGCGAATGAGCAGCGCGATCCATAAGCTGGCGAGTCAGTGCAGGCGTGTAGGCAATGCCCGGGGACAGCGCGCTGGCATTGGCCGTCTCGTTGGGCCGCACTACGCCCACAATGCGCACGTCAATGCCGTCGGCAACCTTGGCAGCCATATAGTCGGCATCGTTGGACATATCGGTCCATATGCCGGTCTCGTCGTTTTTCCGATACGCATCTGCCGGTGACAACACCTTAAACGTCGTTGACAGCGCGTCATCGTACGTAAAGTCGGCAGCGGTCTGCGGCGTTTCAACCCCGCCATCGGCCGTCATGGCGCTGTTGACCAGGTCGTTAAGTTCATTGATATCCAGTGCGCCGATGCTATAGAGCGTGTAGTCGCCCACCGTACCACGGCTCGAAAGCACCATCACGGCCTCGTTGGCAGACGTGGGCCAATGACCGGCGACGACATCGTACTGGCTGTCGAGCAGGCTCTGGTCGTCGATCATCTCGTTAAAGACCGAGCTTCCCATGGAATCCATGCTCGCCATCGCCGCCGAACTCGCGCCGCCGCTCATGGCCTCGGTCATCGCGTTGGGCACCAGGCGCACGGGCTTCTCGTCGCCCTTGCCCGCGCGATACACGACTGGCGTCACACCGTAGCTGTACTGAATGGCGTTGACCTCTTTGTCGATGCCGTCGCCCCCGTCATCGAGCCATGCCTTAAAGCTCGTCATATCGTTGGACTTAACGCTCGCAAACATATCCTTTACGGCCGTGACTACGGGAATCCTATCGGACTTCTTGACCGAATCGTCCTCACTGTCGGAAGCGCCGCCCGCGTCCTCACTATCCTCCGCGGCCCCCTGCCCGCCCATCATGGACGACAGGTCGTAATCCTGCTTGGCGATGGTAAGCGGATAGCTCGACAGCGTATCCTCCTCGACCTTTTTGATGTAGTTGTTCACACCGTTTGAGAGCGCCAAAATCGCCGCGATGCCGATAATGCCAATCGAGCCCGCAAAGGCCGTCATGGCCGTACGGCCTTTCTTGGTCATGAGGTTGCGCGCCGAAAGCCCCAGAGCCGTCATAAAGCTCATCGAGGTTTTACGCGGGGGCTTGGCCTCGCGACGTGTGGCTTCGGCGACATCGAAGGAATCAGAGTCGTCGGTGATCTTGCCGTCCGCCAAGTTAACGATGCGCGTGGCGTATTGGTACGCCAGCTCGGGATTGTGCGTGACCATGATGACCAGGCGATCGCGCGCAACCTCCTTGAGCAAGTCCATGACCTGTACGGACGTCGTTGAGTCCAGGGCGCCGGTCGGCTCGTCTGCCAACACGATCTCGGGGTCGTTGATCAGAGCACGGGCAATGGCCACGCGCTGCATCTGTCCGCCCGAAAGCTGGCTCGGGCGCTTGTTCACATGCTCGCCCAGGCCAACTGTCTCAAGCGCCTCGCGCGCACGTTGGCGACGTTCGGCATGGCCCACACCCGTGAGCGTAAGCGCCAGCTCCACGTTTTCCAAAATGGTCTGATGCGGAATGAGGTTATAGCTCTGGAACACAAAGCCGATGCGGTTGTTGCGGTAGGCATCCCAATCGCGGTCACGGAAATTCTTAGTCGAAATACCGTCGATCAGCAGGTCGCCGGAATCAAAATGATCCAGTCCGCCGATGACGTTGAGCATCGTAGTCTTGCCCGAACCCGATGGGCCCAAAATGGCCACGAACTCGTTATCACGAAAGGAGAGGCTCACATTATCGAGCGCCACCTGCGTAAACGACTGTGTGACGTACCTTTTGCAAATATCTTTGAGTTCCAGCATGGACGGCAACCTCTCCCGCGCGGGCGCACTCGCCCGCTCTCCCCCGCCGTTCGTATTCGACGCGTTTGTCATACTCTATTCCCATTTTCTGCCGACACCAGTGAGGAATGTAATGAACAGGGCAAAAACGAACGGGACGGCACGCCACACAGCGCACCGTCCCGCACACAACATCGACAATGTGACAAAGGGACTGTCCCTTTGTCACATTACGTGTACTCAGCCTTTACTGCTCGCTCTTCGCAATTGCCTGGTCGATAAGCTTGTCGAGTGCTGCGCGCTGCTCAGCGGAGCTGATGGCGCCCACGATGGGCTCCCCTACGATGTTGCCGTTCTGATCGATAACGTAGGTCGTCGGGAACGAGAACAGATTTGACGTAAACTTGCCGGCCTCGCTATCCGACTTGAACCAGATGTTCTTATACGTCACGCCCTTCTTGCTCAGCACGTCCTTGGCATCTGCAATCTCGTCCTTGTTGCCATCGAGCGTAAAGGAATTGACGCCCACGACCTGGCCGCCCTTCTCGGCAAGCTCCTTATTCAGGTCCTCAAGATCGCCCAGCTCGCCCACGCACGGCTTGCAAGTGGTAAACCAGAAGTTCATGACGGTGACCTTGCTCTTAGAGAACAGCTCGTCGCTGCTCACGTCGTTGCCGTCCAGGTCCTTGCCCGTAAAGCTAGGGAACTTCGTCGCCTCGCTCGAAGCATCGGCACCAGCCGTCATGCCAGCGGCCGAAGCGTCAACGCTCTCGCCTGCGCTCGGCGTGCTTCCACAGCCGGGGAACTTCTTTTCCAGGCTCTCGAGCTTGTCCTCGATCTCCTTGATCTGCTGCGCGCCGGCCTTGAGTGTCTTGAGCTCATCTGCCGTAAACTCGTCCTTGGCGCCGTCGATGGTCTTGAGCAGGAAATCGCCGTAATTGCTGCCGTCCTCAATCATTGTCGACTCTTTATTTGCCGCATTGAATACCTTTTCCCACAGCGCATTATCACTCGAAAGGATATCGTTCTCTTTTTGCATGAGCTTCGCATACAGCTCGGCGGCCTCGTCGGCGTTGGCCGGCTCTTGCGCAATGAGCTCCGCGATCTTAGGATCGGAGCCCGTAGATTCACTCGCGTTGCCTCCGGGCGTCGAACACGCCACAAGACACAAGGCCAGCACCGGCACCATAAACAGGGCCGCAATCTTAGAAAGCTTCATGGTCATTCCTCCGTTTTGTCGAAGCTTGTTTTACTTTTTATCGGCGGTCAGAGGGAGCTTTTCTGCCGACACATCCAGGCCATAGCGATAGCTGATGGCATCGACGGGACAGGCCCCGATGCACTTTCCGCACCGGATACATTCGGCATGATTGGGCGCGCGGGTCACATCGACGTCCATCTGACAAACCTTTGAACACTTGCCGCACGAGACGCATTTGCATGTATCGACCCGAATCCCCAGTAGGGACACCTTATTCATGAGCGCATAGAATGCGCCGAGCGGACAAATCCATTTGCAGAAGGGGCGATAGAACAAAACGCTCAGCACTACCACGGCAATGAGAACGACAAGTTTCCAGGTAAAGAGCTGCCCCAGCGCAGATCGAATGCCGGCGTTGGCAATGGCCAGCGGAATGGCGCCCTCGAGCACGCCCTGCGGACAGACGTATTTGCAAAAGAACGGATCGCCCATCCCCACATCGTTGACCACCAGCACAGGCAGCAATACCACAGCTAACAGCAGCACAACGTATTTGATATACGTAAGCGCCTTGAGCCTTTTTGTCGAAAGCTTTTTGCCGGGGATCTTATGAAGCAGTTCCTGCAGCCAGCCAAACGGGCACAAAAACCCGCATACAAATCGTCCCAACAGCACGCCGAGCAAAATGAGCGTACCGGTGACATAGTAAGAAAAGTTGAACTTGGATGAACCCACTACCGATTGGAACGACCCGATGGGGCATGCACCCGATGCCGCGGGGCACGAATAGCAGTTAAGCCCAGGTACGCAGACTGTTTTTCCCGCACCCTGATAGATGCTGCCTTTGGCAAAGTTTGGCAGGTGAATGTTGGTGACGAGCGTCGCCGCCGCCTGAATGAATCCGCGAAATCGGGCCAAAACATGCGACGCAGTGTTTTCTCTTTTATCCAATTCCGATACACTCCAAGCACAGCCTAATCGCTTTGGCCAGCACGGCATCCGCCTCGCCACGCATAACGCCAAAGCACACCATGGCAATTCCGACGATCAACAAAGCGACCTGTACCACGGGTTTTACCGCTTTGAACAACCTGACCACTCCTTTCGTTACGCGACCATTGGACCATATCGACTATAAAATCCGTGTTAAGTGCGATTTGGAATGTGCAAGGAGACTGTTATGCGTATTTTGATCGTCGAAGATGAGCGAGCACTGTGCGACACGATCGCACGCAGCTTGCGAAACTTGGCGTACAGCGTCGACTGCTGTCACGACGGACAGGAGGCGCTCGACCTACTGAACGTTGAGGCCTTCGACCTCGTGGTACTCGACCTCAACCTTCCCCGTATCGACGGCATGACCGTACTCAGGGAACTTAGGAAAACCGACTGCGAGACCAAGGTACTGATTCTGTCCGCGCGTGGCGAAGTATCCGATAAAGTCGCTGGACTCGATGCCGGCGCCAACGATTACCTTACCAAGCCGTTTCATCTGGACGAGCTTGCGGCAAGGATCCGCAGCCTTACCCTCAGGCGCTTCGCACAAAGCGACATAGTATTAACCTGCGGAAAGCTCAGCTTTGACACCAAGGCGCGCATCGCCTCCGTGGACAGTGAGGCTCTATCTCTTACACGCAAGGAAACGGGAATCCTGGAATACCTGATGCTTAATCAGGGACGGCCGGTAAGCCAAGAGGAGCTTATCGAACACGTCTGGGATAGCACCGTGAACAGCTTTAGCAACGCAACCCGCGTTCACATCTCGTCGCTCCGAAAAAAATTACGCGGCGCTTTGGGATACGACCCGATTCGCAATCGAATTGGAGAGGGCTACGTTATGGAGGATGGCGAATGAAGAGGCTTTCGCTGCAATGGCGCATAACGATCATGACGGCGCTGCTCACGTGTGCGGCGTGCGTGCTAACGAACTGCTTGGTCGGCTATACGGGCATGCGCTACATGGATGCCATCGGCAGCGACATCTCGGCCTTTAACGCTGCCGGTGTGGATTCGCCCCAGGCGTTTGATCCAACGAAGGGGACCCTCGATGACGAGGTCACGATCGTCGTAAACGACGCACAAGAGTCTTTCGGCGCGACAGCCTGGTGCATCACGGCTGGAGTCACGCTACTTGGCGGCGTACTGGCATACTTTGTGAGCGGTCGTGCGCTCAAACCGCTACGGGATTTTGCCGCTCAGGTAGAGCGCGTGCAGCCTGACAACCTAAGCGAAATCAGACTCAGCGAAGATGTGCCCGCCGAGCTACAACGATGCAGCGCCTCTTTCAACGACATGATTGCCCGTCTTGGCGAAGGGTTCTCTGCACAGCGTCAGTTTACCGGCAACGCCGCACACGAGCTGCGCACCCCGCTCGCCCTTATGCAAGCGCAGATTGAACTGTTTGTCTCCGAGCACCCCACATCGCAGCCTCAAACAGCCGAGCTACTCGGCCTGCTACAAGAACAAACCGAGCGGATGTCGCGAATGACCAAGGTGCTGCTTGAGATGAGTGAGCTCCGCAGCGTTCCCTGCGAGGACGATATTGAGCTTGGCCCCCTGTCCGAAGAAGTCCTCACCGACCTCGCTCCGCTTGCCGAGCATAAAGACATCGCCCTCAATTGCAGTGGAGGCGCTTTGATAATCGGAAGCGACACGCTCCTCTATCGGCTGATGTTTAACCTGGTCGAAAATGCCATCCGTTACAGCCGCCCTGGCTCGACTGTCAACGTCTCCATCTGCGACAACGACAGCCACGTGTTCCTACGAGTTGAGGATCAGGGCCCGGGAATACCCAAGCAGTACCGTGAGAGCATCTTCCAGCCGTTCTTTCGCCTGGATAAATCCCGCGGCAGGGCATACGGCGGCGCAGGACTCGGGCTAGCGCTTGTTTGGGAGATTGCAGCGCTGCACGGCGGCACGGTTGAGGTCGAAGCAAGTTCCGAGGACGGAACCGTGATGCTCGTGACCCTCTCAAAGGGGGCCACCACGTAATCCGACTGTCCAGGGGTCCCACTCGGCATTGTGAAACGCGTCCCAAAACTTGAACATGAGAAATGGGAGGCAGTTCGCATCTATGCCGAGGACGAAGTCCTGGCGGGGATTCAGGATGCGCAGAGGAAGCTTACGGCAGAAAACCCCGACAGAGTCGTGACCGTCGGCGGTAACTGTATGGTGTCGCTTGCCCTCTTCGATTACCTGCACGGGAAATACGAGAACGTTGGAATCGTCTGGATCTATGCGCATCCGGATGTATCCACGCTGAATGATGGCTACCCCAACGCTCACGCCATGGTACTTGGCAGCCTTTTGGGAGAAAGTCATCCTGGTCTTCGGCGGCGAATAACGCGAATGTCCGCAGGCAGACTCCAACCTGTGCGCGGAGAAGCTGGGCGACGCAAACAAGATTCCTCGATTCGAGCATGGAGATGAATCCGTCTATCAGTCTCATCGCATACTCAGAGGAGGATGCCAGATATAGATCCTACTGGGTAAAGTCGCCGTTCATGAAGGGAATCACTGCATTGCGCTCGGCGACTCTCAAGGCACTCAGGCTTTGTTCTATTTTCTCAGCTTCTTGTTTGAACTGTTCGCTATCCAAAATGCCCTCAAATGCCGGCTTCTCAACAAATCAAAAAAGCAAGAGAGACAGAGATTAGGTTCATGCTCCACTGAACCCGCGCTTCCAGTCGAGGTACTCCTCCTCGAAGATCTCCCCGGAGTCCCGTCTCTCGCGCCCCTCACGGAACTGTCCATATCAGTGCAGCCAATCCAAGCGCAGCCCCACCGCACGGCCCAGTCGCTTCCGGTCCTGCGTGGCCCCGTGAAGGCGGAAGGGCGTGGCTGTCGTCATCGCGCTCCTTCCTCCTCGTACGTTTTTGGGCATGCGTCACGGGCCCCCGCGCGGCGCTGAGAGCGAATCGGCGCAGGCCTGAGGCCAGTTGCGTTGGGGTTGAGGTTCGGGTTTCGCCGGCTTACGCAGCTTGGCGGGCAGAGCGCCCGGGCTCGCCGCCCCTAGGGCGCGGCGGGATCCGCGACGTCGGAGGTGTCGATCTCGCCCAGATTGGCGAGCTGGCTGATGAACGGGATACTCTCGTG
>JAIIWC010000049.1 GCA_022745215.1 Collinsella sp. | reverse complement strand
GTCCGGGGCGGTCGGCCAGCGACCACCGGTACGGCTCAATCGTATAGCCATGCAACGGAAAAGAGCCGCCCTTTCGGACGACTCAAACTGTAATGGGGCACCTACCCAGGCAAATGTCTCGATCTGTAACAGGAAGACCCGCTTTTGATGTCTAGATGTTACAGATCGAGACAAAAGGTCGGCCGGACTCACAACAGACAGGATCGGCCAACAGCAACCGTGATCCCTTGGGGGGCGGAGGAAAAGGGTCCCGGCCGGGATATCCGACCGGGACCCTTGGACAGAGCTATGTTCGGCTTTCGCCGTGTGCCTGAGAGTTACTCCTCGACGAGCTCAAACTGATCGGGACCAACGCCGCACACCGGGCACACGTAATCCTCGGGCAGCTCGGGCGTGTCGACCTCAACCTCGTAACCACAAACGATGCACACGAACTTATACGTCTTCTTCTCCTCAGCCATGATGTTCTCCTCTCGAACGCGACTGGTGATGTACTTCGTTTATTAGTATAGGTTCTCAATAATATAATGCAAGTATTTTTAGAACATTTCTAGCCTTGATACGAGGACGCCTTCGGAGGCGTCTTGCCCTTCAGGACCTTATGGTAGTAATCGTAGGTGAGCGGCGTCTCGTCGCTCAGGCGCTCGGCATCCTCGACCTCGCCGATAAACAGTAGATGCGTACCCACATCCACAGTGTCGATCAAATGGCAGCTAAACAGGGCCGCCGCGTGCTCGGGCACATAGGGCATGCCCAGAGCCGTCTCGCGGGTCTCGTATTTGGCAAACTTGTCATAATCGCTGCTGGTGCGGAACCCAAAGTTACCGATGTAGAGCATATCGGCGGTCTGATCGATCACGGTCAGCGCAAACGCTTTGGCCGAAGCGATGACGCCCGAGGTGACGTTGCCCTTGTTCACGGCAACCGAAATGCGCGGCGGCATGGACGTCACCTGCACCGCAGTGTTGATGACGCAGCCGGCACGCAGCCCGTCTGCCGCGGCGCTCACCACGTACAGACCGCTCGGCATGGTAAAGAACGCAGTTTTGTCCATAACGATCACTCCCCTAGCTCGGGTTGGAACCTCATGGATGTATGTACCCACAAAAAAGGCAGCGCCCATAACGGACGCCGCCTTTGAAACATATGTGTCAGAACAGTAAGAAAGATGAGACGCCCGCAGTTGCGGTGAAATAGGGACTGAATAGCCCCCTCAAACAGGCAAACCAGTCCGTATTCCACCGCAACTTATGAAGGACGGTCAGCGGTTGCGTTCCTTGAGGGCGCGGTCGATCTCGCGTTGGACATCACGCTTGGCCATGTCCTCGCGCTTGTCGTAGAGCTTCTTGCCGCGACCCAGGCACAGCAGCAGTTTTACGCGACCGTCGGTATTAAAGTAGAGCTCCAACGGAACCAGTGCATAACCACGGTTGCGAAGTTTGCCGTCAAGAAAGTCGATCTCCTTGCGGTGCAGCAGCAGACGGCGCCGACGGTCGGGATCGCGATTCCACACGCCACCATGGCTATAAGGGTGAATATGCAGGCCGACGAGCCAGCACTCCCCGCCACGAATCAGTGCAAAGGTATCGGTAATCTGGCACGCGCGCTCGCGAATCGACTTGACCTCGGTACCGCTCAGCTCAATACCACACTCAAACGTCTCATCGATAAAGTACTCGTGATGTGCCGAGCGATTCTTGGAAATGAGCTTGCGCTCGCGCTTACTGGGCATCGCCGGCCTCCTTGGCGCCATCGGCGTTTGAGCCCGCAGCCTCGCGCTTTGCCCTGCGCTCGGCATTAAGCTCGGCATCGCTCTCGCGCACCAGCTTGATAATCGCCGCGCACGCCTCCTCGCCCACCAGGTCGCGGGCACGGACCGTCAGACGCGTAGCCTCCTGCTTGTCGCCGTCGCTTGCAGCATCGGTCGCGCACATGATCAAGCAGATGGCGATCTCGGCCGAAGGCGAGGTCGGCACGCCCTGCAGGGCGAGCTCACCCATCACATGGTCGTCACTCTCGTCCGCGGCATCCGGATAGGTGGTATGGATCTTGTTGAGCAGGCGCGTCGTATGCGCATCATTGGGCGCCAGGCGCAGCGCCAGACGCGCGCAGCCCACGGCTGCCGAAATGTTCTCGGTCTCGGGCTCCAAGAAGTACTGACCCAAGTTGGTGTAGGCGCGTGCGGCGCACTTACCGTCGCTCGCGCGCTCCAGCACCGAGAACGAGAGCGATGCCCACTCCTGCTTGTCCTCGAGCGCGCGGAACAGCTCGGCCAAGTCCAAGCGATAGTTACAGTTCATGGGATCCCAGCGTACGGCCTGCATCAGGGCATTGCGAGCACTCACATAATCCTGCTGGCGAATGTAGGCAAACGCCATGTCGGAATACAGGCGGTCAAAGGGAACCTCGACCTGCACCAGCTCGCGCGGATCCTTCTCCACGCGGCGATAGGCCAGACGCTCAAACTTGCTATCGAAGCTAAAGTACTGGCGCTTCTCCTCCGTCTTGCACTCAGCGTCGATATACTCCTCGGCGAGCTCCACCAGACGCTCCAGCAGCGGCGTCGCCGTGGCCAGGTCGCCCTGCGCCAGATAGTTCTCGGCATACGTGATGTCTTCCAAGCTGATAGGCAGGTCCATGGCTACTCCTCGAACGGAACGAAACGCGGCAAACGCCGCTTGCGGTCAATACACAAAACCCGGGTCTCTTACGAGGCCCGGGCGTTCATTTTGTGGTAGCCCGTACCAGATTCGAACTGGTGATCTCCGCCTTGAGAGGGCGGCGTCCTAAACCGCTAGACGAACGGGCCATATGTAGCAAATGCAATGGCTGGGATGGAGGGAGTCGAACCCCCATTGACGGAACCAGAATCCGCTGTCCTGCCATTAGACGACATCCCAATGACTGCATCGCTGCGCTCGGCTGTGCCTTTGCGCAAGAAAGAAATATACGGGAAGTCCCGCCGTGACGCAAGCCCCAATTTTGACTTTTTTGAAATTCAGTCAAATACGGCCAACACGTGAAGGACCTGTGAAGTCGACCGCTGCACACGAAGGGCAAAACGCCGCGAGCGGTAGCCGTCAACCGTTGGCAGATTCTACCGCGAAAACGATAGCACCAGGCAACACAATCGAAGTATCAATGATCACGTAGATATCGAGGCGCCATGGACGAAGAGCTTGATTACCTATGGGAGACCCTGGGCCTCGAGATCACTGCTGACCTTTGGCCCGAACGGGACAAAATCCATCCCACTCTGCGCCCCGCCATCACGGTGATGCAGGCAAAATACCGCCGTGCATCCTTTTTGATCATGCGGATGTCATGGCACGCGGGACTCCCCGACCTTAAGCGAATCCAGGCAAGCCTCGTCGAGCTGTCCGGTATGCCGACCGTCATATCCGAGGCGCACCTGGAGCAGCGCCAGCGCGAGCGACTGCAACAGCAGCGGATCCCCTTTATCTGCCCCGGCGTTCAGGCATATCTGCCCTTTATGGACGAGGAGTACTGGAGCGGCAAGCCCAACAAGCACGTAAAGGTCTACGATCCGCACGAATGGGCACAGCTCGAGGATTGAGCCGAGCGAGCCCGCCGATGGAAAACACGTCCCACCCTGAGCGCTCAAAACGGGTCGCGCTTTCCGCAGCCGCTACAGCAACGCCTCGGCCCAAGCCGCTTCCCTAAAGCCGGGAATCGCAAAGTCGTCGCCCACCAACAGCGGACGCTTGACCAGCATGCCGTCGGTCGCCAGCAGCTCGTAGCACTCCCGATCCGTCATGCCCGCATCCAGACGCGCCTTCAGGCCCAGCTCTCGATATTTCATGCCCGACGAGTTAAAGAAGCGTCGCACCGGCAGCCCCGAACGAGCAATCCAGGTCGCAAGCTCATCAGCCGTGGGATTGTCCAAAACGATATCGCGGTCGATATACTCTACCCCGTGTTCATCCAGCCATGCCTTGGCCTTCTTACAGGTCGAGCACTTGGGATATTCAACAAACAGTACGGTCATGGGAATCCTCCGAATATAAATCGGCCAACGCAGGCACACGCCACACGAGGCGCCTTCGCATGATGGGCCAATTGTAGCCCACGGGTCACACACTAAACGAACCGTACCCCAAATCCGCGTTTGATGAACGGCAGCAGCTCCATTGCCTCGGGCGTGATATGGCCCGCAACGTTCATGCGCTCGTCACCGGGAAGATCGACCCGCGCAATCTCAAGCTCGCCTTCGTAGCGCCCATAGCCGCTATTGCTCACAGCGATCGACCCCGCCTTTCGAAACAGTCCGGCTCCGGCATCCGTCGGTACGGAATCCGGCTTATGCGTCGTACGTGACTCCTGAGACCTAAAGATGAGGACGCTCGAGTCAGGCCGGTCGTGATGAATCTGCCCGCGCACATAGGCATAACCGGACTCAAGCTCGCATTGCAGGTCCACGTATCCGGCAGAAACTTGAGCAAACTGCGCCCAGCCCGCATCGGAAAGATCGGGGTCGCCGACCAACACAATGTCGCAATCGGCGCCATGTGCAAGCTCAAGCATATTGAGAGCAACCTTTGACGCGCGACCGCGCTGCGCCTCGACCGTCGGCAGTCCCTCGAATACCGGCCCGCGAACGTTAGCATCACCCGGCACAAAAGCCATGATTTCGAATCCAAGCGCCGCAAGACGAAGATTCACCCGAGCAATGTCCTCCAGAGCTAAACCGGTATAAGGCTTGGGGTAAAAATTGTGGCAGGCGGCAAAACGAGTCACATCGGCACCGGCCTCACGCCACGATGCGATTTCATCAGAACTCACCGTCGATGCATTGACCACAATGCGAAATACACCGGACAGCTCCGCGACCCGCTGGGCGCTAAAGCCATAGTCCAAACGAAGGTATTCCAACCCCAGATCACGCAGGTCCTCGATGCGCTCAAGCCCAAGCAAATCGCACGTGCGAGGCCCCACATCGGCAATGAGCGCAATGCCGCGGGCGGAAAGCAGCGACAGCACATGACGGACCTTATCGGCATACGCCGCTCCCCCATCCTCGGGAATATGCAGCGAGGTGAACGCATAGCGCGCACCTGCCGCGGCACCACGTTCAATCGTCCGCTCAATATCCTGCAGAGGGCTGGAAAGATAAATCGAAATACCCGTTTTCACGCTTCAACGCTCCTTTAAAAAAGGCCGGCGGAGCAGCTAGCCCCGCCGGCACAACCATAACATCAAGAAATCTGCCGCGCGCCGCGAACCCCGAGCAACACGGCTCGCGATATCAAACTACTCGCCAAAGAACTCGTTGATCTTCTGCTCGTCGACGCCAAAGAACCACGTCAGGACAAAGCCGGCGGCATAGGCAAGCAGCATAGCGGCAACGTAGCCGAGCTGCTGGCCAGGAACGACGATCAGCAGGCCAAACAGACCGGAAACGCCCTGAGAAACCGTGCCGATGTGAAGCAGCGCCGCGAGCGCGCCGCCAAATCCGGCACCCAGGCAGGCCGTCACAAACGGACGAACGAGCGGCAGCGTAACAGCATACATCAGAGGCTCGCCCACACCCAGGATTCCAACGGGAATGGACTCTGCGACGTACTTCTTGAGCTTGGCGTTCTTGGTCTTAAAGTACAGCGCCAAACCGGCACCGACCTGGCCGCCGCCAGCCATCATAAGGATGGGAAGCAGGTAATTGATACCCTTGGTAGCGCCGTCGGGATCGTTGAGCATAGCGTGGATCGGCGTGAGCGCCTGATGCAGGCCGACGGAAACCAGCGGCAAGAAGCCTGCCGACAGGATATAGCCGCCCAGGACGCCCAGCTTCTCGAAGATAAAGGTCAAAACGCTAAAGATGGCAGTCGTCAGCCATGCGCCAACCGGCTGGATGACGAGCATCAGAGCAAAGGCGCCGATGATGAGCACCAGCAGCGGGGACAAGAACGTGTCGAGTGCGTTGGGCATAACCTTGCGAATCTGACGCTCCATCCAGGCAAAAAATGCGCCAGCGATAAGAGCCGCGATCATGCCGCCCGCTGCAGGGTTGTACTGCGCACTGGTGAGCGGCAGCAGAATGGCAGTGGCAGGATCAGCCGCGCCAGGCGCAAGCAGGGGCATGGCGCTGTTGGCGATACACATCATGCCGGCGATGCCGCCCAGCGCAGCGGAGCCACCAAACTCACGTGCCGCGTTATAGCCCACCAAGATGGGCAGATAGGCAAACAGGGCCCAGCCCATGGAACGAATGCCCTGGTACCACCACTCGCCCGCAAGCGCGCCTGCCGTCGAGACGTTAATGACGTTGCAGATGCCGTTGATGAGGCCAGCCGCAATGATGCCGGGAAGCAGGGCGACGAAGACATTGGAAATCTTCTTGAGGAAGGCCTGAACCGGCTTAGACTCATACTTGGCCTTCTGCGCGGCCTTGTTTGTGGCCGCAGCGTCAACCACGCTCTCGTCGGCAACGCCTTTCGCAAGGCCGGTGAGCTTGGAGAACTCCTCGAGCACCTTATTCACCTTGCCCGGACCCAGCACGATCTGCATCGTGTCGTCCTCGACCAGGCCCATCACGCCGTCGAGTGCCTTAATGCCCTCCGTGTCGACGTTGCCCGTGTCTTTGACGGTCACGCGCAGGCGCGTCATGCACGCCGCGTTTGCGAGCACGTTGTCTTTACCGCCTAAAAGGTCCAGCAGCTTTTGAGCCAGCTCTTTGTTCGTCATAACTCCTCCTTGTATTAAATGTGCAGTGCGAATGTTGTGGCAGCTCACACCGTGCGCCTACTGCGCGTGGGAATCGTCTTTCTGATGACCGCTCACCGCAGCGCGAACATGGCCGCGCGCCCGCTCAAGAGCTACCGCAGCCCGCTCGGCGTCACAATCCAGCAGCACCGAAACAATAGCGGTCTTAACGTGGCCACCGGCATCTGCTAGCGCCTGGACAGCGCGCTCGCGCGTGCAGCCGGTCGCCTCCATCACGATGTTCTGGCCGCGTACCACCAACTTCTCATTCGTCTGCTGCACATCGACCATCAGGTTTTGGTATACCTTGCCGATCTTGACCATGGCGCCGGTCGAGATCATGTTGAGAATGAGCTTTTGGACCGTTCCCGCCTTGAGCCTCGTTGAGCCGGTCAGCACCTCAGGACCGGGAACGGGCTCGATGGCAAGATCTGCGCCCTCCCCAATCTTCGACCCTTGGTTGCAGGCGATTGCAATGGTCTTGCACCCGGCAGTCTTGGCATATGCAAGGCCGCCCACCACATAGGGAGTACGACCGCTTGCCGCCAGGCCAACGACAAGATCCTTGTCCGAGAGTCCACGCTCCCGCAGGTCGCTCGCGCCAAGCTCCTCGCTGTCTTCGGCACCTTCGACAGCCTTGATAAACGCCGTCTCGCCTCCGGCAATGAGCCCGACAATCAGATCGGGAGATACGCCAAACGTGGGCGGACACTCCGAAGCGTCGAGCACGCCCAGACGTCCGCTGGTGCCTGCGCCCATGTAAAAGACGCGCCCGCCGCGCTCGAGTGCCTCAGCAGCCCAGTCGATTGCTGTGGCAACCTGGGGTAACACTTTCGTGACCGACTGGACGGCACGAAGATCCTCATCGTTCATCGTCGTGACGATCTGCAGCGACGTCATCGTGTCGAGATCCATCGTTCGCTGGTTTCGCTGTTCGGTCGTGAACTTCGTTAAATCGAGCAATCCATTCACCTCATCTTTCCTGTTTCTCGATGTAGTTTTGCTTAATGACATGCGTCGCCCGTTCGTAATCGCTTGCAACGTAAGCGGCGTACAGAGCGTCGACGACCATGAGCTGAGCCATACGCGAAGCCATAGCACCGCTGCGGACCAGCGGCTCACTTGCGGCGACACCGAGCACGGCATCGGCCATGGTGGCGAGCTTGGACGAGCCGTCCACTTTGGTTACGGCCACAACGGGACAGTTATGGCGTTGAGCCTCGGCGGTGCAATCCAGCACCTCTTGCGTCAAGCCCGAGTAGCTAAAGGCGATTGCGATATCACCCTCATGCATGTTCTTGGCGCACAAGAGTTGATCGTGCCAGTCGTCGTACAGATGGCACTCTTTGTCGACACGCATGAGCTTTTGCGCCAGATCGTGCGCGACCAAACGAGAAGCACCGATACCGAACAGATTGACCGCGCGCGCCCGCTTAAGATAGGCCGCGCATCGCTCCAAGACGGTGTAATCGAGCGTTCGCGCTGTCGCTTCGATCGTTCGTACGTTGCTTTTCATCACCTTCCCCACGATGCGCTCGACACTGTCGTCCATGGAGATGTCCTCGAGGGCAACGTCTTTCTTGTCACCCAAGAGCGCAAGCTCGGCAATCAGCTCACGCTGGAACTCCTTATAGCCCGCAAAGCCCAAGCGTTTGCAAAAACGCAAAATGCTCGAGGGCGAGGAGAACGTGGCATCGGCAAGACCGCGGACGGACAACCCGACCACCTCGTGCGGATGAGCGCTCACAAATGCGATGACATTGCGCTCCGCCGGGCTCGCGCTGAGCTCTCGCTCTCGAAGCCGCAAAAGCAATCCGTTTGCCATCTCAAACACCTCCGTTGAGAAGAATTAAAGACCAACGAACCATTCGTACCGTGTTAGAACTTCTTTTGCGGTACATTGTGCCGCATCGTGGCGCACCATGCGCGAGCGCCCTACCGCTCGCCCCTCAAATCCGACCGCTCGGAAATAAGTGCGACACAAAATGATTCAACGAATCGGCCCTATCAGAAACGGATTTGTTACCGGCTAGCGCCTCGCGTGGGCGCCGATGGGGCGCATCACATGGTGCACCCATGCGGCGACCAGCAATACCAGCAGCATCGCGGTGACATAGCCCGCAGCATCGAAGCCCAAATCGATCATGTCGAAATGCCTGCCGGGAACAAAGATCTTATGCACCTGGTCGCCAACGGAGCAGGCAGCGCAGAAAAGCAACACGGGCACGCAACGGGAACACACGCTCCATGGACGCCTGGAAAAGCAGAACACGATCACCGAGGCGAACAATCCGACGAAGAAAAACTCTACGGTATGGGCGACGCGACGGACGTTTGCGCCTACCCACACGCGAATGGAAGCAAGTCGACCAGACCGGACATGCGAGGCAGCCGAATCGGTGCCCCCGGTTATTCCGTTCTCCGTCTGAGCTTCGCCCGTGGCATCGGCAGCCTGAACGCTCGCAGCCTGACCCTCCACCACACGTGCGGTGGACTCGCTCAGCAACGACGTCTGCACCGCGTTTTGCTCCGTAAGCACCCAGATACCTGCCAGCGTTGCGGCGAACAGAGCGATCGCGATCCACCCGATTATTTTCTTCGCGTGCGCCAAAGGACAACCTCCGTCTTTTTAAATATGAGCGAGTGTAGTCTAAATAGCAGTGTCGTTGTAGCAAAATTTGAATCGCAACAAGAAGCGACAGAGATGCTGTCTCCTAACCCGCCTCGCGCATCCAGCGATCGAACGTCCCCACGCACACACCCAGGCGCTTTGCCGCTTGGCTGCGCGTGATATCGCCCGCCTCATAACTATCACGCACCAGTTCAAACTGCGGAGGGCATGGCTTGCGAGGCCGGCCAAACCGCACCCCTCGCGCCCGCGCCGCCGCAATTCCCTCCGCCTGACGCTGATGGATATTCTCGCGCTCCACCTGCGCCACGTAGCTCAACAGCTGCAGCACAATGTCGGCAATCAGCGTACTCGTCACGTCCGGCGCGCCGCTGGCCCTGACGCGCGTGTCAAGCAATGGCATGTCCAACACCACAATGGCAACCCCGAGCTCCTTGGTAATGCGTCGCCATTCCTCAAGAATCTCGGAGTAATTACGACCAAGTCGGTCGATAGAAAGCACCACCAGCACGTCCCCGTCTCCCAGAACGTGCAGCAGCTCGCGATAACGCGGTCGATCGAAGTCCTTGCCGCTCGCATGGTCGGCATAAATATTCGCCGAGCCCACGCCATAGGCGCCCAGCGCATCCAGCTGCCGATTAAGGTTCTGATCGCGCGAGCTCACCCGCGCATAACCGTACACCGTCGCCATCTCATCCCCGCTTTCTTGTAAACCTGCCAAAAAGGGACAGGTTTATTTTGGTAGGATTTACCTCCCAAATAGCAGGCGGATAGGAGGCCGAGCAGGCGACGACGCGGCCATCATTCAAATGCGAGGGCGGCCCCGAAAGACCGCCCCCACTCCCTTCACGGTCGGGATTCGGCTAATGGATAAGCTTAAAGTCCAAGTGTCCGCGCGTAGTATTGACGCGCGAGACCTCGATAATCACGCGCTGGCCCAGCTCATAACGAGTCCCCGTGTCGGCGCCCGTCAGCGTAAGCGCGTCCTCGTCGAACTCAAACCACTCGTTACCTAGGCTCTTGATCGAGACCAAGCCCTCGACCTGCGTCAGGTCCAAGCGAACAAAAAGACCCATGCTGCTGACCCACGAGATGGTTCCGGTATAGCGCTCGCCCAGACGATCCTCGTAGTACTGGGCGATCTTGATCTTTTGCGTCGCATGGCTGGCGGCGTCGGCTGCGCGCTCGGCATCGCTGCAGGCGCGACAGATCTGGGGCAGAATGCGCGGCAGCGACTCGCGCCCCTTACCGATCAGGCGCGGCGTGCGGACCAGGGCGTCCTTGCCGCCCAGCTGCTCGTATGCCAGCTGCAGCTTGAGCACGCGGTGCACCACCAGATCGGGGTAGCGACGGATGGGGCTCGTAAAGTGGCAGTAGCACGGCGCAGCGAGCGCAAAGTGGCCCTCGTTGCGCGGCTTGTACAGCGCGCGCTGCATGCTGCGCAGAAGCAGCGTGTTGACGAGCGGCGCGTTGGCCGTACCGGCGGCAGCATCAACTGCGGCCTGCAGTTCATCGGGGCTTCCCAGGGCAATGCCGGCTGCACGGCGGTCGTCGATAATACCCAGCTGAGCCAGCGCCACGGCGGCGCCGTGAAGGCTGTCCGGACTGGGGTCTTCATGCACGCGGTAGCAGGCCTCGATATCGCGGTCGGCCAGCCACTCGGCCACGCACTCGTTGGCGAGCAGCATGGCTTCCTCGATCAGCGACGTGGCACACGAGCGCTCGCGCGCCACAATCTGCACAGGCACGCCGTCCTCGTCCAACAGGGCGCGAATCTCGGCCGTATCGAAGTCGACCGAACCGCGCGCGCGGCGAATACGGCGGCGAAGCTCGGCAAGTTCGTTGGCAGCGACGAGAAAATCGCCCAGATCGACGTTATAGCCGCGAGCAGTTTCCTCGCACGCAAGCCCACGCTCGAGCGCTTCCTCACGCGAAGTCTCTACAGCAGCAACATCCTCGGCGGCACCCTCCAGCACCCCATACTCCACCGCGCCGGCACGCACCAACAGCGCCTCGGCGCCGTCGTAGTCCATGCGCACGCGCGAGCGAATCACACTGGGATAGGGATCGTAGTGGCGAACGCGGCCCTGCGCATCGAGTTCAATATCGACGGTAAACGCCAGACGGTCCTCGTCGGGACGAAGCGAGCACAGGTCGTTCGACAAGCGCTCGGGCAGCATGGGCAGCACGCGATCGGCCAGATACACCGATGTCGTGCGATGGCGCGCCTCAAGATCGATATGCCCGTCCCAAGCCACATAGTGCGAGACATCGGCGATGTGGACGCCCAGCTTGTAGCCGCCATCGGGCGTGCGCTCCAGAGAAATGGCATCGTCAAAGTCGCGCGCGTCGACCGGGTCGATCGTAATGATAAAGCGGTCGCGCAGATCGCGTCGAAGCGGATCTTTGAGCGCCGCGGCCACATCGAGCGACAGCCCCTCGGCCTCGGCCAGTGCTGCCTCGGGATAGCTATCGGTATAGCCATAACGCGCCATTACATACTGAACACCCAGATCGGGCGCGTCATCGCCGCCAATGCGGCGCTCGATGGTCACGGTGCCCGATTCCAGGCGCGTCGGATAGGTCAGAATGCGCGCAACGACGACATCACCGGGGTGAACGCCCAGGCGCTCCGCCGAGGTGTCCTCGGGCAAAATAAAAAAATCCGCCTTCAGACGCGAATCGAGCGGCTCGATCACACCGAGCGGACCGGCGGTCTGGTACGTGCCCACCACGCTTATGGCTGCACGCTCAACCACGCTTTCGATCACGGCGCGCCGCTCACCGTGCGGGCTGTTCTTAATGCTCACGGCAACGGTATCGCCATCCATGATCTCGCGCTTACCGCGGCCCATGACCTTGTAGTCGCCGTTTTCGGTTACAACGTAGGCGCTATGCTCATGGAGCTGCACGCGCCCGGTCAGGCTCGGACGGCGTTCGCTGCGCACCGGCCCGCGCTTATTGCGAGCTCCACGCTTATGCTTGTTATTGCGCCCCATGGCGCCTCCTAACTATCGATTGCCGTTTACATCCCAAGAGTCTACCCAAATGATTCGCTTTCCTGCCGTCCCCTAGGGATCAAAAAACGGGCCGCCCCATAAGAGACGACCCGTTGGAAGGGATGAATTCTAGGCGTGCCTACACGCGCAGGTAGCGGCGCATGGCGATGGCAGAACCAAAGAGACCGATAATCACACCGACCAGGATCAGCGCAGCATAGGTCACCAGGTAGTACTGCATCGGCAGGGCAAACGACATCCAGCCGATGCTCTCCTGCAGACGCGGAATCATCAGATTGCGCAGCAGCTCCAGAACGCCGATGGAAAGCAGCGAGCCCAAAATGGCCTGCAGTACGCCCTCGGTGATAAACGGGCCGCGAATGAAGCCGTTGCTGGCGCCGACCAGACGCATAATCGCAATCTCACGACGACGCGCCGTGATGGACAGGCGAATCGTGTTGTTGATGAAGATGAATGCGATAAAGGTCAGAAGGCCAACGAGCACCACGGCGGCGATGCGGATGTAGTTGGTCACCTGGAACAGGCGGCTCACTTCCTCTTGGCCGTACAGCACGCTCGCGTTGACGTCGCCGTCATCCGCGATCTTCTGGAAGTCGGCGTTCTTCTTGAGCTTCTGGGCCGTGCTTTCGACCTTGGACGGATCGTCCATCTCAATTGCAAACGAAGCCGGCAGCGGGTTCTGGCCATCGAGCGCGCTCATGGTGGCGTCGGCGTTGCCCGACATCTTGCTCGTATACTCGGCCAGCGCGTCGTCCTTGTCCTTATAGGTCACGGACTTGACGTTATTCCACGTCTTAAGCTCGGCCTCAAAAGCCTGAACATCGGCCTGATCGGCGTCATCGCTAATGAACGCGTTGATGACAACCTGATCCTCGACGGTGCCGATCACGGAGTTCAGCATCGCGGAGCCCATGATGAACAGGCCGATGATAAACAGCGAAAGGAAGATCGTGATGACGGCGCCGAGCGAGGTAGTCCAGTTACGGAAGAAGTGGCTGATTGCCTCTTTGAAGGAGTAGCCCACGTTAGTTGGTGCCATAGTTGCCGTAACCTCCCCTCTCCTGGTCGCGGATAACGTGGCCGCCCTCGAGGGCGATCACGCGACGGTGCATGCTATCGACCATCTCGCGGTCGTGCGTGGCGACGATCACGGTGGTGCCGGTGCGGTTAATGCGCTCGAGCAGCTTCATGATGCCCAGCGAGATCGCCGGGTCGAGGTTACCCGTGGGCTCGTCGCAGATCAGCAGCGGCGGACGGTTGACCATAGCGCGGGCGACGGCAACGCGCTGCTGCTCGCCACCGGAAAGCTGGTCAGGCAGCGAGTCCATCTGATCGGCTAGACCGACCAGACGCAGTACCTCGGGCACCTGGCTGCGAATGACGCCCTTGGGCTTGCCGATGCACTGCAGAGCAAACGCCACGTTTTCGTAGGCGGTTTTTTGCGGCAGGAGCTTAAAGTCCTGGAACACGGCGCCAATCTGGCGGCGCAGGAACGGAACCTTGCGGTTCTTGATCTTCATGAGGTCCTGACCGGCAACCAGGATGCGACCGCTCGTCGGCTTGACGTCGCGGTTGAGCGTCGACAGCAGCGTGGTCTTACCCGAGCCGGAGTGACCGACCAGGAAGACGAACTCGCCCGGATAGATCTCGATGTTGATGTCGTCGAGTGCAGGCTTGTTGGGCTGTGCCGGATAGATCTTGGTGACATGCTCCATAAGGATGACGGGCTCGACACCGGCCTGCTTGGCCATCTTCTTGCGGCTGGCCTGCGGATCGATGGGCGCAAACACCGACGTAAAATCGGGGTTGTTGAGCGCGTTATCGAGGCTTGCGACCTCGGCTGCCTGATCGCTCTCGACCACCGGGGCAGCAGGCTGCGTGGGATCGGGAATAGCGGCAAAGAGGCCAGACTGCGCAGGCTGAGGAGCCGGTGTCGCAGGAGCCATGGGGTCGGGAATGCCGGCCATGCTAGGCTGCGGCGCGGCGGCGCCAGCCTGAGGCTGCTCCACGCGAGCGGTCACAGCCTGAACGGGCTCAAAACCCGCCGTGCCGGAAAGCGCAACATCGCTGGTGGGATTGTAGGCAAAGGGATCGGATGCCGGCTGTGCCTGATCTGCCGGCTGAGCGGGGGCCTGAGCAACAGGCTGGCCCTCTGAATCCGGAGTGGCGAAACGGCTGCCCTGGACGCCTGTCTGCGTCTTGGGGGCATCATCGCCCGCACCGGAGGTACGGAAGTGGTTACCCACTGGTGCTCCTTATCGTCGTGCGTTTAAACTACATGAGCGCTTTACATTTTAGCAGCATTAGCTTTGCTGCACATAAGAAGCATGGCGGGCTTTGGGATCCCACCGGCCGCCTTGATTATCAACTTCATCCGAACACTTCCCACATTCATCCGTACATGTGCGGATGAATGTGGGAACCCGATACCCTGAGGGCCGGATCGGCCGGCC
>JAIIWC010000048.1 GCA_022745215.1 Collinsella sp. | reverse complement strand
CCACTATCAACTGCCGCTCAGCACGGCAGCCTTGATGAGCCCTTGCCCTTCTCCTGGGAATTATGATCGGGCATCAATCTGCTGAGTGGCCCGAATCCCAGGAGGGGACTCTATATGCAAAAGGAATACCTGTCCGCTGCGGCGGAGGTGCTCAGCGACCAGGGTGTCGATGAGAACCTCGGCCTGAGCAACGACGAGGCGTCGTCGCGCCTCGCCAAGACAGGCCCTAACAAGCTCGAGGAAGCAGAGAAGACACCGTTGTGGAAGCGCTTCTTTGAGCAGATGGCCGACCCCATGGTCATCATGCTGATCGTTGCCGCCGTCATCAGCGCGCTCACGGGCATGGTCAAGGGCGAGGCGGACTTTGCCGATGTCGCCATCATCATGTTCGTCGTTATCGTCAACTCGGTGCTGGGCGTGGTCCAGGAGGCTAAAAGCGAGGAGGCCCTCGAGGCCCTGCAGGAGATGAGCGCGGCGCAGTCCAAGGTGCTGCGCGACGGCAAGCTCGTGCATCTGCCGAGCGCTGAGCTCGTGCCCGGTGACGTGATCATGCTCGAGGCGGGCGACTCCGTCCCGGCCGATTGCCGCGTGCTCGAGAGCGCCACGATGAAGATCGAAGAGGCTGCGCTGACCGGCGAGTCCGTGCCGGTCGAGAAGCACGCCAACGTGATCGAGCTCGCCGCGGGCACCGAGGACGTGCCGCTCGGCGACCGTAAGAACATGTGCTACATGGGTTCCACCGTGGTGTACGGTCGCGGTCGCGCCGTCGTGGTCGGCACCGGTATGAACACCGAGATGGGCAAGATTGCCGGCGCTCTTGCCGAGGCCAAGGAAGAGCTCACACCGTTGCAGGTGAAGCTCGCCGAGCTCAGCCGCATCCTTACCATTATGGTTATCGTCATCTGCGTCGTGATTTTTGGCGTCGACATCCTGCGCCACGGCGTGGGCAACGTTCTCACCGACCCGACTGCCCTGCTCGACACCTTTATGGTTGCCGTCTCGCTCGCCGTCGCCGCCATCCCCGAGGGCCTGGTCGCCGTCGTGACCATCGTCCTTTCGCTTGGCGTGACCAAGATGGCCAAGCGCCAGGCGATTATCCGCAAGCTCTCTGCCGTCGAGACCCTTGGCTGCACGCAGACCATCTGCTCCGACAAAACCGGTACCCTTACCCAGAACAAGATGACCGTCGTCAAGCACGAGCTCGCTGCGCCCAAGGAGAAGTTCCTGGCCGGCATGGCGCTGTGCTCCGATGCTCAGTGGGACGAGGAGCTGGGCGAGGCCGTGGGCGAGCCGACTGAGTGCGCGCTTGTCAACGACGCCGGCAAGGCGGGCCTCACTGGCCTGACTGCCGAGCATCCGCGCGTGGGCGAGGCCCCGTTTGACTCGGGCCGCAAGATGATGTCCGTGGTCGTCGAGACCCTGGACGGCGAGTACGAGCAGTACACCAAGGGTGCGCCCGACGTGGTGATCGGCCTGTGCACCCATATCTACGAGGGCGATAAGGTCGTCCCCCTGACCGAGGAGCGCCGCGCCGAGCTCGTGGCGGCCAACAAGGCCATGGCCGACGAGGCCCTGCGCGTGCTGGCGCTGGCAAGCCGCACCTACACCGAGGTTCCCGCCGACTGCAGCCCCGCTGCGCTCGAGCATGACCTGGTCTTCTGTGGCCTGTCCGGCATGATCGACCCGGTCCGTCCCGAGGTGGCCGACGCTATCCGCGAGGCGCACGACGCCGGTATCCGCACCGTCATGATCACGGGCGACCACATCGACACCGCCGTGGCCATCGCCAAGCAGCTGGGCATCGTCGCCGATCGCAGCCAGGCCATCACCGGTGCCGACCTCGATCGCATGAGCGACGAGGAGCTCGACGCGCACATCGAGGACTACGGCGTGTACGCCCGCGTCCAGCCCGAGCACAAGACCCGCATCGTCGAGGCCTGGAAGTCGCGCGACCAGATCGTGGCCATGACGGGCGATGGCGTCAACGACGCCCCGTCCATCAAGCGCGCCGACATCGGCGTCGGTATGGGCATCACCGGTACCGACGTCACCAAGAACGTCGCCGACATGGTGCTCGCCGACGACAACTTCGCTACCATCATCGGCGCCTGCGAAGAGGGTCGTCGCATCTACGACAACATCCGCAAGGCCATCCAGTTCCTGCTTTCGGCCAACCTTGCCGAGGTGTTCTCGGTGTTTATCGCCACGCTCATCGGCTTTACCATCTTCCAGCCGGTGCAGCTGCTGTGGGTGAACCTGGTCACCGACTGCTTCCCCGCGCTCGCGCTGGGCATGGAGGATGCCGAGGGCGACATCATGAAGCGCAAGCCGCGCAACGCCAAGGACGGTGTCTTTGCCGGACATATGGGTCTGGACTGCGTGGTCCAGGGCCTAATCATCACCGCGCTGGTGCTGGCGAGCTTCTTTGTGGGCGTGTACTTTGACATGGGCTACATCCACATCGCCGATATGATCGCCGGCAATGCCGACGAGGAAGGCGTGATGATGGCGTTCATCACGCTCAACATGGTCGAGATTTTCCACTGCTTCAATATGCGCAGCCGTCGTGCGTCGCTGTTCACCATGAAGAAGCAGAACAAGTGGCTGTGGGCTTCCGCCGCGCTGGCACTGGTGCTGACGGTGATCGTGACCGTGCAGCCGACGCTTGCCGAGATGTTCTTTGGTCCCGTGACGCTTGAGCTTAAGGGCGTTATCGCCGCGCTGGGCCTGGCCTTCCTGATCATCCCGCTGATGGAGATCTACAAGGCGATCATGCGCGCCGTGGAAAAGGAGTAAGTAAACCTGCCCGGGCCTGCCCGCCTGCGGGGTTTCCACGGGCACGTCCTCGCCGCGTTGCGGCTGCGGGATGTGCCCTTAGGAAACCCCTCTCGGCGGGCGGGCCCTGCGGTGACTTTGCTGGCTTTTCTCTCGTGCGGATGAAAAGGGCTGAGGGAAAGTGTGTGAGTCGGTCGAGCGTTTGCTCGACCGACTCTTTTTTGTGGGTAAAATACCTGCTCAGTTGTGATTTATGGTGCTGGGAGGCGCTTGTGGGCAAGGCTAAGGCTAAAGCGAAGAAAAAGACGACGGGGGCGCGGGCTAAGCGCGATCGTCGTCGGAAGCTCGCGACCGAGGCTCCCGCATCTGCTGAGGAGCTGCTGGCAAGCGTGCCGGGACTCGACGCGCTGCAGGACGTTCCGGCGTTTGATGACCTGCCGGTCGATGAAGCTCAGCAGACTGCCTTTGATGATTTCTGCGCACATGTCGAGGAGCCCGAGCAGATGCAGCTTGGCGCCGTGGTGCGCTTGGATCGCGGGTTTCCGCTGGTGGCGACTGCCGACGATACCTTTCGCGCCGAGCATGCCGTGGGGTTTGCCAAGTCGCGCGGCGAGGATGAGGTCCTGCTGCCTGCCGTGGGCGACCGTGTGGCGGTGCGCCGCGCTCCCGGGCACGATATGGGCGTGATTGAGTGCGTGCTGCCGCGCCGTACGAGCTTTGAGCGTTGGCGCGGCCGTGCCCGCGGAGAGCGCCAGGTGCTCTGCTCCAACGTGGATAGCGTGCTAATCGTGCAGGCGCTCGGTGCCGGTGAGGTGCTGCTCGACCGTGTGGCGCGCTCGCTGGTGTTGGCGCTCGACTGCGATGCCGAGCCGGTGGTGGTACTCACCAAAGCTGACCGTTGCGATGCCGAGGAGCTCGAGCGCGATCTGGACCGCGTGCGCCGCCTGGTGGGTCCGGACGTGCGCGTGATCGTGACGTCCTCTGCCGAGGGCCGCGGCCTGGACGAGGTCCGTGCCTGCGTGCCTGTCGGGAGCTGCGCCATGATTCTGGGCGAGTCGGGTGCCGGCAAGTCGACGCTGCTCAATGCACTGCTGGGCCACGATACGTTGGCGACCGGCGGTGTGCGCGAACGCGACGACCAGGGCCGTCACACTACCGTCGCGCGCGTGATGGTGGCGCTGCCGGGCGACGCCGGCGTGATCGCCGATGCCCCGGGTCTGCGCAGTTTGCCGCTCGTGGGACATGAGCGGGGTCTGGCGCGCGCCTTCCCCGAGATTGTCGAGGCATCGCGTGCGTGCCGGTTTGGCGATTGCACGCATGTCCATGAGCCGGGTTGCGCCGTTCGCGAGGCCGAGGACGCCGGGCAGATTGACAGCCTGCGTCTGGAAACGTTCCAAAACCTGGCGTCATCCATGCGCGTGAGCGCTCAAATGCTCGATCCCGATGTCCATCTGTAATTGATTTTTCCTATGACAGCCGTCTCCCAACTGTTCGGGAGACGGCTTTTTTGCTGCGGAAAAGCCTCGAAACATGCAGTTTGCTGACGTGCCGACCAAAACCTTGCCACGAGCTTGACGGGCTGGTCAGCTTTTGGTCAGCGATTGGTTTGACATCGAAAACCAAGATCGCGATTGCGCCGCTTTGCACTCTGACCGCCCAGACAATGGTGGTACGGGCATTCGCCCGGCACTGCCATGAGAGGAGCGGCCGTGAACAAGAGCAAGCGCATCGCCATCAGTCTGGTCGCGGGCGTGCTCGCTGCTCTGCTCTGCATGGTTTACGGTTCATCGATCCGCTCGCAAGCCGAACAGGTACAGGCTGAGACCTTGGCCAAGTACGGTGGCGATCGCGTCGAGGTATGCGTCGCGGCGCGCGATATCGATGTGGGCGAGACCCTCGATGAGACCAATGTCATAACCCAGGAATGGCTGACGAGTCTGCTGCCGCGTGACACGGCGACCGAGCTGCGCCAGGTGCGCGGCGACGTGACGACTTCGCGTATTCCCAAAAACGCCGTGATCTGCAATGTCTACACCAAGACCGAGAGCCACAAGCTCGAGGTGCCTAAGGGCAAGGTCGCCGTTTCGGTGGCGGTCGATGCCGAGCACTCGGTCGGCGGTGCTGCGGGCGTGGGCAGCTACGTGGATGTGTATGTGCAAAAAGACGGCGTAACCGATCGGCTGTGCGGCGCGTACGTGATCGATACCAGTGAGGATTCCGGTGCCACGCGCGAGGGCAAGATCGAATGGGTGACGCTGGCGGCTGACCCCGAAGACGTCAAGGAACTGCTGGGAGCCTCGGGCAAGGGAACGGTCAGCTTGACGATTCCCGCCACGGCGCGCGGCAAAAAGAGCGGAGGCGACGAGTGATGAAGGCGATCTGGCTTGCGTGCTGCGCGTGCGGCGATTACGGGCTGTTGCAGCGGGAAGTCGAGGGCCGTGATGTGGGTGCGCAGGTGCTTCGCGTGGGTGACCTGGACGGGCTGATTTCCATGGCGCGGGCGTTTCCGTCGCGCCGCGGGGCTGCCATCATCGCGGCGTCTCTGTTTGATACCGAAGATGTGCGCAAGACTGTTGCGCGCCTGACGGCCGAAGGCCGCGTGAGTCGCGTGGTCGTGTTGATAGAAGCGCTCGATCCGTCGGATATCGAGGGGCTGTTTCGCGCGGGGGCGACCGAGGTCATCGCTGCACACAGTATATGCGGCAACGGGCGCGCGGGCGAGGGAGCGGTTGATTCCGATCGGCGCATGACGATTGAGCCCGATGCTTTTGTTGATAGGGAACCCGGGGCGCCTCGCGCTACAAGAGGCCCGCGTGTTGATGATTATGGAAAAGCGGAAGCCGAGCATGGTCGGCGCCCCCGGAACCCCTTTGTATACGATGACGCTGGAGGGCCGGCGCAGCATGCTGGCGATTCCCCGGCTGTAGATATGGGATACGTGCACGGCGTGAATCTGGCGGATGAACTCGATGAAGTTGAGGGCTTTGCCGGGTGCGGCGAGTTGTCGCTGATGCAGCATGAGCAGATTGCACAGAACGAGCCTGCCTCGCAGACCGAACAAGCTGCCATGCCGGCTTGGACGCAGCGTGTGGTTGCGGCGGGGGAGACGGGGACGCTGTCACCGACGCCCGCCCCGCCGCCTCCGATGCCGCCGGCAGACGCTGCCGCTTCGCCGCATCGAGCTCCGGTCATCTGCGCCATTTCGGGTTCGGGCGGTTGCGGCAAGTCGACGATCGTTGCCACCATGGCACACACATCGTCGCTGTTGGGCTTGCGTGCCGCCGTGCTCGACCTGGACCTGATGTTTGGAAACCTTTACGACTTGTTAGGCGTCGATGCTCCGCGCGATATGGCGGCACTTATCGAGCCGTCGGCGGCGGGCACGCTCACCGAGCCGGATATCGTAGCCACATCGATGCGCGTGGCACCGGGCGTTACGCTCTGGGGTCCCGTCGCGGCGCCCGAGCAAGCCGAGCTCATGGCACGTCCGGTGGAGCTACTGCTTGATGTTCTGCGTCGCGAATCCGACGTGGTCTTTATCGATACCTCGGTCTTTTGGGGCGACGCCGTGGCGGCTGCGGTGGCGGCGAGCGACCGTTGCCTGGTCGTTGGCGATGCGGCGGTGTCGTCCGCGGCATCGGCATCGCGCGTCATTGAACTGGCAGGTCGAGTAGGTGTGCCGCGCACGCGCATGAGCGCCGTGTTCAACCGGTTCGGTGCGCGCGGGGCAGACGAGGACGTCGCCATGCGCTTTGAGATTGCCTGTGCGTTGAGCTCCAAGATTCGTATCGCCGATGGCGGGCAGGATCTCGCCGCGCTCATGGCGTTTGGGCGCGCTGACGAGGCAGTGGGGCAGACCAGCGCTTTTGCGACTAGCGTGCGCGAGGCCACGCGCGAGATGCTCGTGGAACTGGGGTGCGCCGTCGGCCCTTGGAGCGATATGGTCGCCGACCGTGCAACGCGCACCGAACGCCCGCGTATCCGCCTTCCCTGGTCGCGCGAGGGTGATCAGCGATGAGCCTGCAAACGAGGATTAAGGCTGCCGGCGCTGCGGCGGCGGCAGCGCCTGTAGATGCGGGGCGTCGCCGCGCCGTGAAACGACGCACCAAGCGCGCCGTGATGGACCGCATGGGTTACGACGAAGTGGCGCGTATCAGCGCCTATATCGACCCGGCACTTGCCCGCTCGGAATTGCGTCCTGCGGTGGAGGCGGCGCTCAATGTTGAGGAGCCGACCGATCTCGCGATGCCCGAGCGCGAGACCATCATCGACGAGATTTTGGATGACGTGGTGGGCTTGGGGCCGTTGCAGCCGCTCATCGAGGACGACACCGTTACCGAGATCATGATCAACGGCTGCCGCTCGGCTTTCTTTGAACGCGGCGGCGTCTTGTACCCCATCGAGCATGCGTTCGAGGATGATGAGCAGATCCGTGTGCTTATCGACCGCATTATCTCGCCACTTGGCCGCCGCATCGACGAGCGCAGCCCCATCGTCAACGCCCGCCTCAAAACGGGCTATCGCGTCAACGCGGTGATTCCGCCTGTGGCGATTGACGGACCGATTCTCACCATCCGAAAGTTCTCGGACCGTATCTGCTCGCTGGACGAGCTCGTGGGGTTGGGATCGCTGCCGCTTTGGTATGCGCAGCTGCTGTCGTGTGCGGTGTCGCTGCGACAGGACCTGGCGGTTGCGGGAGGCACGGGATCTGGTAAGACCACCCTGCTCAACGCGTTGTCATGCGAGATTTCCACCGGCGAGCGCATCGTGACGATCGAGGACTCTGCCGAGCTCAAGTTTGCGCATCATCCGCACGTGGTGCGCCTAGAGGCGCGCGAGGCTTCAATTGAGGGCGAGGGCGCGGTGACGATTCGCGACCTGGTGACCAATGCCCTGCGCATGCGCCCCGACCGCATCGTGGTGGGCGAGGTGCGCGGTGCCGAGTGCTGCGACATGTTGCAGGCCATGAACACGGGCCACGACGGGTCGCTCACCACACTTCATGCGGGTTCAGAACAGGAGACCGTGGTGCGTCTGACGTTGCTTGCACGTTATGGCATCGATCTGCCGAGCGAGCTCATCGAGGAGCAGATTGCCATGGCGTTCGACGGCATCGTGATGTCCGAGCGCCACGCCGATGGCAGGCGTTTCGTCTCCTCGTATTCGGGGGTGCGACGCGCCGCATCGGGTGGCGTAGAGCTCGAGCGCTATGTGACGTTCGATGCCGCCGAGCGCACCTGGACGCTTGACCGCGAGCCGCCGTTTATCGCAGAAGGCCTGCGGTCGGGGACGCTCACACAAGAGGAGGTGGACGAATGGAGATCACTGTGCCCCTCGTCGTAGGGGGCTTGGCAGGGCTTTCTGCCGCGACGGCGTGCGGGGCGGAACCTCGTGTGCCGCAGGTACCGCCGGCGGAGCTGGCACGTCAGGCGCTCGAGACGGTGGCAGAGAAGCTGCCGCGTGAGCTGGTGGAAAACGATCTGCTGAAAAAGATCGCCCGTTCGTGGGCATCGCTGGCTCCGGCGCATCGCCTTGGCCTCGTGATCGAAGATGCTTCGGGACGTTTGGCGTTTCTGCTGCTATCGAGCGGTGTCTGCTGCGTTTTACTAACGATGGTGTCGTTATCGCCCCTCGGATTTGCCTTGGGACTTGTTGCTCCGTTTGCCGTTGGTGCCGCTCGGGACGGCTTTGAGAGCCGGCGCGAGCAACACGATGCAGAAGAGGCAATGCCCGAGGCGTTTACCGCACTTTCCATGTCGCTTGCCTCGGGACATTCGCTGGCCCAGGGCATGCGCTTTGTGGGCGCTCATGCGCAAGAGCCAGTGCATACCGAGTTTTTGCGGGTGGCGGCGGCGATCGATTGCGGCATCTCGGCGACCGACGCGCTCGATGACTTGCTCGTGCGTATCGACGCCCCCGGTCTTTCGCTTGTGACCTTGGCGCTTAAGGTGTCTCAGCGCACCGGCGCTCCGCTTGCCGACTTACTGTCCGAGGCGTCGAGCATGGTGGGGGAGCGCATTGAGCTCAAGCGCCGCCTAGATGTTAAGACGTCGCAGGCTCGCATGTCTGCGCATATGGTCGCGGCGATGCCGGCGGGCATGTGCGCGGTGTTGGCGCTGCTTTCGGCAGATTTTCGTCGCGGTCTTGCGACGCCTGCCGGCGCGGGCGCTGTGGTGCTGGGTCTTGCCCTCAACGCCGTTGCCCTGGTGGTTATCCGGCGCATTATGCGGGTGGAGCTATGAGCGCCCCGGTTGCAGTTGCGGCTTGCCTGTGCGCCCTGAGTGTATTTGTCGCGACGGGTTTGGATCGGGCGGATGCACGCAAGATCGTAGGGGCCTGCAAGCGCGAGGCGGTGCTGGTCGCTGCCGCGGGTCGCTCGGTGGTCGATGCTCTGACCGCGCGAGTGAAGGGCGCGGTTGGAGCGGGCGGCCCTGCGCGAGTGTCGCTCGGCGAAGTGTCCGAGATGATCGATGTTGTGCGCTTGGGTCTTTCGGCCGGTCTTTCGTTTGATGCGGCGCTTGAGATTTTCTGCGCCAACCGCCGGTCAGTGCTGGCTCTTCGCCTTGAGCGAGCCTGTATGGCGTGGCAGGTGGGCGTGGGCACGCGTGAGGACGAGCTGTTGGCCGCCGCGCGCGACTTGGACGTGCGAGCGCTCGAGACCTTTGCCATCACGGTGGGGCAGGCGCTCGCCCTGGGTGCCCCACTTGCCGAGACGCTGGCCGCTCAAAGTCGCGAGATCCGTGCAGCTCATCGCGCTGCAGTCGAGCGCGAAATCGAGCGTGCGCCCGTCAAACTGCTGATTCCCACCGGCACGCTCATCTTGCCGGCGTTGCTTCTGTCCATATTGGGCCCGCTGCTGGGAGCAGGCGGGATGATGTAGGGAGGAATACATGAACACGATGACTGACGCTGCTGGCAAGGTCCAGGGCTGGGCGTTTTGCCGGGCGGCACATGTTCGTCAGTGCGCCAAGGAGCTATTGCAGGAGGAGAGCGCACAGGGTACCACCGAGTATGCCATCTTGGTCGGCGTGCTCGTGGTGATCGCGATTATCGCCATCGTCGCATTTAAGGGCAAGGTCCAAGATCTATGGAACGCTATCAGCGAGGGCATCAACAGCCTGTAGAGGGCGAGCGCCCCATCGGGGTACTGCTGGTGTTTGCTTGCCTGGTCGTGGCGATAGCGGCGGTGCTTTGGGGGCTTAACGCCGCGCGGCAGCAGCGTCCTGGGGCCGCCTCCGATTCGGGCTCAGATTCGGCGGTGGCGTCTCAAAAAGATGAGACGCGAGATGCGGACGATTCGGATGTCGCTGTCACGGCGCAAACCTTTCTGCGGACGCTCGACAAGCGGTCTGCCACTGCGACGGATTCGCCTGAGGGCAACGCGATTGCGGTCCGGCTTGCATGGTCCGAGGACCGACCGATGACCGAGGCAGCGGCGGATATGTTGCGTGCCTATCGCGAGGTACCCACGGCCCAGCTCGCCCTGAGCGGCTATCTCGATATTAAGGGCAACGTATGGGGCGCCATCGTGCGCGATGGACGTGGCTGGGTCGATATGGTGACGGTTGCTGCGGATGCCGGCGATGCCTCGTGCCGCCTGCGCGTGATCCGCCTGAGCCCGCAGGCATCGAACTCAAAGGAGGGGTCGTGAAATGCATGACGTCCTGCGCGAGGAGTCTGCCCAGGCAACGGTCGAATACGCCATCGTCACGGTGGCGCTGTTATCGATCGTGCTGGCGATCGCGGGGCTTTGGCGTGCTGGCACCGATGGGCGCTTGGCGGCGCTGGTTGAGCGGGCGGCATCCCATGGCGTTGCCTCGATGCCGGTTATCGACGCCGCTGCGGGCGCTAAGGACATCGCGTTGTATTGATATCGCGCGTGAGGACCGGGCGCAGTCTACGGTCGAGTCCGCTTTTTTGCTGCCGACGTTTCTGACGCTCATCCTTCTCGCACTGCAACCGGTGTGCCTGCTCTATACGCGCGCGGTCATGGAGTCTGCCGCCGCCGAGACCGCGCGGCTCATGACCACGACGACGGCGGAGGACGATGATCTTAAGGAGTTCACCCGCCGCCGGCTTGCCGCAGTGCCCAACGTTTCGATCTTTCATGCCGGCGGGCCGTTGTCGTGGGATATCGAGCTTGGCCGGGCCGGTGCGGGTGGCGTCTCGTCCGTGTCCGTTTCCGGCGAGGTCAAGCCGTTGCCTGTGATCGGTGCGTTTGCGCAGGCTATGGGTGGTACCGCCGAGGGCGGCTACGTTGAGCTCAAGGTCGATGTCTCGTATCAATCGCGTCCCGAATGGCTGGAGGGAGATTATGATTCGTGGATTGCTGCATGGGATTAAGTGTTTCTGGTCTAGACGCGTTTTGACGCACCGTCCGAGCTGCCATCGCAAGCGAGGCGGCTTTATGGGTCGAGCCGGTGTCGATCTGTTTATCGAAGACGGCGCCTATACCACGCTTTCTTCTGCCGTGGTCATCCTAGTGGTGCTCACATTGTTGTTTTCGTCGACCGCGGCGATATGGAGCATGTCGCGTGCCGGGGATACCCAGGTGGCGGCTGATAGCGGCGCGCTGGCGGGTGCCAACGTAGTGTCGTCCTATCACACGGCTGCCACGGTGGTTGATGCGAGCATCTTGAGTCTGGGGCTGGCGGGGTTTGCCACGATCGGGACGGGCCTGGTCGCCATCCTCATCCCGGGTGCCGAGCCGGTTGCCGGCAATATGGTCGACACTGGGATTGAGATCATTAAAACGCGCAACAAGTTTGCCAAAAGCGCATCGGAAGGCTTACAGAAAATCGAGACGGCTCTGCCGTATCTGATCGCCGCGCGTGCCACGCAGGCGGTGTCGGCGCAGGATACCGATAGTGTGACCTATACCGGTACGGCGCTTGCCGTGCCCAGGACATCCGAGTCTGACTTCGCTGCGCTCAAAGGATCAGAGATCTCGACCGATACCATTAAAGACACATCAGATGATTTAGAGTGTGCGGCCGAGGAGCTGCGGAAGGCTTCTGAGGACACGGCGAAGGCTAAAGAGCGTGCTTGGCTGGCGGATTGTGGTGGGTCTGACAAGAGCTCGGTCGGCAGCTGTTCTTGCATGTGGGAGCGTGCGAAAAGCCTAACGGATCTCTCCGGTGTTCAAAATCCGCATTACTCATCGAGCGTTACGTGGGAGCCCCAAGTTGCCCTTGATCGCGCGAAGGACTACTACCATTGGCGTCTGACAAATGAGAAGCCCCACGGCTCGAGTGTCGAGATGAAGGCAGAGTCTGCGGCGCGTAAGGCGTTTTATACCTATGCGAGCGCGGAGGTCGATCGGGCACATATAACCGAGAACGGAGACAGGGTTTCCTCCTATATTCCGCTGCTGCCGCGCAACTCTGATGAGGTTCGGGCGACGGAACTCTATACCGATGCGGTGTGGCCGACGAGCGTGAACGATGACAAGGCGTATCTGCATTACGGGACGACCTGCCCTAACTATAAGAAAGGGACGCCGAGCGGATTTGCTTCGGTTGCCGATTACGATGGACAGGATAAATGCAGCAAATGCCATTTTGGCGTTTTGTCGCTTGGTGCTGTTGCGGCGCCTTCAACCTCTATCGAAAACGGCTTCGAATATCACTTCGACGAGTTCAAAAAGGCCTTGGAGGAATACGTCAAATGTCGGAACAAAGAGCTTGAGCTCATGCGTCAGACCGAGGACGAGGCCGACCGTGCAGGCAATGCGTTTGACCAGGCCATTAAAGCGCTTTCGGGTGAGCGTCCGCGTATTGCTCCGCCCGGTCGCAACGGCGTGGTTGCCTTTGCGGTTTCGGGTGCCATCTCGAGCCCCGATGAGCTCAACTCTTCGTTTAACACGGCAGTCAGGCTTGGCGATCGCGGTGCCATCTCTGCCGCGGTGCTGGCGCCCGATGAGGCGACGGCGCAAAACAACGTGCTTTCGCGATTTTTTTCGACATTGAAGGAACGCTCGGGTGGCGTTGCCGGCGTACTCGATGGCGTCATGGATGTCTGGGGACGGCTGCTTGTGGGATACGGAGACATCCAAGGTTCGGCCGACGAACTTGTGGACGAGATGATTAAGGGCCTAGGAGGGGGCAACGGTGCGTTGGGCTCCATTGCATCGTGGCTCGGCGATACCGTTTCGGCGTCCGTGGCGGCGCTGGGTTTGGAACCGTGCGACTTGCGCCTGCGAAAGCCGGTGCTGACCGATTCCGCCAACGTCATTAAGAGTCCGGGGTCTGACATTGCCGGTCTCTCTCAAGCGCAAGACAAGCTGCGAAGTATTCCGTTGGGCGTGACCGATCCCAAGGCGCTTTGCGAGGCGTTGGAATATCAAGTCGAACGCACCATCAGCGGTACGGTGTTCACGCTTGCGGAGATTCCTCTGCCCGGCGGCGGCTCCATCCCGCTCACCGTCGATGTCGCCACGCTGGTTGGCGCTCTGGGCGGTGGGTCGTAATGAGTATCCGCATGCGTCTGCGCGAGGAGCACGCCCAAGCGACGGTGGAGATGGCAGTGGTTACGCCCGTTTTGCTGGTGCTGGCACTCATCGTGTACAACGTCATGATCTTTGCCAGTGCTGTCGCGCGCTTCGACCGCGTGGTGCCCGACATCGTGTTGGCGCACGCCGTGGCGTCGGAGGGGGAGGGCGACGAAAGCTCTGTCGATGCCTCGGCGACGGTCCAGACTCAAATTCTGAATGCCATGGAAGGCTATGACTTGCAGATCGAAGTGTCGAGCGAGCAAGGCGCGGAGGCATCGGATGGTGGTCTGCTCTCCCTATCCGGTACGTTTAGGACCTATACCTGCACCATGCGCTATGAGCCGTGGCCGAGCTCGCTCAGCATCGCCGGCGTTTCGCTGGGGGCACCGGCAAAGTTGTCACACGAGCGCGCGGTGACGGTCGATCCATGGCGTCCGGGGGTGGTCATGTGACCGCGGTCTCGTCCTACATCGCCTACGCGCGGGCACTCAATAGGCTGGGCTGGACGCCGGCCGAGTTTGCGGTGGCGGAGTCGTTTGCCGTGCGCCTGCGCGGCATGCTGGGACGGTGTCCGGTTGCCGCCAACGGTCTGCCGCTCGTCATGGCATTTCCACGCTGCTCTTCGGTCCATACGTGTTTTATGGCCTATTCCATCGACATCGCCTTCATCGATCGCGACGGCAATATCCTCGCGCGCTACGAAAACGTACGTCCCTGGCGTATGTGCTCCTGCCCCGGCGCCTGGGCCGCACTAGAGCGCCCTTCAATCATTGTTTCGACCCCTGCTCTCCAACGCGTGCCGGCTTAAGAATTGGCGACAGCGGACTTTCGTCATACGAAATTGGGTAAGATGGAGGAGAAGATGCATGGATGTTGAGATCCATCCCAACGCTAAAAAGCACCTGACGGAAAAGCAGGTGCTTAGCGCTTGGCTTGCGGTTACTGAGTGCATTCGTCGCGAGTCGAAGGACGAGCCGCCGAGATGGCTTGCGATTGGATGGCTCCCAGACGGACGAAGCGTGGAGCTTGTCGCGGTCGAGCTTGTCCGTGGGTGGCTTATCATTCATGCCTTGTCTCCAGTCCAGAAGAAATTTTGGCAGGAGATTGAACGGGCTCGGCAAAGGGGTCGATGATGGGCAAGACGTATACGGCCGCTAATGGTCAGGTTGTAACGGATGAAATGATTGACGCGTGGTGCGAGTCGTACGAGCGCGGAGAGTTTCCGGATGGCGAACACACCGTTGGTGGGATCGTGCATGGACGGCCCCCACTCTCAGGTGAGGGGACGGCAACGCTGTCGGTCAAGATTCCTCTGGGAATGAAGGAGGCCATTCGTCGACGGGCGGCTGCCGAGGGGATGACGCCAAGTGAGTTTGCCCGTGCGGCTCTGAGCGAAAAACTTCTTGCTGCCGGCTGATGCCTCTGACGTGCCGATTTAAAGAACCGAGGCTGTGCTCAAAAACTTTTTTGAAATTCTCGGTTGACCGGAACGCGTCCTTGGTTATACTAATCAAGCCTTGAAACAAGGCACACCTCAAATGGCTGGGTAGCTCAGTTGGTAGAGCAGAGGACTGAAAATCCTCGTGTCAGGGGTTCGATTCCCTTCCCCGCCACCTTGAATTGACTAGGACCTCTGCAAAGGGGTCCTTTTCT
>JAIIWC010000047.1 GCA_022745215.1 Collinsella sp. | reverse complement strand
TGGTGATACCGAGCGCGCGGTTTGCCTCGCGTAGGGTCTCGAAGACCAGCGTGGAGCTGGCGGGGTCAAGTGCCGCCGTGGGCTCATCGAGTACCAGCACGCGGGGGCGCATGGCGAGAATGGCGGCAATGGCCACCTTTTGCTTTTGTCCGCCCGAAAGCGTGGCGATCTCGCGCTCGCGTAGGTCGCTGATGCCGACAGTCTCGAGCGTCTCGCTCACGCGCTGCTCGATCTGGTCATGCGGGACGCCAAAGTTCTCCAGGCCAAAGAGCATCTCGTCCTCGACCACCGAAGCGACCATCTGCGTGTCGATGTCCTGCAGCACGCTGCCGACGATCTGCGAAACGTCGGTTAGCGAGACCTCGCAGGTATCCTGACCGCCAACCGTGACGGAGCCAAAGAACGAGCCGGTGTAGTGATGGGGCACGGCGCCCGATAGGCAGGCGGCAAGTGTGGACTTGCCGGCGCCCGAGGGTCCGATAATGCCGATGAAGTCTCCCTTGTTCACGTTGAGCGTGATATGGCTGAGCGCGTGCTCGGTTTGCGTGCCATAGGAGAACGAGACATCGTCGACGTTGATGATCGTTTCCATGAGTGCCTTTCATAGTCATTGGGGACGTTCTTGAACGACTAGTCGTTTAGGAACGTCCCCAAAAGCTAGTTGTTTGGGACAGTCTTTGGTGGTGGGGCCGCTGGGTGCGGCCCGTACATCATATCAGGCTATTTACCGAGCACCTTGCGCAGCGGGAAGAAGAGGGCCTGGACCACGAAGGCGTTAAAGGCGGCGGTGCCGAGCACGACGGGCACCTTGGCGAGCGCCGTAGGCAGTGCCGCGCCCATGATGACAGTGCCCAGGACAGCGAAGAGCGCGCCGGAGACGAGGGTGGTCAGAAGGCCGGCGATAAAGGGGTTGAACTTCTCGCCGCCGATGCTGGATTTGACGAGGGCGGCCATGGTCAGTGCGCCGGCAAGCTCGGTAACAAAGTTGAGACCGGGGATGGACGTAGTGATCTGGATAACGGCGGCGGACAGGATGCCAAAGATGGCGGCCTGGGCAAAGCCGGCCTGCGTAAGCGCAATCGCCAAGGCGTAGGCGGCAATGATGAACTGCGGCTTGATACCCGTGACGGCCAGGGCGTTGCCGACGGTCATGTTGAGGATAAAGCCGGCGGCAAGCAGAATGGCGAGCAGGACGAGTGAGGTAATGTCGAGGATGCCCTTGTTGGAGGTGGCATTGGCAGAAATGGTGCGAGCCTGGGAGTTGGTGGCCATGATGGGTTCCTTTCGGAGAGATTTTTGATAAAGCGATGCCTATACCTTCGGAATGAAGGTAGTCATTGGGGACGTTCTTGAATGACTAGTCGTTTAAGAACGTCCCCAAAAGCTAGTTGTTTGGGACAGTCTTTGCGGCAGGGCGCCGTGGGTGCTAGTTGAGCTTGAGGGCCTTCTGGATGGGCAGGTAGAGGGCGCCGACCAGGATAGCGTTAAAGACGGCGGTCATGGCAACGACGGGCAGCATGGCTGCGGCGAGCTCGCCTACCACGCCGAGCATGGCCATCTTGATAACCATGAAGATGACACCGGAGACAAAGGTGGTGACGAAGGTCGCAACAACAGCAATGGCGGGCTTGACCTGGCCCTTCGCGCCGGCGGCGTTAACGATGGCGGCCATGAGCATGGCGGCGATGCCCTCGGCGGCAAAGTCGACAAACGGCGAGGTGGTGGTGATCTGGATCACGGCGGCCGAGATCAAACCAATGACCAGGGCCTGGCCCAGGTTAGGACGCACGACCAGGATGGTGAGGCAGAAGGCCGAGATGATGAACTCGGGGCTGATCATGCCGCCCGAGATACCCGAGATGGCCTTGCCGACGGTGAAGTTGAGGATAAAGCCCGCGGCGAGCAGGATAGCGAGCAGGACGAGGGCGCGAACATCGAGCTTGCCGCGGTCGGCGGTCTGGACGGTGCGGGGCTGGGTGGTGGCGGTGGTGTTCTGAGACATGACTGGAATTCCTTTCGGGAGGGGGAAGTGTAGGAGAAAAGCGGAGGCGCGTGATGCGAATGCGATCGGGCTCGAGATAGAAAAAGGCCCCCGGTCGAAACCGGAGGCCTTCCAATCACCTAGAGCGCAAAAACAGGCGTGAGGGACTCACTGTCGACCGATCGTATTCGCATCACGCCACCACCAGTTGTTGAGAGAGTTCATCGTGTTCATCATCTTGGTGGCTCCTTTCGTGATGCCATGGCGCGGTCGCACCTAGTTGCTGTTGCGCTGCACTATAGCACAGCGAAGTGTTTGCGGGGAAATCTTTTTTGAAAAGATTTCGAGAGCATTTCTCGCCGGCCGCAAAAGCGAGGTGAGCGGGCGAAGCGGTCCAGCCCTCCCCGCCCGTGTCTTTGAATGTTGGGGCCTTAGGCCTTCTTGCGACGATAGACCACGTAGGCGCAGACACCGATGACGACGACGGCGCCAACGGCCATGGCGGCCATGTTGTTGCCCTCGGACTTCTCCTCGGTGACCTCTTCCTCTTCGGCCTCGGGCTCGGCCACGTCCTCATCGGAAAGGGCCTCGTCGGCGTAGGTGATGGACTCGACCAGGCAGTCGTTGTCGGCATCGTAGTCACTCGGGACGAACTCCTCGGAGAAGTCGCCCTCCTGGAGGTAGTCACGCATCTCCTCGAGCATGGCCTTGCACTTAACATAGGTGTTCTTGGTTGCAGCCTTGCCGGCCTTGTTGGCTAGGGCGGTGCGGGCTTCGGTGCCTTCTTCGGCCTGCATGGCCTCGTCGACGGTCAGGTTCTGCTCGATGAGTTCCTTCTGCAGGGCGTCGAGATAGGCGCGGACGCCGGTGGCGCAGTGGTCGCGGTTCTCATAGGCGAGCGTGTTGATGTCCATGAGGACGTAGTTGATGGAGTTCTTGGGCTCCTCGTTGTTCACGACGTCTTCCTCTTCGCAGTGATCGAAGGAGACATCCTGATCGCTGAAGTAGGGGCTGACCTCGGTGAGCAGTGCGGAGTAGAGAGGGATGGCGACGGAGAACTCGGCGTTGGAGAGCATCTCCCACTGAATGGTCGCGATCTCGGGATCCATGCCGTGACGGATCTGGAAGGTGTGGATCTCGGTGTTGCGGTTGGAGCCGATGGCATAGGCGCCGTCGGTGTTGGCGTTGAGGCCGGCGACATTCTCGCCGCGAGCGGCGAAGGAACGAATCATCTCAAAGGTGTTCCAGTCGGACTTGCCGGGCTGGAAGAACAGCGGCTGCATCTCGTGGACCAGGGCGCCGGTCGTCGCGCGAGCGTCTTCGCGCTCGTCCTTGACGATCTCGTAGTCGGTGCCCTCAGCAAGCGGAGCCATGAAGTAATCGCGACCCTGGATATAGCGCGACCACTGGTGCATACCGGCCTCGCTGATCTCCTCGCCGTAGGTCTTGGCGACGTCGAACTTGCCGTCGGTGTACTCGGCAAAGCCCTTCTCCTTAGGCATGGACTCAATGCCCTCGGAATGGAGACAGTTCTCGGTGTCATCGAGGTTGACGTTATAGGTGAGGTTGCCGATGTTGGGGTTGAGCGAGGCGATATCATCGGCGAGCTTCATGGCAATCCACTGATGGCCGGAAAGCGCGGCGAACAGCCAGGTCTCGGTGCTGTCGGCGATGATGATCTGGTCGTTGGAGCAGACGCCCTGCTCGTCAATCAGGCTGCCGAGGAGCTCGACGCCCTCGCGGGCCGTGGCGCTCTCGCCTAGGATGACGCTGGCATAGCTGTATTCGCCAATGCCAGTCTCCTCGGTGATGGGGTCGGCCTCTTCGGCTTTCTCGTTATAGGAGGTGCTCAACGTGGCAGAGCAGGAGACGCCCTTCTCGTTGATGCCTGCCTCGGAATATGCGTCGTAGCGATCTTCCCACTGCGAGGGGTTGTCGCGAACGAAGGTGTAGCGGTAGGTTGCGCCCTTGGACTTGTACTCAAAACCGGACTCGACCGAGGTGTACTCGTTGCCGTCCTTGTGTGCGGGCTCAATGCCAAAGTGCTTGATGTAGCGCGGACCGAAGTCCTCGGAACGGCCGTAGTACGTGTTGCCGTCGGCCGTGAGCTTGCTGCCCATGTAGATCTGGGTGCAGGCGAGCGCCGAAGTCGGCATGGCCATGATGGCCGCTGCTCCAAACGCAAGGCCGCAGCCGAGCTTCTTGAGCGTGTTGACAGGATGAGTAAACCTCATAATCCCTCCCAACTGTTGAAACCCCGCGAAACCGTACGGAGTTTCAGCTAATAAATACATCTACTAGCCTAAAGGAAGTGTAAAGAGTATTCATTCGACAACAGCTTTTACTCGATGAGCGTGAAGAAATATACGATGAACGGATAATAATACTCATTTTATAGCTTTAGTTAAATAAAGGCACCCTGCATTTACTGTAGCTGAATAAAGCATTAGACGGCGCTCAAAAAGAAAACTCTCCCGCTGTTTAGGATTTGCATAAACAGCGGGAGAGTCGATAACTGGATGAATATCATACCAATGTGGATTTACTTCTTTCGGCGGTGAATCACGTTGATGGCGTAACCGACGAGCATGGCCAAGACGATGACAATAAAGCCGATCAGGGGATTGTCGTTCATGGGGTCCTCCTATTTTCCGAGCGGTGAGAATTCGTCGACGATGAGGTCGAGGCATTGCGGAAGCGCGCGGGCTCCAAAGATGCCCGAGTTGCTGGAGATAATCTCGCCATCGAACTGCATGCCCAGCGACGGGGTGCAGGTGATCTTGGCTTCCTTGGTCTGGATGATCTTGAACTGCGGGCGCCCGAGTACCTTGCCGGCGGGGTCAAGCGCAGCGGTGATCACAGTAGGCAGCAGCTGCACGGTGCGCACGGGTTCGATGACCGCAATGTCGACCATGCCATCGTTCATGCGGCAGTCGGGGAACAGGTTGATGTCGTTTTGGATGACCGAGGTGTTGCCGGCCATGCAGCAGATGCCGTCGAGCTCCTCGACAATGCCGTCATGCTCAATCGTAAAGTGCGCCACCGTGGGGTTGGGCGTGGCGAGCGCAGAGAGGAAGTAGGCGATCTCGCCGATGTCGTTTTTGGTGGGAGCGGCCTTCATCATGATCTCGGCGTCGAAGCCCGAGCCGGCGATGATGATAAAGCCGTGGCGCTTCTCGTTGCCGTCCTCGTCGAGCCAAAAGAGCTCGCCCATGTCGACTTTGACCGTGCGACCGGCACGGCAGGCCTTGGCGAGCGCCGCCGCCTCGGGGGCATTGCCGATGTTGTTGAAGAACAGGCAGGCCGTACCGGAGGGGAAGATGAGCGTGGGGACACCGCATCCGCGCATCTGATCGAGCACGTTGGAGACCGTGCCGTCGCCGCCCGAAACGACCACGCGATCAAACTCGCGCACGTCTGCCACGGCGTCCTCGGGCTCCATGCCATCGCCGATAAAACGCATCACGACCTCGTCGCCGCCCTGCGCGAGGGCGTGCGTAAATGCGTAGATTTCATCTGAGCTGGGGCCCGATGCCGGGTTGTGGATGATAAGGCAGCGCATACTTACGTTCCCGTTCTGTGACTAACCGAGTATAGTTGTAAGGCAATGCCGATATCCTACCCGTGTTTTTCGGGCCTAACCTTATTCGATGGGTTGATATGTACATTTCCACACATCAGGCTCTACTCGACTTTTGCCAGCGCGCCCGTGAGTTCGACGCGATTGCCGTCGATACCGAGTTTTTGCGCGAGCGCACGTTCCACCCGCGCCTGTGCTTGGTCCAGATTGCCACCCCCGCCGAGAGCGTCGCGGTCGATCCTCTGGTGATCGACGACCTGTCGCCGCTCGCCGAGCTTATGGGCGATGAGAGCGTGATCAAGGTCTTTCACGCCTGCTCGCAGGATATGGAGGTTATGCTCCATACCGTGGGCGTGCTGCCGCGTCCCATTTTTGACACGCAGGTGGCCGCCGCCTTTTTGGGCGAGCGCCAGCAGATTTCCTACGGCGCGCTCGTGCAGACGTTTTGCGGCGTCTCATTGCCCAAGACCGAGTCGCTGACCGATTGGTCGCGCCGCCCGCTGACCGATAAGCAGATTGAGTACGCAATCGATGACGTCAAGTATCTGATCGTTGCCTATACCGAGATGATGAGCCGCCTACGCGAGCTGGGCCGTGTGGATTGGGTGCTCGATGAGCTGCGCCCGCTTTCCGACGAGTCGCACTACCGCGCCGACCGCCATGAGGCATTCCGCAAGGTCAAGCGCATCAACTCGTGCAGCCGCCATCAGCTGGGCATTGCGCGCGAGCTCGCCGCCTGGCGCGAGGACCGCGCCGAGCGCCGCAACATCCCGCGCAAGTGGGTCATGTCCGACGATACGCTGCTGGCGCTCGTCAAGCGCAATCCCGTGCGCGTTGAGGAGTTCCGTAGCATCCGCGGTACCGATCAGCTGGGGGAGCGCGACGTGGACGGCGCGCTCATGGCCATCAAGCGCGGTGCGAGCTGCCCGCACGATCGTCTGCCGCTCATGGTGCGTGGGCATCGCCAGATTTCGCCGGAGCTTGAGAGCGTGACGGACCTGATGTATGCGCTTATTCGCTTGGTTGCTGAGCGCTCGGGCGTGGCGACCTCGGTCATTGCCTCGCGCGATGACCTGGCCGACTATATTGAGCACCCCGAGCAGAGTCCACTGCGCGAAGGCTGGCGTTTTGAGCTTGTGGGCTCGCGCCTGGACGATCTGCTTTCCGGTAATATGGGACTCACCGTGAAGGACGGAAAGATTGAGTTGTTATAGGGAAGCCTAGTCTGCTGAGTGGGTAGAATGCCTCCAACGTGTAACTCGATTCGGAGGAATTCGCATGCCTTATTACTATGGATACGGCTTTGGCATCGACCCGCTGTACCTGCTGGTTGTTCTTGTCTGCACGGTGCTTGGCCTTGCCGCGCAGAGCTATATCAACTCGACGTACAAGACGTGGTCTAAGGTGCGCTCGGACGGCGATACGGGTGCCACGGTCGCTCGCCGCATGCTCGACGCCAACGGTTGCAGTGCCGTGGGTATCAAGGGTGTCGCCGGTGAGCTCACTGACCATTACAACCCGCAGGACAACAACCTGTATCTGTCGGATGCCAACCGTTCGGGCGGCTCGGTCGCAAGCGTTGCTGTCGCTTGTCACGAGGCAGGCCATGCCGCGCAGCGTCAAAGCGGCTATGCCATGATGAAGGTACGCACCGCCCTCGTGCCGGTCGTCAACTTTACCCAGAACACTTGGACCATCGTGCTGCTCATGGGCCTGTTCATGAACATCGCGGGGCTCACGACTCTCGCACTGATCTTCTTCTCGTTTAGCGTGCTGTTCCAGCTGGTTACGCTGCCGGTCGAGATCGATGCCAGTCGCCGCGCCGTGGCGTATATCGAGCAGTCGGGCATGAGTTCCAAGCAGGTCAACGGTGCCAAGAAGGTGCTGACGGCAGCCGCGCTCACCTACGTGGCGGCGGCGCTCACCTCGATTATTCAGCTGCTCTACCTTATGGCCCGTTACAACAGAAACTCCAACCGATAACAAATGGGACCGACGGGCGCCGCGGGGATTTGTGTCCCCGCGGCGCTGTACTATGTGTTGGACTTGAATTAGCGCAGGGCCGGAGCCCATGTGCACGATAACGAAAGGGGGCTGCGTGGCAGGCTGGAATCTAACCGGCAATGCCGTTTCCGCCGAGTTCGACGGATCGGACGAGCAGGAGCGCAAAGAGCTCAGCGTGAGCCAGGCGGTGGAGATTGCCGCCGGCGCGCTTGATGCCATTCCGCAGCTGAGCGTTTTGGGTGAGGTCACGGGTTTCCGCGGCCCCAATGCCCGAAGCGGCCACTGCTACTTTCAGATCAAGGACGACTCGGCGGCCGTCGACTGCATCATCTGGAAGGGCGCCTACCTTAAGCGCACCTTCGACTTGCGCGACGGCATGCAGGTGAGCTTTAAGGGCAGCTTCAATCTCTACAAGCCCACGGGCCGCATGAGTTTCGTCGCCCGCTCGTTTTCGCTGGCGGGGGAGGGCCTGCTGCGTCAGCAGGTGGCTCAGTTGGCCGAAAAGCTGCGTCGCGAGGGTCTGATGGACGAGGCACGCAAACGTCGCATTCCGGTGTTTTGCTCGCGTGTGGCGGTCGTTACCTCGCTTTCGGGTGCCGTAATCGACGACGTCAAGCGCACATTGCGTCGTCGCAACCCGCTCGTCGAGCTTGTCTGCGTGGGCGCCAAGGTTCAAGGCGAGGGTGCGCCGGCCGAGCTCATTGAGGGCTTGCGCCGCGCCGCTTCCATTACGCCGGCGCCCGACTGTATTTTGCTGGTGCGCGGCGGCGGCTCCTTTGAGGACCTCATGACCTTTAATGACGAGGAGCTTGCTCGCACGGTGGCAGCTTGTCCTGTGCCCGTGGTGACCGGCATTGGCCATGAGCCCGATACCTCGATCTGCGACATGGTGAGCGACCGCCGGGCCTCCACGCCCACGGCGGCGGCCGAATCGGTGGCGCCGGCTATGACGGAGCTGGCCGATGTGCTCGAGGCGCGCCATCAGCGTCTGGGTGCCGCGATGGCATCGATGATTGGGTCGGATCAGGTCGATCTGGAAATGCTCGATCAGCGCGGTCGCCGCGCCTGGGACACCTATACGGCTCGTCTGCGCGACGCGCTCGATGCAGCCGCGTGCCGCCCGTGCCTCAACGACCCAACGTTTATGGTCGAGCGTCGCGAGTCTGAACTTGCCCTGACGGCCGATCGTCTGTCTGGCGCCATAACGCGCTCGGTTGGGGCCTTCCGCTCCAACTTTGAGCGCTTGCCCGAGCGTTTGGTTACAAGCACCTCGGGGCTCGATGGTAAGCGCCATGCGCTCATGCTTGCGAGTTCCCGTCTGGAGCATCAGGGGCGTTCGATGCTCAGCAAACCCGCGTCCGACCTGGGCCGAGCTGCCGCGTCGCTCGATGCCCTGTCGCCGCTCAAGGTACTTGCCCGCGGTTACTCCATCGCGTACAGCGATGATGGTGTGGCTACGAGCGCCAAGACCTTTAAGCCGGGCGACGCCATTCGCGTGCGCATGGCAGACGGCAACGTGGCAGCAACGGTCGATACGGTCGAGTAACCCGCGTTTCATAGCGATAAACTTTTAGGAAAGGAAACAGATATGGCAGAGAAGACCCCGGTCGAGCAGCTTACGTACAAGCAGGCCTCGCAGGAGCTGGAGCTCATCATTCGCAGCCTGGAGTCGGGCGATATGGAGCTCGAGGAGTCGCTCGAGAGCTATACCCGCGGCGTCGAGCTCCTCAAGAGCCTGCGCACCCGCCTGTCCGATGCCGAGCAGAAGGTCTCGGTGCTCCTTAAGGACGTCGACGGCAACGACGTGCTCGCCGACGGCGAGGCCGCCAACACGGACGACAACCTCTCGTTCTAAGCATCTCGACCAAATATAATTACCTTGGTCTGTAAGAAAGGAGCCAACCATGTGCGATTGCATCTTCTGCAAAATTGCCAACCACGAGATCCCCTCGACCGTTGTCTATGAGGACGACCAGGTCATCGCCTTCGACGACCTCAACCCACAGGCGCCGGTCCACACGCTCGTGATCCCCAAGAAGCACTACAGCGACATCGCCGACAACGTACCTGCCGAGACCATGGGCGCCATGGCTCACGCCATCCAAGAGGTCGCCAAGGCCAAGGGTCTGGAGGACGGTTTCCGCGTCATCTCCAACAAGGGCGTTAACGCCGGCCAGACCGTCATGCACTTCCACATGCACGTCCTCGGCGGCAAGAACTTGGGCGAGAACCTTATCTGAGATCGTATGGCCCGTCGTCTTGATTGCCTTTGGAGAAACCTGTGCAGTTGTCTCAACTCGAATATCTTCAAGCGGTAGCGAATTATGGCGGCGTGCGCAAGGCGGCTCGCGCCGTTCATGTGAGTCCGCAGGCTGTTTCGTCGGCGATCAAGAAGCTGGAATCTGAGTATCAGGTCGTTTTGCTCGACCGGTCGACGGGCGAGGCCGTTTTGTCTCCTGCAGGGCGAGAGTTTGCGGGACGCGCGCGCGTAATCCTCGCGCAAGTCGATGATCTCAAAAATTACGCTCGGTCGATGGGGCAGGGTGTTTCGCCCGACGGTCATTTTCGTCTTTACGCCCCCTGCCTTCATGGGCGGGGGCGTCTTTTTGACGAAAACTGGTACGACTCGTTTGAGAGTTCGCACCCCCAGATTCACCTCGACGTGTGGCATCAGCCAACGGCTACGTGTTTTGAGTCTCTTTTGCTCGGGATATCGGATGCGGCTATTTCATTCGAGAAGCCACGGGGCAGCGCCCTTTGTTCGAAATGCCTGGGTGAAAAGGAGCTCAAGGTTCTTTCATGCCCAGCGGGTCATCAATCTGTGGGCGCCATGACCATTCGCGAGTTACTGGGCGGCAGGCTCGCTGTTCCCATTAATTTGTCACCCTGTCTCAATGCAATCAATCAATGTCCCGAAGCCCAGCTCGTCAATTTTCGCTTCCGCGATGTCGAATACGGAAACAGAGCACAGACTGAGTTTCTTCAAGCCGGGGGATTGATATTGGGTTTGTCTGGGTCCTCTCTTGCGTCGGATGGATCAGAAGCGAGCGAGTGCTCCATTGAAGGTTCGCGTGACGTAGCCTTGCCCATCTACTTTTGCTATCGACAAAATGCCTGGACCGATCGACACCAGACAGTTTTCCTTCACCTATTGCGCCATCTCGCTTCGTGAGACTATTTGGCATCGCGTCGTCAAGTGAATAGTGACGCTTCGTAACGCATGGTTGACGGCTTTGCCCTCATGCTTTTCCAAGATTCCGAATTAGATTGCTGACTCTTGGGGGGGCGGAGCATGAAAAACCGTACGGTTTTGCTTTATATGACGTTCGTTTTCCTGTCGAACTTCAGCACCATTTTGTATTTTCTGACGGTTTACCTTGAGTTTGTCGGATTCTCGATGGTGGCGATTTCTGGCATGATGATTGCATACCAAGTGAGCAAGTTCATTCTGGAGATTCCCACTGGCTTTATTGCTGACAGGTTTGGGCGAAAGGCGAGTGGTCTCGTCGGTGTCGTGGGAATGCTCGGGTACTATGCCGCCCTGCTCCTCATCCGATCTCCTTTGCTTTTAATGGGAGCGTTTGCTCTTAAAGGCTTTGCCGTTGCATGCGTGAGCGGGTCCATCGAAGCGATATACGTCGACAGCGTTTCTCAGGACCAGCTCGTGGAACTAAATGTAGTTGAGCGTTTTGTCTTCTATGCGTCATATGCCCTTTCCGCTTGTGTGGGCGGTTTCATCTCGTCTGCCAGCGCATATCTCATCGGTCTTTCGATCGATATCATTGCAATGCTACTGACGTTGGTTGTCGTTGCCTATATTCCTGAGGGACGAAGGGGGGACACCACTGTGACGCCCGGGCGTGGAATTAGCCCGAAGATGATCGGGGACGCAATTGCGGGTAACGGCATTCTTCGCTCAGCGTTCATCATGGACTGTTCGCAGGCATTTGCTTTCGTCGCTCTGGAAGACTTTTTCTCACTGCTGCTTGCGGGTCGCGGAATGAATGCCGTCGCTTCGGGTGTGACCATTGCGGTCCAGCTCTTTGTCTCCGCCTCCATAGGGTTCATTGTGCCCAGCGTGATTGCTCGTGTCGACAAGGGCCGTTTTGCGCGCATTTGCGGCATAGCGCGTCTTTGCCTAACCGCCTTGTTTTTGCTTCCCTTTACTCCAGCTTATTTATTGCCCGTGTTCTATGTGCTGCAGACGGTTGCTTACTCGTTGTTTGCCCCAATCAAATACTCAGTTTTTCAAAATGCTGCCGATTCATCGATGCGCTGTTCGTTGATTTCGGTTCAAAGCCAGATGGTGGCGGTGGGCGCCGTTCTTTTCTATCTGCTCAATGCTGTGTTGAGTAGCGTTGTGGGTATTCGGGTTGTGCTGCTTGTTGCGCTTGGGCTTTCTTCTCTGGCGTATGTCCCCGCGCTATTTCGCCTTACAAGTCAAAGGTCATGAGCGACCAGGCATCGATAACTTATATATCAACGCAATAAACCCGAGCGCGAGGGCGTTTGGGTTTATTATTGAAGCGTATGTAACCTGGCGGCGCCACACCGCCTGTTAGTAGGGAGACACATGAACGTTCTGGTCGTCAACGCAGGATCTTCGACCCTTAAGTATCAGGTCATCGATACCAAGTCCCACAAGGTGTCCGCAAAGGGCTCCTGCGAGCGCGTCTGCTTTACCGGCGGTACCTTCACCCACGCTGCCAACGGCTCCAAGAAGGTGACCGAGAACATCGAGTTCCCCGACCACAAGGTCGCCATCGAGGTCGTCCTGAAGGACCTCGAGGCCAACGGCGTCAAGATCGAGGGCATCGGCCACCGCATCGTTCAGGGCGGTTGGTACTTTGGCGATTCCTCCCTCGTCGACGAGGACGTTCTCGCCAAGATCCGCGAGGTCGCCCCGCTCGCGCCGCTGCACAACAACCCCGAGGCCAACGTTATCGAGTACTGCCTGGAGCAGTATCCCGACCTGCCCAACGTCACGGTCTACGACACCGCTTTCCACTTCAACATGCCCGAGGTCGCCAAGACCTACGCCCTGCCCAAGGACGTCTGCGACAAGCTGCACATCCGTAAGTACGGCGCCCACGGCACCAGCTACCGTTATATCTCCAAGAAGGTCGCCGAGATGACCAACGGCGAGGCCCGCAAGGTTGTCGTGTGCCACATTGGCTCCGGCGCTTCCCTGTGCGCCATCGAGGACGGCAAGTGCATGGACACCACCATGGGCCTTACCCCGCTCGACGGCGTCATGATGGGCACCCGCTGCGGTTCCATCGACCCGGCTACCGTGTGCTACCTGCAGCGCGAGGGCGGCTACACCTTCGACGAGGTCGACGAGATGATGAACAAGAAGTCCGGCCTTTTGGCTGTGACCGGCGGCAAGACCAACGACTGCCGCAACGTTGAGGAGCTCGCCGCTGCCGGTGACCCTGAGGCTCAGCTCGCCTTCGATATGTTCGTCTACAAGATTGCCGCCAAGGCCGCCGAGATGGCAACCTCCATGTGCGGCATGGACACGCTTGTCTTTACCGCTGGCATCGGCGAGCACGCTCCGGCTGTCCGCGCCGGTGTGGCCGACCGTCTGGCCTTTATGGGCGTCAAGATGGACCATGCCCGCAACGCCCTGCGTGGCGACGGCGCCTGGTGCCTGTCCGCCAAGGATTCCAAGGTCAAGATCTTCGTCATCCCCACGGACGAGGAGTTCATGATCGCTTCCGACGTCGAGCGCATCGTCAACGGCAAGTAATTGATGCAAGGGGAGGGGACTGGATGGCCTTGTGCCGTTCAGCCCCCTTTTATACGCTTTGAGCGAAGAGTTTAATAGATAATTATTGAACTCTGATAACTTCTTATTAAGGATACGGCCGCCTTATAGGTTTGCCGACCGTACTGTAATCACGAAGGAGTCTCATGAACGTACTTGTTGTTAACGCCGGCAGCTCGAGCCTTAAATATCAGCTTTTGGACACCGATACCCGCGAGGTCTTCGCTAAGGGTAACTGCGAGCGCATCGGCTCGGAGATGGGCATCTTTGGCCACTCCGAGAACGGTGGTGCCAAGCAGACCGAGGAGATTCCTTTCCCCGACCATCGCTCGGCTATCGCGCGCGTGCTCGAGGAGCTCGAGAAGACCGACTTTACGATTGATGGCATTGGCCACCGTATCGTTCAGGGCGGCTGGTACTTCGATGATTCCGCGGTCGTCGACGATGAGGTCATGGCCAAGATCCTTGAGGTGGCGCCACTTGCCCCGCTGCACAACTACGGTGAGGCCGCAGCAATTGAGTATTGCCGCGAGAAATATCCGGAGCTGCCCAACGTGGCCGTCTTCGACACGTCGTTCCACATGACCATGCCCGAGGTCGCCTACACCTACGCCCTGCCCAAGGACGTGTGCGACAAGTACCACGTGCGCAAGTACGGCGCCCACGGTACGAGTCACCGTTACGAGTGGATGATGGCCAAGGAGATTTTGGACACGCGCTGCCACCGTCTGCTGTCGTGCCACCTGGGCAACGGTGCTTCGCTCGCCGCTATTGAGGACGGCGTGTGCCGCGATACCACGATGGGCCTCACCCCGCTCGACGGTCTGATGATGGGCACCCGCTGCGGTTCCATCGATCCGGCCACCGTGTGCTACCTGCAGCGCGAGGGCGGCTACAGCTACCAGGAAGTCGACGACATGATGAACAAGCAGTCCGGTCTGCTTGCCATCTCGGGCATCTCCAACGACGCCCGCGACATCCGTACACGCGCCTCCGAGGGCGACGAGCGCTGTCTGCTCGCCTTTGACATGTTTGCCTACAAGGCCATGCAGCAGGCCGGCTCCATGATCGCCTCCATGGCGGGCGTGGATACCATCACCTTCACTGCCGGCATTGGCGAGAACGATTGGTCGATCCGCAAGGCCTTCTGCGACTGCTTTGAGTGGCTGGGCGTGCGCATCGACAACAACAAGAACCGCGAGGCCGTGGGCAACGGCCCGCAGGTCATCAGTGCCGCCGGCTCCGCCGTCACGGTCATGGTCATCCCCACCGACGAGGAATACATGATCGCCCACGACGTCGAGCGCCTGACCAAGAACAACTAACGCATTCATCTGCAATTGAGAGAAAGGCCTCCAGAGCAACAGCTCCAGAGGCCTTTTTACTAGCAGGCGGAAATTCCAGTCCCAAAGTGATCATCACCAGCAGCGCCTGCACTAGCGACAACGGCACCCATCCATTCAGTTCCTCAGCCCCAGCTCGCAGCCAAGTCGCCGTCCACCCCAGATCCCCTGAATGCCACGTGACGGTAGAAGGCCGTACGGGCTAACCCCTGAAAACATTCCGCAGACCAGAAACGCCCCCGTTCGTAGCTCCGAAGGAGCAGAACGGGGGCGTTTCATTGGTCGAG
>JAIIWC010000046.1 GCA_022745215.1 Collinsella sp. | reverse complement strand
CAGGTAAGATTGAAGGGCCTGACGCCGGAGGAGTTCCGGAACCGGGCCCTTGCGGCGTAGTCGCTATTTATTCAGTCCAAGTTTCGGGGTGCAGTTCACAGGCGCCTTTGTGGTGGTTTCGCATCGTGGTACCATGGTTCATATCGTTGTTTAAACGACTAAGGGAGTAGACACCATGGAAGAGGCTTATCGTCAAGCACGCAAGCGCGGCGAGCAGGGACGCCGTCGCGCCATCAGCCAAAGCGAGCACCCGTACCTCACGGACCTCGACAGCTTGGTTGCCCAGCTCCCCTTAGGTCAGCGAGAGAATGTCGGCCTGCGGGATATTCCGCTCGAAATGGTCGTCGGCACGGTTACTAAGGGCCGTCAGTCTGCCTTTTCGTGCAACTTTATGCCCCTGCTGCCGTTTAACACCGAGTTCGCCCGCAAGTGGTCCAACCTCTACGACATCCAGGTGACCGAGGGCTATCGCGACCCCATCATCGTCACCGAGTTCATGCATCGGTTTTACGTCCAAGAGGGCAACAAGCGCGTCAGTGTCCTCAAATTCCTGGACGCCCCGACGGTTTCGGCCAAGGTCACCCGCCTCTATCCCGGAAAATGGGATTCCGTCGAAAGCCGCCTCTATGGCGAGTTCTGCGCGTTTTGGCGCGTCTGCCCCCTATACGAGATCGAGTTCTCGCGTGAGGGAAGCTACGAAACGCTCGCCAAGATGCTCGGTCAGAACCTTATCGAAAAATGGCCGCAGAAAAAGGTCGACTACCTGCGCCATACCTTCCTGCTCTTTAAGCGCGCCTACCTGCGCGCCGGCGGCGACCATCTGGACATTACGCCCGCCGACGCTATGCTCGTTTACCTCAACGTGTACAACCAAGACCGCCTGCTGGACACACCGACGGACATCGTCGTAAACCGTCTGTGCAAGATTTGGCGCGAGTTGGTCATTGCCGGCAAAAGTGATGAGGAGAAGGTCGATCTTGTCGAGGCACCGAGTGTCGATGAGGAAGAGGCGCCCGCCAAGTCCACCTCCGGCGTGCTCAACTTCTTTATGGGCAAGACCGTCTACTCGGTGGCCAACCCCCTGCGCATCGCCTTTATCCATGAGTTCCCCTGTGCGACATCGAGCTGGGACAGCCTGCACGACCAAGGGCGTCAGTATCTCGATGAGCATTTTGGCGGTATCGTGCGCACCGAGGCGTTCGAGGACTGTCACAATCCGGACGTGTTCTACGCCGCCGTGGAAACGGCTGTCAAACATGGAGCTAACGTCATCTTCTCGACCTCGCACCGCCTGATGGAATACACGCTCAGAGCTGCCGTTGAGTATCCCCAGACTCGGTTCCTTAACTGCTCTATCGGCCTTCCCCACCAAAGCGTCCGTTCGTACTTTGGCAAGATGTACGAGGCCAAATTTCTCTTGGGCGCCCTTGCCGCCAGCATGGCAGATAACCACCGCATCGGTTACCACGCGTCGGTCTTCGCCTCGGGCGCACTCAGCGAGATCAACGCCTTTGCGATTGGCGCCTCGCTGCTCGACCCCCGTGCGCAAATTATCCTGACCTGGGGCGATGTGCCCGCCGGAGGCCTTGCCGAGGCCATGTGCCGCGAAGGCGTGAGCGTCATGACCGGCGCTGACATGTCAAAGTCGCTCGTAGACCCTACGGCCTACGGACTCCACCGCCTAGTCGATGGCAAGGTCGTCGGCATCGCCATGCCGGTCTGGAACTGGGGCCGATACTACGAGCTTATCGTGCGAAGCCTGCTGCATGGCACCTGGGATGAGACCAGTGACGACAGCCAAGTTCGCGCCGTCAACTACTGGTATGGCATGAGCTCGGGCGTCATCGACATTCGCTACGCTCCGGGCCTGCCCTATCAGACGCGCAAACTGGTGCAGCTGCTCCGCAATGGCATCGTCGAGGGCTCCATCAATCCATTTGGCGGCGAGCTTCATAGCCAAGACGGCGTGGTGCAGATTGAGGGCTTTCCCCCACTGCCGAGCACACAGATTGTCGAGATGAATTGGCTGGCGGACAACGTGGTAGGCACCATTCCGCAGCTCGACGATGAGCCGGGAGTTACCGCCCTATGAAGATCCTTGCCATAGCAGATACCGAAGAACGATGCCTTTGGGAGTGCTTTCGCAAGGAGCGCTTTGATGGTGTCGACCTGATTCTGTCTGCCGGCGATCTGGACCCGGACTATCTTGAGTTTTTGGTCACCGTCATCAACAAACCGCTCATCTACGTTCGCGGCAACCACGACGACCGCTACGCACGTCATGCACCGGGCGGATGTATCTGCGTGGAAGACAGCGTGTACACGTACCGAGGGATTCGCATTGCGGGCCTTGGCGGGTCTATGCGTTATCGCGACGGCGCCAACATGTACACCGAACGCGAGATGTCCAAGCGCATGCGTAAGCTGTCGCGTAAGGTTAGGATGGTCGGCGGGTGCGACATTCTGCTTACCCATGCACCCGCCGCCGGTATGGGTGATCTGGATGATCTGCCGCATCGAGGGTTTGAGTGCTTTAACACAGCACTTGAGTCCTGGGGGGCCGACTACATGGTGCATGGGCATGTACACCAAAGCTACGGTTACGATTTTCAGCGCGAGCGGCAGCATGTGTGTGGAACGACGATCATCAACGCCTGCGGCTATACGCAGTTTGAGCTCGACCAGACGCGCTACCCCATCCGCGGATGGCAGGCAGCCTGGCTCAACTCGCAAACCATGCGCCGCGAGCTCAAGCGCCACGAGGCCATCGAGTCCTCTACCGCCAGAACACCCTGGTAACCACCTCAAAGGGGACACTGTCCCCTTTGAGGTGGTTCTACCCCGAGCTAGCAAGAAACCCGATCCTGCACGAGGCAGAACCGGGTTTCTTTAGCAATGCTTGCTTTGCTCAGGCAGTAACTAGCAGTTACTCAGCCAGGAAGTCACGCTGGACAGCGGGATCAACCTTGACGCCAGGGCCCATGGTGGAAGACACGGAGATGGACTTGACGTACTTGCCCTTAGCAGAAGAGGGCTTGACGCGCAGGATCTCGGTGTACAGGGCAGCGTAGTTCTCGACGAGCTGCTGCTCAGAGAAGGACTTCTTGCCCAGGGGCACGTGGCAGATGCCGTAACGGTCGGCGCGGTACTCAACGCGGCCAGCCTTGAGCTCAGAGACCATCTTGGCGACATCCATGGTCACGGTGCCGAGCTTGGGGTTCGGCATGAGGCCACGGGGACCAAGGATCTTACCGATGCGGCCAACCTTGGCCATCATGTTCGGCGTAGCGATAGCGGCGTCGAAGTTGATCTCGCCCTTCTGAATCTGGGCGACGAGCTCGTCGGAACCGATGATGTCGGCGCCGGCAGCCTCGGCCTCGCGGGCCTTCTCGCCCTCGGCGAAGACGGCAACACGAACGGTCTTGCCGGTGCCGTGGGGCAGGGAGATGGAACCACGGATGTTCTGGTCAGCCTTACGAGTATCGATGCCCAGACGGAAGTGGGCCTCGACGGTCTCGTCGAACTTGGCGGTGTCGAGCTCCTTGATGAGCTTGGCAGCCTGAAGGGGGGTGTAGAGCGTGGCGCGGTCGATCTTCTCGGCAGCGGCGTTATAGCTCTTACCATGCTTAGCCATGTGCATTACCTCCTGTGGTTAAACGGGCGTGAGCCCTCCCACATCGTATCGTGTGCCCTATTGCACACATATAACGGGCGCCCCGGTCGGAGCACCCGTCATTACCTAAAGAAATCGCTACTCAGCGATGGTGACGCCCATGGAACGGGCGGTACCGGCGATGATCTTCTTGGCGGCGTCAATGTCGTTGGCATTGAGGTCCGGCATCTTGATCTCGGCGATCTTGGTGAGCTGCTCCTGGGAGAGCTGACCGACCTTGTCGGCCTGGGGCTTAGCGGAACCAGACTTGAGGTTCAGCTCCTTCTTGATGAGGTGAGCCGCCGGCGGGGTCTTAGTGATGAAGGAGAAGGACTTGTCCTCGTAGACAGAGATCTCAACGGGGATGATGTCACCCTTCTTGTCCTGCGTCTCGGCGTTAAAGGCCTGGCAGAACTGCATGATGTTCACGCCAGCAGCGCCCAGGGCGGGGCCGACGGGAGGAGCGGGGTTAGCGGCACCAGCAGGAATCTGGAGCTTAATGACGTTGGCAACCTTCTTCTCAGCCATGGTCATTCCTTTCGAATCACGAGTGTGAAGTACTTGCTATATCGTAAGCACGCACGTGTTAGAAGCACTCCTGAGATGAGCAGTCACAGAAGAAGCACGCTCGCGCGAACGGACGAAAACTTAAGCGATGACAGCGACCTGGTTAAAGTCGAGCTCGACCGGCGTCTCGCGGCCAAAGATCATCAGCGTAACCTTGAGCTTGCCAGCCTCGGTGTTAACCTCGGAGACCTTGCCATCAAAGTCGGTAAGCGGGCCATCGGTGACGCGGACGGACGTGCCGACCTGAATATCAACCGAGGTGCGCTTGGGCGAATCGCCCTTACCGGGACGACGAGTCATCTTGTTGTACTCGTCGCGGGAAAGCGGAGCGGGCTTGCCGTTGCCGCCCAGGAAACCGGTGACGCCGGGCGTGTTGCGAACGCACGTCCATGCATCGTCATCCATCTCCATGCGGACCAGAACATAACCCGGGAAGATCTTGGAATCCTTGGTCTCGCGCTTGCCACCCTCTTTAATCTCGGTGACGCGCTCCATAGGAATCTCGATATCAAAGATACGGTCCTGCATGCCCATAGTCTCGATGCGGTGCTCGAGATCGGACTTAACACGGTTCTCGTATCCAGAGTAAGTGTGAACGACGTACCAACGCTTAGACATGGTTTAGCCCCTCAATCCAGAGAACAGAGCAAGAGCCTCGCCAAAGCCAGCATCGAGCAGAGCGATGACGACGCCGACGACGATCAGAGAAGCGCAAACGACGACCGAGTAGTTCACGAGCTCCTTCTTATCGGGCCACGTGACACGCTTCATCTCGGACTTGACCGAAGCGAAATACTTCTTGGTGCGGGCGAAGAAACCAGGCTTCTCGTTCTTCTTGGACTTCGCAGCCTTCTCGTTCTTCTTGGCAACGGCCTTCTTGGCCTCAACCTTGGAGTTGGCGGCAGCGTTGTTGGCAGGCGCCTGCTGCTGTGCCTTCTTCTTGTTCTTCTTGTTGGCCATTTGGGTTACCTCCGCGCAATGCGCTTATACATGAGTAAACCGTAAGCCCCCAAGTGGGAGCTTACGGAATAATGACTGGCACGCCAGGAAGGACTCGAACCCTCAACACTCGGTTTTGGAGACCGATGCTCTACCAATTGAACTACTGGCGTATGTGACTAGAGACTAGCGAGTCTCTTTGTGCAGCGTGTGGTGACGGCACCAGGGGCAATACTTCTTGATCTCCATACGATCAGGCATGGTCGACTTGTTCTTGGTGGTCGTATAGTTGCGGCGCTTGCACTCAGTGCACGCAAGAGTAACTAGAGTACGCATGTATCCTGAACCTTTCATTTCCGCCCCGTACGGGCACGAGTTGTTACTTTATCAGCTCCACGTAAGTGCTGTCAATGAAAACCTCGAGTCAATTGGTTCTCGGTGGATCCATTCATATTTGGAACACATCAATGAAGCCATCGAGATCTAATCGACGGTGCATCCAGGACCATTGTCGATCCTCTCGACACCAGCAACGGCTCAATATCCATTGCAGAAAAGAACCCGGCACCCATATAAGTGCCGGGTTCTCTAAGTCAGCTATATCAAAGAGCTAATTTACTCAATGATCGTGGAGACGATGCCCGAACCGACGGTGTGGCCACCCTCGCGGATAGCGAAGCGCAGGCCCTCCTCCATGGCGATCGGGTGGATGAGGTCGCCCTCGATGGTGATGTGGTCACCAGGCATAGCCATCTCGGTGCCCTCGGGGAGCTTGACCGTACCGGTAACGTCGGTGGTACGGAAGTAGAACTGAGGACGATAACCATCGAAGAACGGGGTGTGACGGCCGCCCTCCTCCTTGGTCAGAACGTAGATCTCACCGGTGAACTTGGTGTGCGGGGTAACCGAACCGGGCTTGCAGAGAACCTGGCCGCGCTCGATGTCCTCGCGCTTGATGCCGCGGAGCAGCAGACCGACGTTGTCGCCAGCCTCGCAGAAGTCCATGGACTTACGGAACATCTCGATACCGGTAACGACGGTGTTCTGGGTATCCTTGATGCCGACGATCTCGACGGGCTCGTTGAGCTTGAGCTCACCGCGCTCGACACGGCCGGTAGCAACGGTACCACGGCCGGAGATGGTCATAACGTCCTCAACGGCCATCAGGAAGGGGAGGTCGTTGTTACGAGCAGGCGTCGGGATGTACTCGTCGACGGCCTTCATGAGCTCGCGGATAGCGTCCATCCACTTGGCGTCGCCCTCGAGAGCGCCCAGAGCGGAACCACGGATGACGGGAATGTCGTCGCCGGGGAAATCGTACTCGGAGAGGAGCTCACGGGTCTCCATCTCGACGAGGTCGATGAGCTCGTCATCGTCGACCATGTCGCACTTGTTCAGGAAGACGACGATGTAGGGAACGCCGACCTGACGGGCGAGCAGGATGTGCTCGCGGGTCTGAGCCATGGGGCCGTCGGTAGCGGCGATGACCAGGATAGCGCCGTCCATCTGAGCAGCACCGGAGATCATGTTCTTGACGTAGTCAGCGTGGCCCGGGCAGTCAACGTGAGCGTAGTGACGGGCAGCAGTCTCGTACTCGACGTGGGAGACGGAGATCGTAATGCCGCGCTCGCGCTCCTCGGGAGCCTTGTCGATGTTCTCGAACGCAGTGAAGTCAGCCTTGCAGCCCTCGGTCTCGGAGAGAACCTTGGTGATGGCAGCGGTCAGCGTGGTCTTGCCGTGGTCGACGTGACCAATGGTGCCGATGTTAACATGCGGCTTAGTGCGCTCAAACTTCTCTTTGGCCATAAAGCCCTCCTCTAAACAGGTCGTCCCCGGACGGGACTTTGCCTTTATACCATAGTGGCCTCTCAACATACTATTGAGAAGCCACCGTGTTACCTATGGTAGCGGTGACTGGATTCGAACCAGTGACGCCACGGGTATGAACCGTGTGCTCTAACCAACTGAGCTACACCGCCGGATGGAGCCTGCAACCAGACTTGAACTGGTGACCTCTTCGTTACCAACGAAGTGCTCTACCGACTGAGCTATACAGGCACTTGACGGGTGGGAGCTATAGGATTCGAACCTATGTAGGCAGAGCCAACGGGTTTACAGCCCGTCCCCATTAACCACTCGGGCAAACTCCCAATCGTTCAAGTATCCGCAGGTCCTTTGGTCTTTTGGACCGCCGCCCCCGCGAACGAAAAAGATAATACGATGCAACCTTGGGGGCTGTCAACGAAAACCTCTAGATACACGGTGCCGGGCGTATCTATATAGCTGTGACCTGCGGTTTTGTTGAGTTTGGATATGAAGGGCGGTGGATTTGGCTACGCTTGTGACATTTCACGAGGGAACACTTTGTCACGGTGGAGTACATCTGCAGCATCGACCTTCGATACCGACCCTCTTGCACTATTACATAGGTCACGATCGTGCTTCCACGGCACGTTCAAGCGTGGATAATCTCCCGCTTTTAGCGCGGCTCTAAGCCCAAAGCGGAGATTATCCACGCTCATTCTCCAGACGGGAGAACTATAGAGCCGCTACTGCTCGGGCCAGACCAAAGTAGACCCATAGAGCGGCTCCCCCTTGGTGCAGGGGTGGCGACTCAAGTAACACGACGATAGCAAGTCGAAGAAATAGGTCATGGCGTATTTCGAATAAACGCCGAGTCGGTCAATTCCGTTTCCCGCATTACCAAGACGATATACACGGTCAAAAGACCTCGATTTGTCATCGTTGCTAAACGCAGTAATTAGAATCTTCCTGCCCGAACGGCAATCAAGATACTCACGCGCCTGGGACGCAAATAGCCCGGAGACCGATACGAGAATTATCAATGACTGCGAAGCGTCTCCCATGTTTTTCAATTCCGCGACGTTAGCCCCAGCAACTATGCGAACTATCTTGCCCGCATAAAACATTTCCTGCTGAAATCGTACGAGATTGGCGCTCACATTATTGGTGCACCAGATTTCAACGTTTTTATGGCCATCAATTTCGTCGGCAAGGTGCTTAATAGCGATATCGGACACGCCGCTTTCAACCTCAGCGAACATCTCGATCATGCGAACGTCGAGCTCTGCCCTGTACTCCTCGTAGCCAAATTCCTCCTCTCGATGGCTTAAGTCGCTTGGAAAGACTGATTGAGTAAATGATTCTTTCAAATCGCTAAGAGACTGGTAGCCCAATCGATTGCAGAAACGACGAACAGCGGAACGGGTCACGAATGCATCGCGGGTTATTGTGGCAACATTGATTTCGCTCGAACGCCTAATGTGAGCGATGAGATATCGAGCGATGGCGGCATCGTTTGACCCAAACTCGCTGTTGATGATGGAGCTAATGCGATTGAGCACATCGAAGTCATTGATATTCACGTGATCCCTCTTTCCGCTCTCCTCGAAATCATAGTTCATTTATTGAATCAAACAGCTTTGGTCGTTCTCCTATGATTCAAATCAGTTGACGTCATCTTAATCGTAATTCCGCCACACGTATCCACCGTGTTGAATGATGGAAAGGGGATTCATGGGCAACGTGAACAACATCCCGTTTCTCTGGGGTTCCGCCACGGCGTCTTATCAGTGCGAGGGTGCCTGGAACGAAGACGGCAAAGGCCTTGGCGAGTGGGATTTCTTTAACCACGCAAGCAATAAGAACATCAACCATGTTGACGGTGATGTATCTTGCGACTTCTACCATCGCTATGAAGAAGATATCCGCATGATGAAAGAAGGCGGACAAAACACCTATCGCTTCTCTCTTTCATGGAGTCGAATCATCCCCACGGGTATCGGTGAAGTGAATGAAAAGGGTATCGATTTTTATAATCGGGTCATTGATTGCTGCCTCGAAAATGGCATAGAGCCCAACGTTACGCTGTTCCATTACGATCTGCCATTCACGCTTGCTTGCAAAGGCGGATGGCTGAACAACGATATGGCAGAGTGGTTCTGCAAATACGCCAAGATTTGCTTTGAGCGCTTTGGAGACCGCGTCAAAATCTGGGCTACCGTTAACGAGCCGCATTTCTACAGCTACTGCGTAAACATGTTGGGCAACTATCCCCCCAATCGATCGCTCGACGTTCAGTCGTACATGCAGTTTCAGTACAACCTGATGCGCGCAAGCGCACTCGCAGTCCGAGCATATCGTCAAATGGGCTACGGCGGCATCATCGGCGCCGTCCACGATGGCGGCGTTGTCGAACTCGACCCGGCAACCGAGCACCCCGATGACGTATTTCGATACGCAGACTTTTTCGCCAATCGCATGATTCTGGCACCAGCACTTCAGGGTCAACTGCCGCCAGAAATGGACGAAATCCTTGAAAAACTTGGCGTCTCGCTCTATCGATCCCCAAATGACGTAGAAGAATTCAGAGACGGTAAAGTCGATTTTATTGGACTCAACGTGTATTGCCGAGAGTATGTAACCGACTGGCACGGTGGAGAGCTTGCCGTTTCGGCGAACAATAAGGGCGGTTCGAGCAAAAAGGTCGAAGGAAAATGCATTGCGCCCTTGTTTGAAAGCGCCCGCGACAGCAATGTTCCCCGCAATAAATGGGGCCGCGAAATACTCCCAAGTTGCATGTATTCAACCATCATGGATGTCCACGAGCGCTATGACGCGCCCCGCATCTTTATTACGGAAAACGGACATGGCGCCTATGAGCAACCAGACGCAGACGGAATAATCCACGATGATGACCGCATCGAGCTTCTGGGCCAGTTCATCGAGCACATGATGAGGGCTAAGCGCGACGGCGCGCGCGTTGAGGGCTACTACCTCTGGTCGACGATGGATCTGTATAGCTGGATCAACGGCTACGAAAAACGATACGGACTTGTCCATATCGACTTCGAGAACAATCTGGAGCGCACCCCCAAAAAGAGCTGGTATTGGTACCGAGACCTTATCTCGAAGTATCAGGAGCAGGAAGGTTAGGAGAAAGAGATGAAATATCAGGCAATGTCCGAAACAGTCCTAAAGGCTGTTGGCGGCAAAGAGAACATTACATCGGTAACTCATTGTGCGACGCGCCTTCGCATCGACGCACGAGACACCTCGATCATCGATCTCCAGCTCGCCAAATCGGCTGACCAGGCGCTCGGGGCAGTAGTCAGCGGTGGCCAGCTTCAGGTAATCATCGGCCCCAACGTCACCGAGGCCTACAACGACTTCCTCGACTTCGCGGGAATCGAAGTCGGCGGTGGCACGGTTGCCGACGATGCCCAAACCGCCAAAGACCTTGCAGAAGGCATTAAAAGCGGTAACACCGCCATGGGCTTGATTGAGAAATTCGGGAACGTCTCTGCACAGGTATTCATGCCCATCGTCCCGGCGCTCATCGTTGGCGGACTCATTCTTTCGATCAAGAATCTCCTGGTCAATTATTGTGGATTGAGCACCGATAGCGGAACCGCCCAGGTTCTGCTGGCGATCTTCAGCGCCTCATTTAGCTTCCTGCCCGTTTACCTCGGCTATCAGCTCGCCGCCGTCATGAAGATGCAGCCTATCATGGGCGCACTGCTGGGCGCAATCATGATTAGCTCGTCTATTAGCGGTGCTGAGGGTCTCGACTTTCTTGGCATCCCCATCCCGACGAACGACTACTCGAGCACGGTGGTGCCAATCGTACTGGGCGTTGTGTTCATGTACTTTGTTGATCGCGGTCTTCAGAAAATCATCCCCGACATTACCAAACTGTTCTTGAAGCCGCTGCTCACCATGTTCATCGTCGTGCCTGTTGAGCTGATTATCCTCGGCCCCGCCGGCAGCATGATGGGCTACGCGCTGAGTGATGCCGCCACGTGGCTCATGGATAACGTGGCATTTATCGCTACTCCAATCCTTGCAGCCCTTAACCCCTATTTTGTCATGCTCGGTCTTGATAAGGCCTACATCGCGATCGAAGTTACGAGCTTGGCGCAGCTCGGCTGGGCGCCCATCATCTTTGGCTTCATCTCAAACCTCTGCATTGGCGGCACGAGTCTCGCCTTGGCAACTGCAATGAAAGGCAACAAGGAGAAGAGAGGTATGGTCACCACGGTTGCCGTCACCGCACTCTGTGGCGTAACTGAGCCCGCATTTTACGGCTGCCTCATCGAGCGTCCCCGCCTGCTTGTCGGCACAGCAATCGGCGCCCTCTGCGCGGGACTCCCTGCAGGCATCTTCGTCCTGAAGGAGTATGTTGCGGGAGCATGCCCCGGTCTTCTTTCTGCGCTGATCTTTATCGCTCCCGATGGATCCATGGGCAACTTCGTACTGGCGTGCGTTGTCGCCGTCATCGCCATCGTTGTCTCGTTCATCGCTGCACGCGTGATCATCAAGAAGAATCCCAACTATATTGAGTAGATGCCCGCTGCTTGCATTGGGGACATCCTCGGCAGACCATTAGCAAGAACCCAAGAAGTCCCTTAGGAGCTCGATTAATCCATTCGGATTCCTCAGGCACAAACGACCCCGATTCCACAATGAAATCGGGGTCGTTGTTTCTAAAGCCTTCGATAGACAATCGGTGTTTACCTTAGCTCCCTATCCAAGTTAATTATCCACGCTCGTTCTCCGGTCGGAAGATTTTCTTCTCTCGCGTGTCCAGAAATCCACGCTCGAGCAGAACATCCAGGTCCGCACCCGCCCTTGTCTCGATCTGTAACAGCAAGAGGCCTATTCCGCTTCTACATGTTACAGATCAAGATATTCCTAAAACACCCTAAGTTTCATCTCAATCTGTAACAGTTAGATGCCAAATATCGGTCTTGGTGTTACAGATTTAGACAAAATGGAGGACGAGACAAACCAAAAACGGGATGGGCGCTAACCCGATGGCGCACCACCTAAATAGAAACGGGCTCTGTCCCATATAGAGACAGAGCCCGAAACTCTCATGGAGCCAGTGACAGGAATCGAACCTGCAACCCACTGATTACAAATCAGTTGCGCTACCGTTGCGCCACACTGGCACACTTGGCGCTTTCGCGCGAAGCCTGTTAAGAATAAAGGAATTACGGACGGGGCGCAACAGGCCACACGGCGTTATACAAATATGCAAAATCCAGCAACAACAGGTACCAGGCCCGTTCATTTCTGTCGGTTCGCCCTCAATCTCAAAACCATTCGTCAGAACGAATAGTTTTAATTACAATTGCTATATATAAAACTATTCGTTTTGACGAAGGGTTTCGTGATGCTTACTACCAAGGAAGCCGCCGAGCTGCTCGGCATCACTCCGCGCAGGGTGCAGGAGCTCATAAAAAACGGAGCACTTGATGCCCGCAAGGCTTCTGGTGTATGGCTCATCGACAAAGACAGCGTCGACACGCGACTCCGTTCCGTGACCAAAACGGGGGGACGTCCCCGCCGCGGCCACGGTAAGAGCGAGATCGCGTTCACCCTCATGAATCGCACGCACGAAGTCGCTCAGCTGGTCTACAGCACATCGCGAAAAGACTTTACCCATATCGGCGCCGACATCGATTACGCCCACGCCCCTATTGGAGTATTTGGCCCTAATAGCCCCATATCGCTCGACTCTTTCCGCACTTGGTGGCGTGGCCGCGGTATCCCGCTCGCACGCATTGGGCTAGCCTCCCTGCTTGCAGAAGCCGCAGTTGATGTTCCCGATGAACTCGTACAGCGAAATCTTGGCCTCTCCTTATCCGACCAGTATTGGATTAGGCCCCAAGACTCCGGTCTCGCGTGGAAAGATATCAATTTCTTCAATAATGCTTTTGATGACGTCTCGCTAACCATTGCACCCTTCGCCCCAGAGGGCAAGGCAGCTGCTGCCAAGCCCGACAACACCTCGGACGGCAATCTTCAAAAGTACTGGACATGCGAGGGTGACCGTCGAATCCTCCACAAGGCAGGTGCGCATCTAAACCAGGAACCCTATAACGAGATGGTGGCGACCGCACTCCACCGTCGCATCCTAAACGCCTGCGATTATGTGCCTTACTCGCTCGAAGGCGCGGGTACTTCCGCCTTGAGCACATGCAATGTCTTCTTAACTGACGAAGAAGAATATGTCCCTGCGTTCTATGTAAACCAGCATGCAAATGCAGACGAGCGACTAACCGATTACGAACGGTATGTAGCAAACTGCGAAGAGCTTGGAGCGACAGATATAAAAGACGCCCTTGACCGCATGATCGTGTGCGACGACATCATCGCCAACTATGACCGCCATTGGCGTAACTTTGGCCTTGTGCGAAACGTAAACACGCTAGCCTGCAGACCAGCCCCCATCTTCGATTCGGGCTCATCACTCTGGTGCAACATATCACTAGAAGAGCTTAGGGCGGGAGAGCACAGTTTTACCAGCGCACAATTTCATTCAAGCCCCGCCAAACAAATGTTGCTCGTCGAGGACATGGGCTGGTTTGACGGCGACAAACTCGAAGGCTTCGTTGACGAGGCAATCGAGATTCTGTCCAGAAACGACGCGCTCACGGCAAGGCTGCCATATCTAAAAGAGGCGCTAACGTGGCGCCTCGAAAGAATGATCGACATCGCTGAATGGAGTTAGCAAGACAGCATTGCCCCGCCAACTCCCCTACCTCCCGCGCAGGGCCTTGAGCTTGGCCAGGGCATCGGGGCTCAGGCGGCTACCCAGAGTCATCTTGATCTGCGGAGCTTCCTCTGCCTCGTGAACGTCGTTATCGATCTGTTTGATCTCGTCCACCAGCATACGGCTCGAGATGCGCGTAACGCCCTTGCCCATGACGACAGCCTGGATCGTGCCGTCACTCGATACCACGGAGCACGCGCGGCCTTCCTCACGTGCCTCGATGCAGAGCTTCTGCACCACGGTATCGGCAGAAACGCCCGTCGGCGAAAACTCAATGCGCACGCCGCGGGCCGGTAGGTTGGGGCGCTCGCTGGAGATATTGCCCGCGCCGTCAAATACGATCACGGCCTCGTAGCGGCCCTGGGCAAACGCAGCTACGTCATTAATGAGCGCCGTGCGCGCCATATCGTGAACGTCGCTGGAATACGGATCGTCGGAATGGTCGTACACGAGCTTTTCGTAGCGCGGCGTGCAGTGGATCACGTTGTAACCGTCGACCACCAGCAGCTCGGGCTTGTTGGAGTGCACCGTCGAAACTGGGTCGGCGATAGCCTGCGCAAACGCATTACCGCCCACGCCGTAGGTCGCGGCCGAAACAATCGGCTTGGCCGAGCCCTCGCCAAAGCGCTTGGCCTTGGACTTGGCGCGGTTCTTCTTGGACATGCGCTACTCCTCCCCCATGAGCTCGCCGGCGTTGCGGCGCAGCCACTCAAAGCACAGCGCCGTGGTCGCCTGGGCAACATTGAGGCTCTCGGTCATGCCGCGCTGGGGAAGCTTGGCCAAAAAGTCGCATTTCTCGAGCACCAGACGCGAGATGCCGTCGCCCTCGGAGCCCATGACGAGCGCCACGCGGCCCTCGAAGGAAGCATCCCAGCAACTGTCTTCGGCGTGCTCGGAGGCACCGCCCACCCAAAAGCCAGCGGCCTTGAGGTCGTCGAGCGCACGGGCGATGTTGGGCACCTGCGCGATAGGCAGATGCATGACGGCGCCGGCTGAAGTCTTGTAGCTGCCCACGGTCACGCCGGCGGCGCGCTTGTTGGCAATGATGACGCCGGCCGCGCCCACAACCTCGGCGGAACGCACGATGGCACCAAAGTTGCCGTCGTCAGTCACATGGTCGAGCACGACGACGAGTGCCGGTCCGTCACCCGCGCGGTCGAGGATGTCGGCGACATCGGCGTAAGGGAAGTTGCCAACCTCGAGCGCGATGCCCTGGTGAGCGCCATGGCTCGACAGTGCGTCGAGCTGCACGCGCGGCACATACTTAATGCGGACGCCCGCAGCGTTGAGGTCGTCGACCAGACGAGACAAAGCGGCATCGCGCTCCCCGCCCTCGGCAATGAGCGCGCACTTGATGGGAAAACCGGTGCGCAGCGCCTCGGCGGCAGCACGACGACCTTCGATAAACTCGCCCTTGGGGACCTGAATGTTGTCGCGGTTGCGATCTCGCTGCGGACGCGCAGCCTGGGCTTGGGAGCGCTCGCGCTGGCCCTTGGAAGCGGCAGCGCGGTCATTGCGGCGAATCGGGCGCGAGCCAGAAGCAGCCTGCTTGCCACCACGAGGCGCACGCTTGCGGTTGTCGGCCATAAAGCGACCTCCTAAATACAGTTATCAAACGAAACAAATAGATCGACCGCCCGAGGTGCGGCAGATTGCCTTGAAAGAGGAGGGCATAGACCTTGAGGTCATGCCCGACGATTGAAAGGCAAGGTGCCGTGGCTCGGGCGGTCGGCACGGGTTTTCCAAGTGTCCGAGATGGCCGTGAAAGAGGAGCGACGCGTACTTGAGTACGCGAGCGACGGCTTGAACGGCAAGGTCGGGTGCTTGGGAAACCCGCGGGGATTAGAGAGTCTTGATGCGGGTGCCCGCGGCAGTATCTTCAATCGTCAGGCCCAGGTCCTTGAGCTGATCGCGGATGGCGTCGGCCAGATCCCAGTTCTTGGCGGCACGGGCCTCGGCGCGGGCCTCGAGAATCTTGGCAGCGGCCTCGTCCACG
>JAIIWC010000108.1 GCA_022745215.1 Collinsella sp. | reverse complement strand
AATCCAAGTTAGACCATTTCAAATGGTTCGATGTCTGCCCGGATGCGACACTGAAGTAAGTGTCCATCCTCGCAGTATCCGGTTCTCAAGGTGCACGCCTGGCGGCTGGTCCGGTCCGACCGGGCCGCGCGGCAAGGAGATATATTGCCAGACCCGAGGGGCGCCGGGGGCGGGAATCTGGGCGTACACATTTCCTACACATATTGGGACTCTCGGTTTGCTGGCTAAATATAAGAGGGGACCTCGTTTCCGAGATCCCCCCTTTCGCCTATCTATAGTAATAGACTCTTAAATGCCTTATGCCAGCAGCTTGCGACCGGACTCCTCAATCGCGTCAAGTGCTGCATCAGCCTCGGCGGCATCCGCGCCCTTGGCAAAGATATACAGCTTAATCTTGGGCTCGGTGCCGGAAGGACGGACGATACCCTTGTTGCCACCCTCAAGATCGAACTCAATGACATTAGCCTTCGGCAGGCCGTTCACGCAGGTGTTGTAGTCCACGACGGCCTCAATCTTGGAACCGGCGAGCTCCGCGGGCGGGTTCTCGCGCAGACCAGCCATGATGCCGGCCATCTTTGCCGCACCCTCAGCGCCCGGATAGCTCAGCGAAATCGTCTTGTTGTGATAGTAGCCATACTTCTCGTACAGCTCGTGCATCGCGTCGGCGAGGTTCTTACCCTGCAGCTTGTAATACTGAGCCATCTGGCAAATCAGCAGCGAAGTGCTCACGGCGTCCTTGTCGCGCACGTGATCACCAGCCAGATAACCGTAGCTCTCCTCAAAACCGAAGATAAAGCGATCGACTTCACCGGCATCGGAAAGCGAGGTAATGATGTCACCGATGTACTTGAAGCCCGTCAGGCAGCGACGAAGCTCAAAGCCATATTCCTCGGCCAGAGCATCGACCATGGCGGAAGAAACAATGGTAGTAACCGCGACCTTCTTAGTGAGGTCCTCGCCGCGGGCGGCACGGGTCTTGCAAATATAGTCGAGCAGCAGGACGCCCATCTCGTTACCGGTCAGCAGCAGATAGTCATCGCCATTCTTAACGGCAACGCCAACACGGTCGGCGTCGGGATCGGTCGCAAGCAGCAGATCGGGGTGAACCTGCTCGCAGAGATCGATGCCCTTCTGCATGGCCTGTCGGATCTCGGGGTTAGGATACGGGCAGGTCGGGAAATCGCCGTTAGGTTCCTTCTGCTCGGGAACAACCGTGACATCAGTGATGCCAGCGCGCTCGAGCACCGTGGTGACGGGAATGAGGCCGGTACCATTCAGCGGCGTATAGACAAGCTTGAGCGGCGCGCCGGCAATCTCCTCGGCAGAAAGATTCGTAACGCCGCGCGCGAGAACGGCGTCGTAATAACGCTCGAGGCACGAGTCATCGATCCATTTGACCAGACCCTGCTCAAGAGCCTCATCGAAGTCCATGGACTTCACGCCGGTGAACGTATCGGTCTCGGCGATAGCCTTAGAAATAGCATCGGCGGCCTCGCTGGTGATCTGGCAGCCGTCGGGGCCATAGGCCTTATAGCCGTTATACGGCGCCGGGTTATGACTAGCGGTCATGCAAATGCCACCGGAGCACTTAAGGTCGCGGACGGCCCAGGAAAGCGTCGGCACGGGAGAAATCTTAGGGTACACGAGAGCAGTCACGCCGTTTGCTGCAAGAATGGCAGCCGTCGTCTTAACGAACAGTTCACCCTTATTGCGGCTATCGCGAGCGATGGCAACCGTCGGATGCTCGAAGGTCGCATTGAGATAGTCAGCAAAACCCTGCGTCGCGCGACCGACCGTATAGATATTCATACGGTTAGTGCCCGCACCGATAGTGCCGCGAAGACCGGCAGTACCGAAGGCGAGATCCTGGAAGAAAGCGTCGGTGATGGCATCCTCATCACCCTGCTCCTTCATCGTGTTGAGCTCAGCGAGGAGCTCCTCGTCCTTGACATTGGCAATCCAAGTATCAAGCAGCTCATGAACATCTGCCATGTGAGTCCTTCCGTCACAATCAATAAAACGACCCGTGTAAAAACAGGACATGCGCAGCAGTGCGCTAAAGCAAATATTAGTCCATTGAGAACAGAGAACCGACCAAAGAACGGTGAACGTTTATATTCACCGGCGGATGATGGGACTGATTTAATTAAATAGAGAATGTCGCCTTTTAACGCAAAAAGGGGGAGGCCGCGAGGCCTCCCCCTTCTACAGTTTCGATGACGGCTCGGTGCCGTCCACCGGTCAGCGGCGCCCTGGCCTCCCACGGGCTGGCCCCGCAGTACTCTCGGCGCGATGGGGCTTAGCTTC